>CAYQSE010000161.1:0-13401 GCA_964419905.1 uncultured Enterobacteriaceae bacterium
GCGCCGGCTCGACGCCGGCCGCGACGAGCGCCGCCTCCCCGCCCGCCTCGAGCGCCTCCCACCCACCGACCGCGTCGGCGAGCTGAGCGAGGTCGTACCGCCGCCCCTGCGCGCCCGCGCCCATCCAGAAACCCGAGATCTCGTCCATCGTCCGCCCCTGTGTCGGGGGAGGTCGCTCCAGCCCCTCCCCTGTAGCCGGGGATCGGGCGGCGCGGACGACTACCGGCCGCGGACTTCCGGCATCGCCTCGACCTGACCACCGGCGACGATCGGCAGATCCTCGGCCATGCCGGCGAAGCGATCCGCGGCGGTGCGCGCGGCCGCCTCGGTCGGGAAGCCGCCGAGGCTGACCCGCCACACGCCCTCGCCATCGACGCGCTCGGCAGCGACCCACGCCGGGAGATCGCGCGCCTGGAGCTGCTCGCGCAGCGCGGCCGCGCGCGATCGCTCGGAGGTGGTGAGCAGCGCGACGGTGTAGCGCCCCTCGGGGCGCGCATCGGCGGTCGGCGCGTCGGCGCCTGGCGCGGGGCGGACCGTGCTGGCCTGCCCCTTCGTGCGCTTCTCGGCGGGCAGCGCGACCTCGCCCGGCGCGCCGCCGGAGAGCACGCCCGGGAAGGTCAGCGACGCCATGCCGCTCGTCGGGTCGGCGCTCGCCTCGACGCGCGCGAGCAGCTCGACCAGGCTGTCGTCGGGCGCGCTGCCGAGCCCGAGCGGATCGGCGGGCGCCGCGTGCGCGCGCTCGCCGCCGCCGAGCACGACGCCCGCGGAGAACGCGCACACCGCGAGCAGCACCGCGCCGAGGCCGGCTCCCCACAGGTGGCTCCGCGAGATCCATAGGTCGTGCGCGCTGCGACGCCGTGCCAGCTCACCCATCGCTCGGCTCCTCCAGGCTCCAGTCGACATCGGGAGGATGCCACGGGCTGACGTCCACGTCGACGGCCTCGGCCCACGCCTTGCCGCTGCCGTCCACGAACGCGCGGATCTGATCGAACACGGCGCGGATGCCACGGGCGTCCGTGCCGGCCGTCGTGCACACGATCACGGCGCGTGCAGGCGCCTCTCCGTCGTCGACCTCGTTCCAGGTGACCTCGAACCGGTGGCGCACGCGGTCGCGAAGGCTCACCACCGCCTGGCGGCGATCCTTCAGGGTGCGCGCGCCCCCGACCCGCAGGACGAGGCGCAGGACGCCGACATGGATGGTGCGCAAGGCCGCTCCGCTAGGTGCGGACGATCTCCTCGAGACTGTACGTCTCGATCAGATCGTTCTCGCGGATGTCGTCCATGCCCTCGAGCGCGATGCCGCACTCGTAGCCGGTGCCGACCTCGCGGACGTCGTCCTTGAACCGCTTGAGCGTGGACAGCTTGCCCTTCCAGATCTCCTTGCCGTCGCGCAGGAGCTTGGCGCTGTGGCCACGACCGACCGGGCCCTCGAGCACCATGCAGCCAGCGACGGTGCCGATGCGCGAGATCTTGAAGATCGCGCGGACCTCGGCCATGCCCCGCCGGACCAGCTCGTACTCGGGCTCGAGCATCCCGGTGAGCAGCGCCTTCACGCGGTCGAGCACGCCGTAGATGATCTCGAACAGCTCGGGCTCGACGCCCTGCCCCGCGGCGGAGCTGCGCGCGTTCGGGCCGACGTTGACGTTGAACCCGATGAGCAGCGTGTCGTTGGCCACCGCGAGGTTCACGTCGGACTCGGAGATGGCGCCCACGCCGGCGTGCAGGATGCGCACCTCGGCGCCTGGCACCTCGATCGCCTCGATCGCCTGGCGCAGCGCCTCGAGCGAGCCGTGCACGTCGGCCTTGAGGACGATGTTCAGGACCTTCTTCTGCTCGCCGCGCGCCATCGCGAACAGGTCGTCGGAGGTCTTGCGGCGCTGACGGGCCATGTCCTCCTGGCGGCGCTGGGCGGCGCGGTGCTCGGCGAGCGTGCGCGCGTTCTTCTCGTTCTCGACCGCGGTGAGCACGTCGCCCGTCTGCGGCAGATCGGAGAGGCCGAAGATCTCGACCGGCGTGGACGGCCCGGCCTCCTTCAGCGGCTTGCCCTTGTGGTCGACCATCGCGCGGACCTTGCCGGAGACGGCGCCGAGCACGACGTGATCGCCGCGCTTGAGCGTGCCCTTCTGCACGAGGACGGTGGCGACGGCGCCGCGGCCGCGCTCCATCTTCGACTCGATGACCGTGCCCTCGGCGAACCGATCGGGGTTCGCGGAGAGCTCGAGCACCTCGGACTGCAGCAGGATCTGCTCGAGCAGCCCGTCGATGCCGGTGCGCTTGAGCGCCGAGACCGGCGCGTACAGCGTCTCGCCGCCCCACTCTTCGGGCTGCAGGCCGTACTCGGTGAGCCGCTTCTTGATGTTGTCGGGGTTGACGCCGACCTTGTCCATCTTGTTGATCGCGACGACGATCGGCACGCCCGCGGCCTTCGCGTGGGCGATGGCCTCTTCGGTTTGCGGCTGCACGCCGTCGTCGGCGGCGACCACGAGCACGACGATGTCGGTCACGTGCGCGCCGCGGGCACGCATCTCGGTGAACGCAGCGTGACCCGGCGTGTCGATGAAGGTGATCATGCGACCGTTGTGGTCGACCTGGTAGGCGCCGATGTGCTGCGTGATGCCGCCGGCCTCGCCCTGGGCGACGCGCGCGTCGCGGATCGCGTCGAGCAGCGTCGTCTTGCCGTGGTCGACGTGGCCCATGATCGTGACGACCGGCGGGCGGAAGATGGACCCCTCCTCGTCGATCGCCTCTTCGATCTGCGGGATGAACTCGCCTTCCTGGAAGCCGACGTTCTCGACCTGGTACTCGAACTCGGCCGCGATCAGCGTCGCGGTGTCGATGTCGAGCATCTCGTTCGCGGTCGCCATCTGCCCCATGCCGAGGAGCTCCTTGATGACGGCCGAGGCCTTCACGCCCATCTCGTGCGCGAGCTGGCTCACGGAGATGACGTGGTCGACGCGGATCTTGCGCTTGATCGCCTTGGGCGTCGGCGACGCCTGCTTGGCGGGCGCCATGCCGCCGCGCTTCTTGCGGCGCCCCTGGTTCATGTCGGCGCGACCGCCGCGACCGGGAGGACCGCCACCGGGACCCCCCGGACCGCCGCCGGGACCGCTCGGACGACGCGCAGCGGCGCCGCCGCGACGATCGCGGAAGTCGGGGTTGGCGACGCGACGACGGCCGCGCGCGGGCTCTTCGGTGGCCGCGGCGGGGGCGGCCGGCGCGGGGGCCGCGGACGGGCGGGTCGGGCGCGTGGACTCACGCCGCCAGGTGTTCGGGTTCGTGGGGTCGTAGCCGGGCGGGGGCATGACGACCGCCTTGCCGAGGCCCTGGAACCGGGGCTCGTTGGGCAGCGTCTGCGACTCGGGCGTGGGCGCCGGCTTGGTGGGCGCTGCGGCGACGGGCTCGGGCGGCGCAGGCGCCGGGGCGACCGGCTGCGGCGCGGGCGGCGGCGCGCCCACGGGGGCCGCGGCGACCGGCGCGGGCTAGGGCTCGGGCGTGGGCTCGGGCTTCGGCGCGGGCGCGACCTCGGCGACGACGGGCGTGGGCGCAGGCGCGGGGGCGGGCGCGGGCTTCTCGGCCTTGGGCGCCTCGGCGATCACCTCGGGCGCCGCCTGCGCGGGCTCGTCGGCAGTGATGGGGCGGCGGCGCCGCACCGTGGTGGCGACGGGCTCCGCCACCACTTCCTCTGGGCCCTCGTCGGCCCTGCGGCGGCGCACCACCTTCCGGCTGACCCGGGTCTCGACGAGACCCTCTGCAGCACGCGGATCGGCGACCTCCACCCGACGGGGGATGCCGTCGGTGGGAGCCTGCGTGAGTCGCTCGAGGATGTCGTCCTTCTTGGCCATGAAACCCCTACGGCCCTGGTAATCGAGACCAGGGTGAGCACAGGGGCTGACCTGATCTACGTCGTGGTGGGACGGCCCCGGCGGGCAGGCGGGGTCCGACCTTCGTGCCCGTATTTAGCGAGCATTCATCACACACGGCTCCTCGGCCGCTGGCCTAACCTAGTTCGCGGAGCCGGCGCAACTGCCGGCGTAGGTGTACCGAGGCGCTCGCGTCGGTCACGCCGACCGCGGCGAGCGGCGCGCGGCCCACCCGCGCCCCGAGCGCGTCGCGGTCGAGCGACACCACGGTGAACGGGACGTCTTCGCCAGCGACACGCCGCAGATCGCGCTCGGTGCGCTCGGCGGCGTCGTTCGCGAGGGCCACCTCGACGACCGCACCCGATCGCAGCGCGCGCTCGAGCGCGTCATGCCCACAGATCAACGCGCCCGCGGCCGCGGCCTGCGACAGCCCGTCCTCGATCGACCGCGCGACCGCACCCTGGAGCTGCGCGAGCAGGCCTGACGCGTCGACCCGCGGCGCGTGCAGCGCCTTGGCGAGTCGCCCCGCCTGCTTGGCCGCGAGGTCGACGCAAGCGCGGCGCGGATGCACCCACGCGCCCCGCCCCGGCAGGCGCGCGCGGTAGTCGACCACGAGGGCGCCCGAGGGATCGAGGGCGAGCCGGATCAGGTCGCCCCGATCCTCCTCGCCCCGACAGAACACGCAGGTGCGGACGGCGCTCAATGCGCCCTACTCCATCTCTGCGGGCAGATCCTCGTCGGCCTCGGGCGGCAGCACCGCGTCGGACGACGAGGCGGCGCGCTCGGCGGCGCGGAGCTCGCGCTTGGCCTTCGCCTCGACCTCGCGGTCCTTGCGGCGCGCGGCCTCCTCCATGATCAGGTCGGTGACCACCTTGTCGGCTCCGGCGATGATCGCGCGCGCCTCGTCCTCTTCGAGGTTGAGCAGCCCGGCGATCTCGGTGGCCTCGGCGTCCGAGACCTCCTGCGCCGACTGGAAGCCGCTGCGCACCAGCACGTCGACGTCCTCGTCGGTGAGCCCGGCGATGCGGGCGATCTCGCGACGGGCCGCGTCGAGCATCTCGGCGTGCTTGCTCTCGGAGTAGATGTCGATCCGCCAGCCGGTGAGCTGCGCCGCGAGGCGCACGTTCTGGCCGCGGCGACCGATCGCCTTCGCGAGCTGGTCGTCGGGCACCACGAGCTCCATCGTGTGCGTGGAGTCGTCGATGTACACGCGCTCGACCTGGGCGGGCGCGATCGCGTAGACGATGAACCGCGCCGGGTCCGGATGCCAGGGGATGATGTCGATCGCCTCGCCGCGCAGCTCGGCCACGACGGCCTGCACGCGGCTGCCCTTCAGGCCGACGCACGCACCGACCGGATCGACGTCGGGATCGACCGACGACACCGCGATCTTCGCGCGATGACCGGGCTCACGGGCGCACGCCTCGATGCGCACGATGCCCTCGTAGATCTCGGGCACCTCCATCTCGAACAGCTTCATCAGCAGGCCGGGATGGGTGCGGCTGAGCACGACCTGCGGCTGCCGCGTGGCGCGGGTGATGTCGACCACGTAGGCCTGGATGCGGTCGCCGGGGCGATACGTCTCGGTCGGCACCTGCTCGCGGCGACCGAGGATGGCCTCGGCGCGGTTCAGGTCGACGATGATGTTGCCCTTCTCGAACCGCCGCACGATGCCGGTGATCAGCTCGTTCTTGCGGTCCTTGAACTCGTTGAACGTCAGCTCGCGCTCGGCGTCGCGGATGCGCTGGATGATGACCTGCTTGGCGGTCTGGGCCGCGATGCGCCCCAGCTCGGTCACGTTCATCTTGATGCCCAGCGAGTCGCCGATCATGCACTCGGGGTCGAGCTCCTGGGCCTCCTCGAGGTGGATCTCGAGGTCGTCGTCCTCGACGTCCTCGACGACGGTGCGGAACTCGAACAGCTCGACCTCGCCGAGCTCTTCGTTGTACTGGGCCTCGAGATCCTTGGTCATGCCGTAGCGCTTGCGCCCGGCTTGCTCCATGGCGTTCTCGAGGATCTCGATCACCACGTCCCGCGGGATGTTCTTCTCGCGGGTGATCCCGTCTACCAACCGTTCCAGATCGCTGATCATTCGGGGCTCTCCTCGAGCGCGCGGGGCCCGTACAGGACCTCGGGGAGTCGCTCGTACTCGTCGAGTTCGAGGACCAGGTTGGCCCTCTCGATGCTGTCGAAATCGATGCGGTGCTCTGCGCCGTCCACCTCGATGCGGATCTCGCTGCCGTCGACGCCGGCGAGGGTGCCGGTGTAGCGACGGCGCGGATGCCCCTCGAACAGGCGGATCTTGGCGCGGAACCCTTGCAGCCGGTGGAAGTCGTCGAGGCGCTGCACAGGGCGCTCGATGCCCGGGCTGCTCACCTCGAGGACGTACGCCCCGGTGATGGGGTCGGCCTCGTCCAGCAGCGGCGAGAGCCGCAGGCTGACCTCGGCGCAGTCGTCGGCCCCCACCCCGTCCGGGCCGTCGATCGACAGCCGCAGGATGCGCCCGGACCGATCCCCGGACCACTCCACGGCGACGAGATCGAAGCCCATCCGCGCTACGGTGGGTTCGAGTCGCTCACGGAGGTTGCGGCGGAGGATGAACGGGTCCAAGGGTCTGCCAAACAAAAAAGGACCGGCCCGGAACGGACCGATCCCCGGAGTGGGAATCGCGTTGACAGCCCCCCTTATGACCCGGCGGGTGCCGGGTCAAGGATCACTGCGCGAGGAGCTTCTTCGCTTCCTTGGCCGCGTCGCTCTTCGGGTAGACGCGCACGACCTCCTCATAGAACAACCGCGCGTTGTCGGGCTGGCCCCACTGCTTGAACGCGTCGCCCTGCGCGAGCATGGACCACGGCGCCCACGGGCTCTTCGGCCACGTCTCGATCACGGTGTTGAACTCGCTGATCGCCTTGCGCCAGTCGTTCTCGTTGAACCAGGTCTCGGCGATGCGGTAGCGGACCTCGGACAGCTTCGCGTCGCCCGGATGTGCGGCCTCGGCCTTGAGCAGGATCGCGCGGGCCACGCCGTTGCGGCCGCCCTCCATGTGCGAGACCGCGAGCTCGAGCTTGCCGTCGATCGTGTCGGGGATCGGCTGCTCGGAGACCTCGGGACCGGCGTCGGGCACGTGCACGATCGTGCCGTCGGGCGCGATCACCGTCTGGCCACCCGCGATGGGCGTGCGCTCGGGCGGCGGCGGCGGCTTGACGCCCAGGAAGCCCTCGAGCTGGGCGATCCGCGTCTCGAGGTAGAGCATCCGCTCGTCCTGGATGACGATCGTCTCGTCGAGCAGCGCGCGCGCCTCCCCGACCTTGTGCTGCAGCACCTCGATGGCGCCGCGGATGCTGCCGACCTCCGCGTTGACCTGCTCGATCGTCTCGAGCCGGGTGACGGTGTCGGCGCCCTGCGCGCGCATCGCCTCCTCCATCTGCGACAGGCGCTGCTCGGTGGACGAGACCTCGGCCTCGAGGGTGGCCACCCGCAGCGTCGCGACCGCGACCTGCCGCGCATAGCTGTCGGTCGCCGACTTGTTGGTCATCGGGCAGCCGGTGAGGAGCGCGAGGCTCAGCCACAGCGCCGGCAGGCGCACGTCAGCGACCGACATGGATGTCCGCCCGGCGATTCTTGGCCCACGCGGCCTCGTTGGACGACGGGTCGATCGGGCGCTCCTCGCCGAAGCTCACGACCTGGATGCGGCTCGACTGGATGCCGCGGCTGGTGAGGTGCCGCGCGGTGGCGTCGGCGCGGCGCTGGCCGAGCGCGAGATTGTACTCGGTGGTGCCTCGCTCGTCGGTGTGTCCCTCGACCAGGATGCCGCCGGTGGCGGTCTGGTAGCACGGGACGAACCCGTTGATCGCGGCCTCGGCGTCGGGCACGAGCCGCGCCTGATCGAACTCGAAGTAGACGCGCAGGAACGCGCAGTCGGGCACGGTCTGCACGATCTGGAGGCCGCGCCGGAGCGTCGCGCGGGTGCCGTCCGGGTTGGTCACGTAGACGTCGTAGGTGCCCTCGGGCATCGCGGGGACCTGGACCTTGATCGTGTTCGCGTCGGCCACCGCGGCGTCGATACCCTGGGTGCCGCCGAAGTACACGCCCGCGCCACGCTCGAAGCCAGCCCCGAACACGCGCGCGGTGAACGCCTTACCCGCCTCGCCACGCGCCGGCTCGACCGAGGTGATCTGGAGCGGCGTCTCGACGGTCTGCACCGTCTCGACGACCTCGTCGACCACCTCACCGGTGTCGCGATCCTTCTTGCACGAGCAGCCCTTGCCGCTGCTGTCGGCGGCGCCGACCAGGAACACGAGCGTGAGGGGGAGATACCAAAGCCGGGAGCGCAGGGGGGCGCGGGCGGGGGAAGGTCGCATCGGGGGCTCCGTCGGGCACGGCGGGGGGGGGAGACGGGGAGACGATCCCTACCACGATCCCGCAGCGCTCGCGAACCCCACGCGCGCCGCGCGCCCACGACGCGGCCGCGCGCGCCAGCACAGGTCGCCTCGCGGCGCCCACGGTCGTGGCGCGGACGCGGGAGCGCGCGATCCCCCTGCCCTCCGCCGCGCACGTCGACGCGCGAGTTGCCAAGGCGCCGGCCTGCGCGTACGGTGAAGGGGCTGCGAGGTTCGTGATTGCGTCCTTCGTGTCGTCCCCCTCGTATCGATCCTTCGGGATTCGTCACCGATCGTGGAGCGCAGCCCTTCTGAGAGGGTCGCCGGAAGCGGTCGAATGAAGCCCACCTACCATTCGGTAGGGGGTACCCGGAGCGGCCACACGGCCATCGCGGCACCGGCCCCCCGCCTCGCGCGGGGGGCCCTCCTCGTCTTCGCGCTGTGCGCCTCGCACGCGCGCGCGAGCACCCCTGAGACACCCCCGCCGCCGCTCGAGACCGCAGCCACCGCCGCGGCCCTGCTCGACGTGGCCCGCGTCCGCCTCGATGTCGGCGACGCCGAGGGCGCCCGCGTCGTGCTCCGCGAGGCGCTCGCGCGCGCGGACGTGGACGCCGACGCCGCGACGTACCTGATGGGGCTCGCGTGGGAGCGCGACGGCGATCCGTCGCAGGCCGTCGCGCTCTACGACCGCGGTCTCGCCGCGTGGCCCGCGAGCCCGCTGACGCCCGACCGGCTGTTCAGGCGCGCCGAGGCCCTCGCTGCGCTCGGACGCCCGGAGGAGGCGCTCGACACGCTCGCGCGCCTCGCGCGGGACGGCCTGGATCCGTCCGATGTCGCGAAGGTGACGCTCGCCGAGGGCGCGCTGTGGATCGAGACGGGCCGCACCCGGGTCGGGCTCCGCGCGCTCGCCGACGTGCTCCCGACGCTCGCCCCCGATCAGCTCGCCGTGTATCAGGCGCGGGCTCGCGCGATGCTCGCGCGCACCCTGGCCGACGAAGCGGCCGCGCTGCACTTCCGCGTCGGCGACCGCCGCCAGGCACGCCGCCTCGAGGCCCGCGCGCGCCTGATCCGGCGCATCGAGCAGGAGGTCGCCGCCGTCGCCGCGCTCGACGAGCCCGAGTGGGTGCTCGACGGCGTGCTCACCTACGGCGGCGCGCTCGAGGCGCTGGCCGCCGATCTCGAGGCCAGCCGGCGCCCGCGACGCCTCACGCCGGCCCAGCGCGCGATCTACGACGAGGAGGTGGGGAAGCGAATCGACACGCTGCGGGTCAAGGCGGCTCGCACGTACGCGCTCGGCGTCGACCTCGTGGACCGCGTCGCGTGGTCCGGGCCGCGCGCCGACGCGGTGCGGGCCCGCCACACCGAGCTCGTAAGCGAGATCGGGCTCCCTTGACTCGCAGCGCTACCACGAGACGAGGTATACGGTCCCGGACAACCAAAGAGGCTCCTTGATGCGCGCCGAAGACCTGGACCACAAGGAGCTGTTGGAGCTGGACCCCGAGGGCGGGGTGATCCGGTTCGCGGGACAACGCGCGTTGCTCCTCGATGCTGTCGCGATGGGGCTGCTGCGGAAGTACCTCGTCGAGAACTTCGGCCTCACCGCCGCCCGGGCCGTGCTCACCCAGTTCGGCTTCGCGCACGGCTGGCGCATGGCCGATGCCTTGAAGTCCGAGTTCGGCTGGGACAGCGACGAGGACTGGCGCGGCGCAGGCGCCCGCATTCACGGCCTGCAGGGCCTGTTCCGCGTCGCGTCCGCGAGCACGGTGCCCGTCTCGAAGGACGGCGTCATGGTCGTCGCTTCCTACGAGGCCGAGCAGCACCTGCTGCACTTCGGCCAGTTCGACGCGGCCGTGTGCTGGACCATCTGCGGGCTCACCAGCGGCTACATGAGCCGGAGCTTCGGGCGCGAGATCTTCGTCCTCGAGGATCGCTGCCTGGCCAAGGGCGACTCCGCCTGCCACCTGGTCGGGCGCACCCGAGAGGAGTGGGGCGAGGAGCGCAGCGCCGATCTGGTCTTCTTCGAGCCGAACCGTCTCCAGGAAGCCCTCGAGGTCTCCCTGCACCGGGTCACCGAGAGCCTCAAGGTCGCCGAGCGCAAGCTGAGGGCGACGCGCCAGGCCCTGGTCGAGGTGCTGCCCGATACCGAGGCGCCGCTCGGAATCATCGCGAAGAGCACCGCGATGCAGAAGTCGGTCGACATGGCGCGGCGGCTGGCCAAGGTCGACACCACGGTGCTGATCACCGGCGACAGCGGGAGCGGCAAGGAGCGCATCGCGCGGCTGCTCCACTCCGAGTCGGAGCGCGCCACGGGCCCGTTCATCGCGGTCAACTGCGGCGCGATGTCCGAGTCGCTCCTCGAGAGCGAGCTGTTCGGGCACGCGCGCGGGTCGTTCACCGGGGCCACGCACGACCGACCCGGCCTGTTCGAGGCCGCGCACAAGGGGACGCTCCTGCTCGACGAGGTGGGCGACGTCTCGCCCGCGATGCAGGTCCGCCTGCTGCGCGTGCTCCAGGAGCGCGAGATCCGCCGCGTCGGCGAGAACAAGAGCCGGCCCGTCGATGTTCGGGTGCTGGCCGCGACGCATCGGGACCTCCTGGACGCCGTGGAGGCCGGCACGTTCCGGCAAGACCTCTACTATCGCCTCAACGTCGTCGATCTTCCCGTGCCGCCGCTGCGCGAGCGCCGCGAGGACGTGCTGCCGCTGGCCCGGATGCTCCTCCACGAGTCGGCGGAGCGCATGAAGCGCAAGATCACGAGCTTCGCCCCGAACGTGGCCGATCAGCTCCTGAACTACGACTGGCCGGGCAACGTGCGCGAGCTGCAGAACGCGATGGAGCGCGGCGTCGCGCTCGCCACCGGCAGTCGCGTGGAGCTCGAGGATCTCCCCGAGGAGGTGCGGCGCGCCTTCCCGCGGCCGATGCCCACCCGGGGGGCGGTCAAGCCGCTCGGGGAGGTCGAGAAGGAGTACATCCTCGCCGCGCTGGAGGTCAACGACGGGAACCAGACGCGCACCGCCGAGCAGCTGCAGATCGGATCGGCGACCCTGTACCGCAAGCTCAAGGCGTACCGCGCGAAGGACGCGCCCGAGGACGACCCCCGGGCGAAGTGACGCGCCGGGTCCGGTGCCGCTACTTGGGCTTCGTGTCGATGTCGACGCTGCCCGCCCCCTCGGGGAGCTCGACCGAGACCGAGACGCCAGGGGCAGGCGCCGGAGCCGGAGCCGGCGCGGGCTTGGCCGGCGCGGGCTTCGGGTTGACGACCACCGTCGTCGCCTCGGGCTCGGACGGGGTGACGCAGCCGAAGGCGAAGAGCGCGAGCAGAGCGAGGGTTCGCATGGGGGAACTCCAATGGGGGGCGGTAGATGGCCTTCCGAGCGGGACTCCACACTTGGACTGCACATCGCGTGCCATACGCGCGAAGCTACACTACAGGCCCATTCAGCGCCCTCACCCGTCCTCGGGACGTACCCCTTTCCATCAGATTGAGCGCCGCCCCCCATCACTTGGACGGTACGCGGTCGCCCCCTCCTCGACGAAAAGAACCGGCGCCGCTGTTCGGAGGCAGCGACGCCGGTTCGGGGGTGCACCTTCCGGTGCGGCTCTTGCGTCTCCCCGCGGGCTACCCCGTCGGGAGCTGTGAAAAACGGTTCAGTCGGCGTTCTTGAAGAACGTCGGGATGTCGTAGTCCTCGTAGAGCCGGTCGATGCCGCTGTGCAGCTCACGGCTGTTGCGCGCGGGCGTGCGGCCGACCGTGTTGCGGATCACGCGCTCGTTGACGCGACGCTCGATGGACTGCGGCTGCAGCATCTGGCGGGACTCCTCGAAGCCGGTGGCGATGACCGTCACCCGAGCCTCGTCCTCCATCGTCTCGTCGATGACCCAGCCCCAGATGACCTCACAGTCCTCGTGGGCCTCTTCCTGGATCAGGCTGCTCGCCTCGTGCATCTCGTACATCGTGAGGTTCGCGTTGCCGGTGATGTTGATCAGCACCGAGGTCGCGCCGACGATCGACACGTCGTCGAGCAGCGGGCTGCTGATCGCGCGCTGGGCCGCCTCGACCGTCTTGTGCTCGCCGGTGGCCTGGCCCACGCCCATCAGCGCGACGCCCTTGCCGCCCATGATCGTGCGGACGTCGGCGAAGTCGACGTTGACCATGCCCTGGAAGTTGATCAGGTCGCTGACGCCCTTGACCGCCTGGAGCAGCACCTCGTCCGCCATGCGGAACGCGTCGCGCATGCTGGTGCGCTCGGTGGACATCGACACGAGGCGCTGGTTCGGGATCGTGATCAGCGTGTCCACGTTCGCGGTCAGCCCCTCGATGCCCTCCTCGGCCTGGCGGCGCCGCTTGCGCCCCTCGAAGAAGAACGGACGGGTGACCACGCCGACGGTGAGCGCGCCGCACTCCCGGGCGACCTGCGCGATGATCGGCGCCGCGCCGGTGCCGGTGCCGCCGCCCATGCCGGCGGTGATGAAGCACATGTGCGCGCCGGTCAGCACCTCGGCGATCTTTTCGCGCTCGCCCTGTGCGTGCTCGCGTGCGCGCTCCGGCTTGCCGCCCGCGCCGAGTCCCGGACCGAGCTGCAGCTTGACGCCGGCCGAGGAGTGCTTGAGCGCCTGGGCATCGGTGTTGCAGCAGATGAATTCCACGCCGCCGACGCCTTCGCGGATCATGTGTTCGACGGCATTGCCGCCGGCGCCGCCGACGCCGACGACCTTGATGATCGTCGCGTTGGGGTCCCTGTCGATGATTTCAAACATTTCGCCTCTCCTTGTGTTGCGGGTAAAAAGTTAAAGATTCCGTGCAAACCAGGCGCGCATGCGCCCGAAAACCTGTCCCATGCTCATGGGTTGCTCCTTGATGCCGCGCTGCCGCTGCGCCACGCCTTCGAGCAGCAGCCCCATCGCCGTCGCGTAGCGCGGGTTCCTGACGAAGTCGCGCAGGTTGCCGGTGTAGTGCGGCACGCCGACCTTCACCGTGTTGTGGAAGATTTCCTCGCCGAGCTGCGTCATGCCCGGCATCTGCGCCGTGCCGCCGGTCAGCACGATGCCGGCGCGCAGCAGGCGCGCGTAGCCGCTGCGGGCCAGTTCGTCCTGCACCTTCTGGAAGATTTCCTCGACGCGCGGCTGGATGAAGCCGGCCAGCGTCTGGCGCGACAGGCTGG
>CAYQSE010000162.1:0-7658 GCA_964419905.1 uncultured Enterobacteriaceae bacterium
GATCGCGCGCGGCGAGTTCCGCGAGGACCTCCTCTACCGGCTCAACGAGATCTCGATCACGCTGCCGCCGCTGCGCGACCGCGGCGAGGACATCGAGGTGCTCGCCCAGTTCTTTCTCAACAAGTACCGCGATCAGTACAATGCAAAGACCCGCGGCTTCACCAACCAGGGTCTGTCCGCGCTCAAGGGGTTCTTCTGGCCCGGCAACGTGCGCGAGCTCGAGAGTCGGCTGAAGAAGGCCGTGATCATGAGCGATCGCGTGCTGCTCAACCCGGACGACCTCGGGCTCGAGGGCACCGGAAAGCGGCACGTCAAGCCGCTCGCCGAGGCCCAGGAGGAGTTCAAGGTCGACTACATCCGGCAGGTGCTCGATCTGAACAACTGGAACAAGGCGCAGACCGCGCGCGATCTCGGCGTCGATGCGCGCACGATCTTCCGCTACATCGAGAAGATCGAGGATTGACGATGCACGTCGTCGGGCTCACGGGCGGCGTCGCCACAGGCAAGTCGACGGTCGCGCGGCTGCTCGCCGAGCGCCACGGGGTGCCCGTGATCGACCTCGATCAGGTCGCGCGCGAGGTCGTCGCACCCGGCAGCCCCGTCCTCGCGGCGATCGCCGAGCGGTTCGGTGCGGACAGCCTGGACGCGCACGGCGCGCTGGATCGCGCGGCCATGCGCCGACGCATCGCCACCGATCCCGAGGCGCGCCGCGACCTCGAGGCCCTGACCCACCCCGCGATTCGGGACGTCGCGGCACGTCGCCTCGCGCGGCTCGCCGAGGCGGGTGCAGCGTATGCGGTGGTCGAGGCGGCGCTGATGGTCGAGACGGGCAGCTACCGGCTCTACCCCACGCTGCTCGTGGTGAGCTGCGCGCCCGAGACGCAGCTCGACCGGCTGATCGGCCGCGACGGCCAGCCGGAGGACGAGGCCCGGGCGCTCATCGCAGCGCAGCTCCCGCTGCGCGACAAAGAAGCGTTCGCGACCCACGTGATCCGCAACGACGGCGACCTGGACGACCTCGTCCGCGCCGTCGACGCGGTGTGGGCCCGCGTGACCCGCGATCAGTAGCGGACGAGGCTGCGCACGGGGACGTCGAGCACGTCGCGCCCGTTGAGGAAGCCCAGCTCGACGACGAACGCGCAGCCGACGACCTCGCCGCCCAGCCGCCGCACCAGCTCGATCGTAGCCGCCGCGGTGCCCCCCGTGGCCAGGAGGTCGTCGCAGATCAGCACGCGGTCGCCCGGGCGCACGGCGTCGACGTGCATCTCGAGGATCGCGCGCCCGTACTCGAGCTCGTACTCGACCGCGACCGTCTCGTGCGGGAGCTTCCCCTTCTTGCGCGCGGGCGCGAACCCCGCGTGCAGCAGCGCCGAGAGCGCGCCGCCGAAGATGAACCCGCGCGACTCCATGCCGACCACGGTGTGGATGTGCGCGGGCGCGTACGGCTCGGCGAACCACGAGATCACGCGCGTGAACAGCGCCGGATCGGCCAGCATCGGCGTGATGTCCTTGAACAACACGCCGGGCTGCGGGAAGTCGGGGATGTCGCGAATCGCCTCACGGACGTCGGCTTCGAGCTTTTCCATGCGCTGCACTCCAGGTCGGGTCCGCCGCTCTATCCAGCGCCGGGCTCGGGCGCCGCGATCGCCTGCTCCGGCACCGGCTTGACCAGGAACGACAGGGTCTTGCTGCCGCTCGCGACCACGCCGGTCACCACCGATCCCGCCAACACGCAGCCCAGGAACGACGCGAGCAGGAAGTCCCTGAACCGGAAGTCGAGCATGTAGGCGGCCACGGCGCCCGAATAGACCCCGGTGCCCGGCAGCGGCACGCCGATGAACAGCGCGAGCCCCAGCACGCCCCAGCGCTCCACCAGGCGCTCCAGCTTGTCGCGCTTCGCGTGCGCGTACCGCTGGTAGATCCGATCGATCCATCCGATCCGAAGGAAGAGGTGCAGCGCCCGGTCGACGAACACCCACACGAGCGGCGCGAGCGCGGTGTTCACGAGGATGGCCACCGATGCCGCCGGCAGCGCCGACCAGCCCGCGACCACCATCGCGTACGGGATCGACGCGCGGAGCTCGAGCGTGGGGAGGAGGGTGAGCGCGATCACCCACAGCAGGTGGCTCATGCGTCGACCCACCGCCGCAGCAGATCGAGCGACTCGATGTGCGTCAGGTCCGGCCGGAACGGCGTGACCGTCGCCCACCCCGCCTCGATCGCCGGCCCGTCCGTGCCCTCGATCGGCACGAACGCCTCGTGCGCGCCGCCAATCCAGTAGTAGCGACGCCCCCGCGGATCGGTGCGCAGATCGACGAGCGGCGCGTACCGGCGATGCCCGAGCGACGTGACCTTGAGCCCGCGCAAGGCGTCGAGCGGCACGTTCGGGACGTTGACGTTGAGGAGCACGCGCGACGGGAGCGGGTTGTCGCGAACGCCCTCGACGACACGCCGCGCCACGGCCCCTGCGGTCTCCCAGTGCTTCTCGCGATCCTCCGGCCCGAGGTGCAGCGAGATGGCTATCGCGGGGAAGCCGTTGAACACGGCCTCCATCGCCGCGGCGACGGTGCCGCTGTAGAACACGTCGTTACCGAGGTTGGAGCCGCGATTGATCCCGGAGACGACCAGATCGGGGGGCTCGGGCAGCAGGTGGTGTGACGCGATGTAGATGCAGTCCGCGGGCGTGCCCGACACGCCCCACCGCCGCTCGCCCCGCGTGGTCACCCGCAACGGCTTGTGCATGGTGAGCGCGTGGCTGGTCGCGGACTGCTCGGTCTCGGGCGCGACGACCCACACCGTACCCAGCGGGCCCAGCGCAGACTCGAGCACCGCGATGCCCGTCGCGTCGATTCCGTCGTCGTTCGACAGCAGCAGCTTCATCTCGCCTCCGAGGGCCCCCTTACCCCGCCCTCGCGGCGCGAGCGCGCGCACGGTACGCTATCCGACCGGCCCTGTGGCATGGTATCTCCGAGAAGGTACGGGCATGGAGGAAGGGTTGACCGTCAGCGTCAAGAAGGAGGGCCGACCCGCTCGCCCTCGGCCGCTGGACCACTACGAGAGCGGCGACCTCTTCCAGAACCGCGAGCTCTCGTGGACGGCGTTCAACGAGCGCGTGCTCGAGGAGGCGGTCGATCCCGCGAATCCGCTGCTCGAGCGGCTCCGCTTCCTCACCATCTTCCACACGAACCTCGACGAGTTCTTCATGATCCGGGTGAGCGGGCTCAAGCAGCAGCACGCCGCCGGCGTAGACCTGCTGTCGAAGGATGGGCTCTCACCGCGCGCTCAGCTGTCCCGGATCAGCGAGGTGCTCCGCCCGACGCTCGATCGCGCCCAGGAGTGCCTGGGCCGGCTGCTCGAGGAGCTCCCGGAGCATGGCGTTCGGATCTGCCACTACGCGGAGCTCGGACCCGCCGAGCACCGTCGCTGGGACCGCTGGTACGACAACCACGTCCACCCGGTGCTCACCCCGCTCGCCGTGGGTCCCACGCGCCCGTTCCCGTTCATCTCGAACCTGTCGCTGAACCTCGCGGTGATGGTGCGGTCCCCCCAGGGCGAGGAGCGGCTCGCGCGGGTCAAGGTCCCCTCGATGCTGCCGCGGCTCGTCGCCCTCACCGACGACCCGGACCCGCACCCCCCGCTCCGCTACGTCCCGCTCGAAGAGGTGGTCGCGGCCAACCTCCACAAGCTGTTCCCCGGCATGGAGCTCGGCACGCCCGTGCCGTTCCGGGTCACCCGAGACGCCGACGTCGAGATCGCCGAGGACGAGGCCGACGACCTGCTCAAGGTGCTCGAGCAGGAGCTCCGCAAGCGCCGTTTCGGCTTCCCGGTGCGGCTCGAGATCGCGGCGGGCGCGCCCGAGGCCATGCTCGTCAAGCTGCTTCGCGGGCTCGGCATCGAGCGCGGCGACATCTACGAGGCGAGCCGCCTCGTCGGCGTGTCGCGCCTCGATCAGCTGCTCGCCCTGGATCTACCGCACCTCAAGTACAAGCCGTTCGTGCCTCGCCGCCCCAAGGAGCTCGGGCGCGACCTGTTCGCGACGATCCGACAGAAGGACGTGCTGCTGCACCACCCCTTCCAGAGCTTCACGCCGGTCGTCGACTTCGTGCGCGAGGCCGCGCGCGACCCCGCCGTGCTCGCGATCAAGCAGACCCTGTACCGCACGAGCGGCGACTCCCCGGTGATCCACGCGCTCGAGGAGGCGGTCGAGAACGGGAAGCAGGTGGCCGCGATCGTCGAGCTGAAGGCGCGCTTCGACGAGGAGAACAACATCACCTGGGCCCGGCGCCTCGAAGAGATCGGCGTGCACGTGATCTACGGCGTGCCGGGGTTGAAGGTCCACTGCAAGCTGGCCCTGGTCATTCGCAGCGAGGGCGGCGAGCTGCGGCGCTATGCGCACATCGGCACCGGCAACTACAACCCGAGCACCGCGCGCGTCTACACCGATCTCGGGCTGCTCACGGCGGATGGTGACATCACGCGGGACGTCGCCGACGTGTTCAACCGGCTCACCGGGTTCGCGCAGCCGCAGAAGTTCCGCGCGCTGATGGTCGCGCCGACCCACCTGAAGAAGGGGCTCATCAAGCGCATCCGGCGCGAGGCTGCGCACGCGCGCGCCGGGGTCCCGAGCCATATCGTGCTCAAGTGCAACGCGATCACCGAGACCTCGGTGATCCGGGAGCTCTACGAGGCGAGCCGCGCCGGTGTGCAGATCGACCTCCTCGTCCGCGGCATCTGCAGCCTGTACCCGGGTCGCCCCGGGCTCTCGGAGAACATCCGCGTGCGCTCGGTGGTCGGCCGCTTCCTCGAGCACAGCCGGGTGTTCTGGTTCGCGAACGGTGGCAAGCCCGAGGTCTACATCGGGTCGGCCGACCTGATGGACCGCAACCTCGACCGGCGGGTCGAGGTGATCACGCCGATCCGCGATCCGGACATCCGCGGCTGGCTCCGCGACGTCTACCTGCAGCGCTACCTCGAGGACGAGGCGCGCACGCGCGAGATGCTCCCCGATGGGACCTATCGGCGGCTGCATGGCACGCCCGAGAAGGACGCCCAGGAGCTCTTCCTCAGGTCCGACCGGTGAGTCGTGCGACGCGCGTCGCCCGCATGATCCCCCTGCTCGCGCTCGCGTGCACGCCGCGAGAGGGGCCGGACGACGACGACGTGGACGCGCTGTTCGAGGCGGAGATCGAGGCACGCGAGGCGTTCGCCGCAGGGCGCATCGCGCTGTTCGGGCGCGTCGTCGACGCGGACGGCGCACCCATCGCCGGCTCGCGCGTGCAGGTCGGCGAAGACGTGACGACCACCGACGCGCGCGGCGCGTGGCGCGTAGACGGGCTGCACCGTCGCAACGCGCTCGTGCAGGTCGAGGCCGAGGGCTATCGGCCGCACGTCACTTCCGCTTGGCTCTACCGTCCGCTGACGCTGGACGAGGTGGACCTCGGCATGGTGGCGCTGCGTCCGCAGCTCGACGGCTCGGTCCGCTTCCTGTTCGGCGGCGACATGGCGTTCGGCCGACGCTACCTCGACCCCGACGAGCAGACGCCGTGGGACACGCTACCGCCCGACGATCCCCAGGCGGTGATCCAGACGTCGGATCCTCTGCCCGGATCGCTGGCCGTCATCGACGCGATCACCCCGTTCCTCGACGCAGCGGACGTCCGCGTGGGCAACCTCGAGAGCGTGGTCACCGACGCGCCACGAACCCCACACCCGACCAAGGCGTTCGTGTACTTCACGCTGCCCGGCACGCTCGACGCGCTCACCGCCGTCGGCTTCGACTACGTGAGCCTCGGCAACAACCACACCTACGACTACCTGTCCGCCGGGCTCGACGACACGATCGCCCATGTCGCCGCGTCGGGGCTCGGGTTCAGCGGGCTGGGGCAGACGCCCGAGACCGCATGGGCGCCGTACCGCGCCACGTGGGGCGGCCAGTCGTTCTCCATGATCTCGGCCACCACGGTGGACGGACGCGCACACGAGATCGGGTACGTCGCGAACGCGACGCAGGGTGGGGCCGCCGATCTCACCGACACCGAGCGGCTGATCGCCACGGTGCGGGCCGAGGCCGACGCCGGCCACGTCCCGATCGCGCAGTGGCACATGGGCAACGAGTACACGATCGCGCCGAACGACTACGCGCTGAGCCGCGCCGAGGAGGCGATCGACGCTGGCGCCGCGCTGGTCGTGGCGCACCACAGCCACGTCGCCCAGGGGTTCGGCGCGCACGAGGGCGTGCCCATCGCGTACTGCCTCGGCAACCTGTTCTTCGACCAGGACCGCCTCGAGACGATGACCGGGATGCTGCTGCAGACCGAGCTCCTCGACGGTGCGGTGGTCGACATGGAGGGGTTCCCGACCCAGCTCGAGCGCTACCTCGCACGACCGATCTCGGGGGAGCTCGCGGACGTCTCGCTCAGGCGCTGGGCGGAGTTCTCGGACACGCCCGTACACATCTGGGGCGAGCGCCTGCGGCTCGGTGCCCCCGCGCGCGTCGTCGAGCGCGACGTCGAGGTGACCGTGGACGTGCCGATCTCCGGCTTCGCGGTGATCGATCTGCGCTCGCTGGCGCGACCCGGGGAGTCGCTGCAGTGGGCCCGCGGACCCGTGACCGCGCGCCCGGGTCGCGAGATCATGTGGATGGGGACGATGGAGGACGTGGACGTCGACGATGAGCAGATGGACGTCGCGCACTGGGACGTCACCGGCGGCTCGCGCTTCCCCTGCCTCAGCGGCGCGTACCGCGGCGCGCTCGGGCTGTGCTCGGTGCGCAACGACCAGAACACCGCCAACTCGATCATCCCGTTCCGCAATCGGGTGCGGGTCTGGGGAGACGCCACCGACACGCCGAACAAGGACCTCACGCTCTACGCGATGGTGAAGGGCGAGAACGCCGGTCCGCTCAAGGCCGTGGTGCGCTACTACGCGTCCGAGGGCGACGTGACGTTCGGCGAAGAGACCGCGTTCGTCGCTGCGGGTGGGACCTTTGCGTGGACGCCCCTGTATGGCGATCTGGACATGCCACCCGACCGCGCGGGCGGGACGCGCGCGACCAATCCGCGCGCGCTCCGCGTGTTCCTGCACCAGTACCCGACCCGCCGCGGTGAGGGATGGCTGGCTTGGGACGACGTCTCCGTCATCAGCTGGGAGGAGACGCTCGACCTCGGCAGCGGCGCCACGCTCGACACCCCGCATGCGCGAGACTTCCTGCGCGTCCAGGCGCCAGCAGGCAGCTACCGCGTCGACCTCCGCTTCGCGCGACACGAGCGGTTCTCGGCGGGCGCGGCAGACTGAAAAAAACTTTTCTGCAAGGCGCGCATTTCTCGCCTCCCTCGGGTAGAGTGACGCCGAGGAGCGCCCCTACGCCTTGTCGCACCGTGTGTTCGCGCTGGTCCTGACCTCACTGCTCGCAGCCACCGGTTGTGAGCCCGAGACCCTGCGCCCCGACACCGACACGGTCATCGACCTCGATGACCCGGACACCGGCGCCCCCGACGACGACCGCCCCGGCCCGCCGATCGACGAGCCCGGGAAGCCCGGCGTCGAAGAGGGTCTCCCCACGGTCGGGATCGGCGGCGAGATCTGGCCGCACGACCGACCCGGCGACGACACCGGCGGCGGCGACACCGGAGACGACACCGGCGGCGGCGACACCGGAG
>CAYQSE010000162.1:7758-13345 GCA_964419905.1 uncultured Enterobacteriaceae bacterium
CCGGCGGCGGCGACACCGGAGACGACACCGGCGGCGGCGACACCGGAGACGACACGGGCACCTGGGGCGACACCGGCGATCCGGACCTCGACGGCGACGAGGACGACACGGGCACCGACGCCGTCGGCGAGGCCGAGCAGGACGCGCGCGACGCGATCACGAACACACCGATCGCGCTCTCGGGCCGCGTGGTCGACGACGCCGGCGAGGGTGTCGCCGGGGTGACGGTACGCGTCGGCGACCAGCTCACCGTGAGCGCCGCGGACGGCACCTGGCGGTTCGACGCGCTGCCTCGGCGCAACGCGCTCGTCGCGTTCACCGATCCCGACTGGCGCACCCACCAGCAGCCCGCGTGGCTGTTCCGGCCGACGCTGATCGAGGAGGTGCAGCTCCCGCCGCTCGGCCTCGCGCCGCGCGATCCCGACGTCGTCCGCTTCCTGTTCGGCGGCGACGCAGGCTTCGGCGGCGCCTACCTCGATCCCACCCGAGAGATCCCCATCGACGAGCTCCCGCCGGACCACCCGAGCGCGCTGATCCAGGTCTCCGATCCGCTGCCGGGCACCCGGAAGGTGCTCGCCGCGGTGGCCCCCTACCTGGAGGCGTCCGACTACCCGGTGATCAACCTCGAGAGCCCGGTGACGGACGCCCCCTACACCCCGCACCCGGACAAGCAGTACCACCGGTTCACGCTGCCGGGATCGCTCGAGGCGCTGACCGAGCTCGGCGTCAGCTACGTCTCGCTCGCGAACGACCACATCTACGACTACCTGGAGGCGGGCATCGCCGACACGCGCCACCACCTCGGCGAGCACGGGATGTACGGGTCGGGCGCGGGCCACGACGCGACCAGCGCGTGGGCGCCGCACCGCGAGACCCTCGCGGGCGTGTCGTACAGCATGGTCTCGGCGACCTCGTCTTCGGGGCGCTGGTATCCGACCAGCTACGTCGCGGACGCCACCAAGGGCGGCGCCGCCGACCTGACCAGCACCAGCACCCTGCGCACCGTCATGGATGCCGAGCGCGCCGCGAACAGCGTGCCGATCGCCCTGCTGCACACCGGCAGCCTGTACTGGCGTCAGCCGACCAGCGTGGCGCGCACCTACATCCGCGAGGCCGCCAGCGCAGGTGCCTCGCTGGTCATCGCGCACAGCCCGCACATCATGCAGGGCTTCGGCGTCGAGCAGGGCGTCCCGGTCGCCTTCAGCCTCGGCAACTTCGCGCTTCCCCAAGACCGCCTCGAGACCCACCTCGGTCTGCTGGTACAGGCCGACCTCGACCTCGAAGACGTCGTGGGGCTGACCGGCATCCCGATCCAGCTCGAGCGCCACCAACCGCGACCCGTCACCGGCCCGCTCGGCGACCTGGCCGCGCGCTACGTCGCCGAGATGTCCGAGGTGCCGGTGTACCCCTACCTGGGCCGCGCCCAGGTGGGCGAGGGCGTGGCCGAGGAGCGCACGCTGACGCTGGAGGTCAGCGTGCCCGCCGCGGGCTGGACGGTCCTCGACCTTCGCTCCCACCTCGAGGACGGCGAGTCGCTCGCGGCGGCGGCTGGCCCGGTCACGGCGCGCGTCGGGCGCGACCTGCTGATGCACGGGACCGTCGAGGACATGGACGTGGACGACGACGTGATGGAGACGCCCTACTGGGGCGTGACCGGCGCGTCGAAGTTCCCGTGCGTCACCGGCGCGCGCACCGGCGCGGTCGGGCTGTGCTCGACCCGCGCGTCGAACAACCAGACCCCGTCGACGATCACCACGTGGAACCGCGTACGGCTGTGGGGCGATGGCGAGAACACCCCGAACCGCGACGTGACGGTGTTCGGCTGGCTGCGGCGCGAGTCGTCCGGCCCGGTGCAGATCTGGGTGCGCTACCAGGCCTCCGAGGGCGACGCGACGTTCGGCGACCACCTCGTGTGGTCCGCGCAGGGCGGCAGCTTCGACTGGCGGACGTTCGCCGCGGATCTCGACGTGCCCCTGGACGTCCCGAACGGCGACGCCGAGACGAACCCCCGCGCGCTGCGCGTCTTCCTGCGGCACCTGCCGCCCAGCGAGGGCTCCGGGCTGGTCACCTGGGACGACATCGCCGTGATCACCTGGGACGAGACGGTCGACCTGCAAGGCGGCGCGGCGCTCCCCGCGCCGAACGCACGCGACTTCCTCCGCATCGAGGCCGCGCCCGGCACCTACGCCGTGGACCTCACCTTCCGGCGCTACAGCCCGGGCTGGTGATCGACGCCTGAATGCCCAGCGTGCGGGTCTCGCACCGCCGGCCACGCGCGAGGCTGAGCCGACCCGGGAATCCTGTTACCATCGCTGCTCGGAGGCGCGCATGGATGGGGTCCAGGTGGGCGTGGTGATGGGCAGCACCAGCGACTGGCCGGTGATGCAGCACGCCGTCGACCTGCTGGAGGCGTTCGGTGTCGCGTACGAGGCGCGCGTGGTCTCCGCGCATCGCACCCCCGATCTGCTCTTCGCGTATGCCGAGGCGGCCCAGTCGCGCGGGCTCCGCGCGATCGTCGCCGGCGCCGGCGGGGCCGCGCACCTCCCCGGCATGTTGGCGGCAAAGACCCTCGTGCCCGTCCTCGGCGTCCCCGTGCCCTCTCGCTACCTGCGCGGTGAGGACAGCCTGCTGTCGATCGTGCAGATGCCGAAGGGCGTACCGGTCGCCACCTTCGCGATCGGCGAGGCCGGGGCGGCCAACGCGGCGCTGTTCGCCATCGCGCTGCTCGCCAGCACCGATCCGGTGCTCGCCGCGCGCCTGCAGGCCTTCCGCGACGCGCGCCGCGACGACGTGCTCGCCGCCCGGCTGCCGCCCTCATGAGCATCCCGCCCGGCGCGACGTTGGGCGTGCTCGGCGGCGGCCAGCTCGGCCGCATGTTCGCGGTCGCCGCGCGCACGCTCGGGTATCGCCTGATCGTGCACTCCCCGGTGCCCGAGAGCCCCGCGGGCTGGCTCGCCGACGAGGTGATCGAGGCCCCCCTCGACGACCGGGCAGCGCTCGCCCGCATCGCCGAACGCTGCGATGCGGTCACCGTCGAGTTCGAGAACATCCCGGCCGACAGCCTGCGGTGGCTCGCCGAGCGCGTCATCGTCCGCCCCTCGGCCGACGCGCTCGCGGTGGCGCAGGATCGGCGACGCGAGAAGGCCTTCGCCGCGCGCGCCGGGCTCGCGATCACGCCGACCCACCCGGTCGAGGGCCCCTTGGACCTGGAGGCTGCATGGGCGGCGGTGGGTGGCCCGTCCCTGCTCAAGGCCGCCCGCTTCGGCTACGACGGCAAGGGTCAGGCGCGCGTGGGAACGCGCGACGCGCTCTCGGCCGCGTTCGACGCGCTCGGCGGGGTCCCCTGCGTGCTCGAGCGGCGCGTCGACCTCGCGCAGGAGCTCTCGGTGGTGCTCGCGCGCGGCGCCGATGGCGCGGTCTCCTGCTTCCCGCTGTGCGAGAACGTGCACCGCGACGGCATCCTGCACACAACGGTGGTGCCCGCGCGCGTCGCGCCCGAGGTGGCAGCGCGCGCCCGCGCGATGGCGATCCGACTCGCCGAGGCACTCGACTACGTGGGCGTGCTCGCCGTCGAGCTCTTCGTCTCGCGCGACGGCGAGCTCCTGTTCAACGAGCTCGCGCCGCGCCCCCACAACAGCGGTCACTACACCCTGGACGCCTGTCTCACCTCCCAGTTCGAGCAGCAGGTGCGCGCGCTGTGCGGCCTGCCGCTCGGCGGCACCGACCTGCTCGCACCCGCCGCCATGGTGAACCTGCTCGGCGACCTGTGGGCGAACGGCGAGCCCGACTTCGCCGCGATGCTGCGCGAGCCGCGCGCCAAGCTGCACCTCTATGGCAAGGCCGAGGCCCGGCCCGGCCGAAAGATGGGCCACGTCACCGTGCTCGCCGACACCGCCGACGCGGCGCATGACCGCGCCGAGGCGCTTCACGCCGCGCTCGCACGTACATCGAACCGGGGGGAGTGAGATGTTCCGATCGCTGCTGATGGGGCTGGCGGTGTCCGCGAGCGTGAGCGTCGCCGAGGCCTCGGAGCGCTTCCTCGTCGTCTCGAGCGCCGAGGTGCTCCCGCCCGGTCTGGCGCGGCACGTCGAGCGCGCGGGGCTGCGCGTGGTCGGCGGGGTGCCCGGAATCGGGCTGCTCGTCGTCGAGGGCGCGCCCTCGCGACGCGCCGCGGCGGCACGACTCCCCGGCGTGCAGGCCGTCGTGCCCGACCTCGCCGTCCACCTCGAGGACACCGGCGTCTTCGCCGAGATCGCGCTCGACGCGCTCCCCCTGTCCGATGGTGATGACCCGCTGCTCGACTGGCAGTGGGGGCTGCTCGCCGTTGGCGCCCCGGCGGCCTGGGAGGCTGGCCTCACCGGCGCAGGCGCCCGGATCGCGGTGATGGATCAAGGGCTGGACTGCGATCACCCCGATCTGCACGATGTGATCGATGTCGCGTCCAGCGTGTCGCTGATCCCTGACGAGGAGCCGTGCAACGTCGGCCCCGCGGGCACGCACGGCACGATGGTCGCCGGCATCGCCGCGGCGTCGGCGAACGGCGTCGGTGGCGTCGGCGTCGCCCCGGGCGCCACGATCGTCGGGGTGAAGGTGTTCCCGCAGCGGAGCCCCTCCACCTCTTGGTCCACGATCCTGGCCGGACTCGCCGCGGTCGCCGAGGCGGACGTGGACGTCGTGAACATGAGCTTCAGCGCCACCCTGCTGCGCGACGGGGATCCCTCCACCGGGATGACCGCCGAGGACGTCCGCGCGTTCGTCTCCGTCACCGAGCGGGCCCTGCGTGAAGTCGCCCGCTCCGGCGCGCTCCTCGTCGCGGCGGCAGGCAACAACGGCCGCGACCGAGACGCCGAGGACCCGGCCACCATCGTCCTTCCCGCGGACTCGCCGCGCGTGATCGCCGTCTCCGCCACCGCGCCGATCGGCTGGGCGCTCGACCCGTCCACCGATCTCGATGTGCCCGCGACCTACAGCAACCACGGTGTGCCCGCGATCACCCTCGCCGCGCCAGGCGGACAGAGCCGCTACCCAGGCCGCGAGATCTGCGATCTCGGCCTGAGGTGCGCCACCTTCGACCTCGTGGCCGCCCCTACGCGAACCGGCTGGGGCTGGGGCATGGGCACCAGCTTCGCGGCCCCCCACGTCGCAGGCGTCGCCGCCCTGCTGATCGAAGCGCTCGACCACCCCCACCCCGAAGCGCTGGAGGCCGCCCTCCGCCGACACGCCGAAGACCTCGGCGCCCCCGGCCGCGACCCCCACTTCGGCCACGGGCGGGTCCACACCGGTCACTGACCGCGAGCGCTGCCGCGGCGCGCAGCCACGCGAGGCGCCCGCCAGGGCCGCCGGCCGGGACGGCCGGCCCACGCATGGGCTCCCCGACAGCGCTCGTCGCGAGCCGCAGCCGGCCCGCGGCGCGATCAGCCGGCGGAGGCGAAGCAGCCCGACCCGTTCGCGCCGGCACGCGTCCGAGCCAGCACCGAGTCCGCAGAACCACGGCCGGCCGGCCGGGACGGCTGTCGATCCTACACATCTCGCGTGGGGCTCGAGATCACGTGGGGCGGGCGTCTCGCCTGTCGATCCTACACATCTT
>CAYQSE010000163.1:0-13266 GCA_964419905.1 uncultured Enterobacteriaceae bacterium
CCCGCCTTCATCCGGACTTCTTGGAGAAGTGATCAATCGACAGCCGGGACGGCCGACCCACGGCTCGCCTCGTCCGTGGGCGCCTTGGTCGTGGGCCGGCCACCCCGGCCGGCGATGTGTTGCGACGCGCGCTCGGGCTCACTTCGCGGCGGACTCCGCGAGATCGTCGGCGTCGTCGAGCTTGCGCGGCACCGGCAGCCGGACGACGAAGGTGGCCCCGCGACCTCGCGTGGACTGCACGTCGAGCTCACCGCCGTGTGTCTGCACGATCCGCTGGCAGATCGGCAGGCCGAGCCCGGTGCCGTCGCGCTTGGTCGTGTAGAACGGGATGAACACCTTCTCGACGTCCTCCGGTGCGATCCCGACCCCGGTGTCGGACACCGCGACCTCCACCATCGGCAGGCCCGAACGGTTGTGGTGCAAGCGGGTGGCCACCGTGAGCACGCCGCCGTCCGGCATCGCCTGGAGCGCGTTCTGCAGCAGGTTGATCACGACCTGCGTGAGCCGCGTGCGATCCATCGGCAGCACGGGCAGCTCACCCGAGAGCCGCTCGACGACGCGCACGGTCGACGGGATGCCTTGGGCTCGGAGCAGCGCGAGCGCGTGGGTCGCGAGCGCGTTGACGTGGTCGGCCGTCTTCTGGAGCTCGAACGGGCGCGCGTAGTCGAGGAACTGGGTGACCACCAGGTTCAGCCGGTCCGCCTCGCCGATCACGACGTCGAGCATGTCTTGGGCGTCCTCGGGCAGGGTCTCGGCTTGCAGGTACTGCGCCGCGCCCTTGATCCCGGCGAGCGGGTTGCGGATCTCGTGCGCGAGGCCCGCGGCCATCGCGCCGAGCGCCGCGAGCCGATGCTCCTGCTCGAGCGCCTGGAAGTCCTGAATGTTCGACAGCACCGTCGCCGCGATGTCCGAGAGCTCCGCGAGCCGCAGGATCTCCTCGGCGGAGAACCCGTCGGACCACTCCTCGTCGCGCAGGTTCAGCCAGCCGAGCACGACGCCGCCGCGCGAGATCATCGGAAGCGACAGATCGGCGTTCATCGCGTCCATCAGCCCGAGGCGCTCGGCGTCCATCTCGTCGAGCCGCGCGCGGCGCTGCAGCGTCGCGCGCAGGTACCACGGGTCGCTCTCGACGAAGCCCTCGGTGAACGGGTGCGCCGCGACCGCGGCGAGCGGGCGGTGGCTGGAGATGCCGCGCTCGCCGGCCAGCGCGAACGCGTCGATGCCACGGTCGAACAAGTAGAGCGAGCACACCGGCACCCGGCCCGACGCGTGCAGCCGCGACAGCATCAGATCGGTCAGCCCGCGGGTCGCGATGACCGTCGGGATCTCGCTGCGCAGCGTCGCCAGCGTGTCCTGCAGGCGCTGTCCGCGCTGGTTGAACAGGCGGTTCATCCACCACTCGATCTGGGCGCGCAGCGGGTCGTAGGCGCCGAGGAACAGCAGCGAGGCCAGGAACATCTGGAACGTGCTGTGGATGGGGTAGTCGGTGAACGTGCCGACCCACATCACGGTCACGCCGTCGAACACGACGAGCAGGGCCGCGCACACCACGATCGTCGCGAAGTGGCTGACCATCTCGTGGAGATCGAGCAGCCGCGACATCACCAGCGTCTGGTACAGGAAGTACAGCGCGACCGCGGTGAACAGCACGCTGATCGGCGGCAGCGCGCCCTGGAGCACGACGCCGCGGCTGCTCAGCGGGAGGCCGGTCGGATCCACCGGGCCCGCGAACAGCCGCGCGAGGTGCTCGAGCAGCGTGAGCAGCGCCGCGCTGCCGACGATCACGAGCAGGTAGCGCAGGCGCACCTTCTCGACCCGCAGCTCCGAGTCTCGGTAGGCCTCCCACAGCCGCCACAGGACCAGACCGAGCCCGAGGAACGCGAACGTGCCGCCGAGCACCGCGGGCGGTGAGGTGCGGGCGGGGTCGTCGTAGAACAGCCAGTGCGCGGCCGCGGTGCCCGGAGACACGAACACCGTCGCGAGGAACAGGCTCTGCACCCACGGCGCACCGCGCTGATCCGAGGGGCGCTCGAACAGCCGCTCAGCCGTCCACAGCGCGAACGACGGCACGAAGATGCCGGCGAGCATGTAGATCGCGCGCAGGTCGCCGAGGCCCGGCAGCAGCGAGAGGGCGAACGCGCCGTAGGCGAGGCCGACGCACGCGCCGAGCCCGAGGAACGCCACGCGCGCGCCGTCGCGTCGCTCCATGAGCCACGCGCGCACCGAGAGCCCGGCTCCCAGCAATCCGACGACGAAGTAGAGCAGCGCGGTCATGTCCCGCCCAATCTATCCGGCGCGGTCGGTCGACGGCCGACGATCTTGGCGCTGGAAGCGGTGCGGCCGATGCGCGCGTCAGGGGACCCCATCGCGTCTGGTAGGCTCCTGCCGTGTCCAGAGCCCTGCGCGATCTCCCGTCTGTCCACGCGATCCTCTCGGATCCGCGGGTCGCGGGGCTGCCGCACGACCTCCTCGTCTCGCTGGCGCGCGCGGCGCTGGAGCGCGCGCGTGCGGCGCTTCGGGACGGCGGTGCGGCGATCCCGGACGTGGCGGGTGCGGTCGCCGCCGACGCCGCGCGGTTGCTCGACGGCCGGCTCCGGCGCGTGATCAACGCCACGGGGGTGGTGATCCACACGAACCTCGGGCGCGCGCCGTGGGCGCCCGAGGCGGTGGCGGCGGCTGCGCGGGCCGCTGGCTACACGCCGGTCGAGCTGGACCTCTCGACCGGTGCGCGGGGCGGGCGCGGGGAGGGTGTGGACGCGCTGCTGCGTCACCTGACCGGCGCGGAGGCGTCGCTGGTGGTGAACAACTGCGCCGCGGCCGTCCTGCTCGCGCTGACCGCGCTGGCCCGGGGCCGCGACGTGATCGTCAGCCGCGGCGAGCTGGTCGAGATCGGCGGCAGCTTCCGCGTCCCCGACGTCATCGCGTCGGGCGGGGCGCGGCTGGTGGAGGTGGGGACCACGAACCGGACGCGCGCATCGGACTTCGCAGCGGCGCTCGGTCCGGACGCCGCGGTGCTGCTGCGTGTGCACCCGTCCAACTTCCGGATCGTCGGGTTCACCGAGTCCGCCGATCGGGACGCCCTGGTCGCGCTCGCGGCGGAGCGCGGGCTGCATGTGGTCGAGGATCTGGGCAGCGGCAGCCTGGACGGGGATCGCGGCGAGCCCTCGGTGCGCGCGGCGGTCGCAGCCGGCGTGGATGTCGTGGTGTTCTCGGGCGACAAGCTGCTCGGCGGGCCGCAGGCGGGGCTGCTGGTGGGGCGGCGGGACGCGATCGCGCGCCTCGCGGCCCATCCGATGCAGCGCGCGCTGCGCGTCGACAAGGTGACGCTCGCGGCGCTGGAGGCGACGTTGGCGCTGCACGTTCGCGGGGTTCGCACCCCTGTGCAGGAGATGCTCGCGACCGCCGATGGGGTGTTGGCCGAGCGCGCGGCGCGCTTGCGCGGCGCGCTCGAGGGGCTCGGCGTGCGCGCGGAGGTGCGCGCGGACACGAGCGAGACCGGCGGCGGTGCGCACGCGGGCCTCGGGCTGCCCACCTGGGTCGTCGCCGTTCCCGGCGGCGCCGCGCTGGCCGCGCGGCTGCGCGCAGGCGATCCGTCGGTGGTCGCGCGGGTGGCGGACGACGCGCTGCTGCTCGACCTCCGCACCCTGCGCCCCGACGAGCTCGATGAGGTGGCGGCGCAGGTGGCGGCGGTGAGGGACGAGAGGTAAGGGGGCCACCATGACCCAGGGCTTCTACGAGCAGCTCGGTGTGGCGTCGTCGGCCTCTCCTCGGGAGATCCGCGCGGCCTACGTGCGCGTGATCGGCCAGATCCGGAAGCGGCGCCGCGCGCTGCTCGATCAGGGCGGCGACACAACCCGCCTCGACCAGCATCGGGCCGAGATCGACGAGGCGTGGTCCATCCTGTCGGACGCGGTGCGGCGTCGCCGCTACGACGCGTTCCTGGCGCTGCAGCAACAGGGGTGGACGACCGCGCCCGACGAGGTGTGGAAGCGCGCCGCGGGCTCGCTCGTGCATCCGACCGCCGCGGCCGCCGCCGAGGTGCTCCGGGTCGGCACCGGGCTCGCGGTCGGCGCGCTGCCGCCCGCGCCGTCGCCCGTGGTCGCTGGTGCCACGAGCGCAGATGAGGTCACGGTCACCGTCTCCCACCGCACGCAGCCCACGGTGGTCCCTCTCGCCACCGAGGTCGAGCTCGAGGAAGACGACCTCCCTTCGGCGTCGGTGGTGCCGCTGCCCACCGCGCTGCCCACCGCGCCCGCACCCTCGCTGAAGATCGTCGACGGCGCCGCCACGAGCGCGCCGGTGATCGTGATGCCGACCCCGCAGGCGCCGATGGCGCCCACGCCGCCGGTCCGCCGGGACCTCGACGCGGGAGGCATCGAGGCGCTGATCGATCGCCACGGTCTGTCGGGTGCGCTGCTGCGCGAGGTGCGGCACGCGCGCGGGCTGTCGCTCCAGGAGCTCTCGGACAGCAGCCGCATCTCGGTGCGCTACCTCGAGGCGGTGGAGCAGGACGACTACGAGCGCTTGCCTTCCGCGACGTTCGTGCGCGGCTACGTCCGCGAGGTCGCCCGACTGCTCGAGCTCGACGAGGTCCGGGTCGTCGACGGCTACATGCGGCGCTTCGCCGGCGAGGGATGAAGCGGCGTACGGCGACGGTCACGGCGGCCGGGCGCGCGGACGCGGTGATCGCGGCGGCGTTTCCAGAGCTCTCGCGCTCACGGGCCGCGGCGCTGCTCAAGGCCGGCGCGGTACGGGTCGACGACGCGGCCGTGACCAAAGCGTCGGCGCGGGTCGAGGCAGGCGCCGTCCTCGTGGTGGACGTGCCCGCTCCCACCCCTGCCGAGGCGCTCCCGCAGGCGCTCCCGCTCGCGGTGGTCTACGAGGACGGCGACGTGATCGTGGTGGACAAGGCGCCCGGCGTCGTCGTGCACCCGTCGCCGGGTCACGCCGACGGCACGCTCGTCAACGCGCTGCTGCACCACGTCGACGATCTCTCCGGGATCGGAGGCGTGCAGCGCCCTGGCATCGTGCACCGGCTGGATCGCGGGACGAGCGGCCTGCTCGTGGTCGCGAAGACCGATGCAGCACACGCCGCGCTCTCGGCGCAGTTCGCCGAGCACACGGCCGGCCGGCGCTATCTGGCGCTCTGCCTCGGCGCGCCGCTCGCGGCGACGGGGACGATTCGGAGCCGGCTCGCGCGGCACCCCACCGACCGGCTGCGCTGGGCGTCGACAGAGGGGGACCGTGGCAAGGACGCGATCACGCACTGGGCGGTGCGCGCGCGCGCCGGCACCGTCACGCTGATGGCGTGTCGGCTCGAGACGGGACGCACGCATCAGGTGCGCGTGCACCTCACCGAGAGTGGGTGGCCGCTGGTCGGCGATCCGGTCTACAAGCGGCGCGGTCGACGCGTGCCCGCCTCGCTGCGCGACTGGCTGGCCGAACACCCCGACCGACCGCTGCTACACGCGTGGCAGCTCGAGTTCACCCATCCGCGCACCGGCGAGCGCGTGACGCTCGAGGCGCCGCCGCCGCCCGACTTCCTCGAAGCGCTGGCGGCGGTCGGCATCGACTGGCCGTTGCGGTGAGGCGGGCGAGCCCCACAGGGTGGATCAGGTAGGAGGCGGGCAGACCGGGGCGGGGTCGTAGGTGAGCCCGTCGACCCACTCGCCGCGATCGGCGAGAAGCTGGACGTCGACGCAGGTGGTGGCGGTGGGGTTGCTCAGGCAGGTGGCGCACCCGATGAACCCGCAGAGGAAGCCGGCGGCGCTCCCGACATCGAGCTGACCCGACAGGCGGAAGTCGACGAGCGCCTCGCCGTCTTCGACGAACGCCGCCTTGACGTAGGCCGCGCTGAGGTCACCGACACCGCCCGGCAGCGCGATGTCGGACGGGCCGACCTCGAACACCGGGTTCCCCGCGAAGTCCTGATCGCCGAAGTCGAACGGGTCCTGGCAGAGATCCTGGACGATCGCGCTCGTGCCGTCCTCGGTGACGCCGAGCGCGCCGGCCATGTGGATCGTCTGCGCGGTGGTGTCGAGGTCGATCACGCTGACGAGCAGGTACTCCACCGAGATGAACCCACCGATCAGCGCGCCGATGCCGGCGGGCTCGACCCAGGTGAGGTCGTCGTAGGCGATGGCGTACGTGCGCCCCTCGAGGGATTCCTCGTCGAGCGGGCCCGAAGCGGTGGTGAACGTGCGCTCGGTCTCGATGTCGCAGACCGTGGCGCGCAGCGTGTAGCCGACGCTCGTGTCGAGCGGCGCGTCAGCCACGAACGTCGCCGTGAGGCCGTTGCTCCCCAGCTCGGCGGTGCCGGTCACCCCGTCGATCGCGAGCGACCACTCGCCCTCGTAGACGGGCGCGCTGAACCGGGCGGTGACCACCTTGTTCACGGCGACGTTCGTCTCCTGGTGCGAGGGCGAGGTGGCGGTGAGGACGGCACCACAGCCGACGGTCCCGGTGTCGTCGGTGTCTGCGGTGTCGAGCGTGTCGGTGTCCGCGGTGTCCGCGGTGTCGTCCGTGTCGCCGTTCGGGCCCGGATCGAGGATGCCGCCTTCGCATGCGGCGAGGCCGAGCATGAGGGCGCAGAGGCCGAGGGTTCGCATGTCTACTCCTGGTTCGTGCGCACCATAGCCGCGTCCCCGCGGGCTCCCGCAAGGGAATCGTCAGGTGCTGGGGCTCAGACGAGAGCGGCCGGCCCCCGAGGGGACCGGCCGCGTACCGCGCCGAGGCGGATGCTACGCGATCAGCGCGCGACGCACGCGCTGGTGGGACAGGTGATGCCATCGACGTCGCAGGGGTCGATCGGGTCGCCCGCGGCGCCCGTGCCGTCCGCGCCGGTGCCCGGGTCCGTGGTCGCGGTGAGCGGCCACGCGGCGTCGTCCTTCTCGAGCTCGACGGCGACGATGGAGTCGACGAGCAGGGTCAGGCAGCAGGCGTCCTCACCGGCACCATCACCGCAGACGGTGGCGGTGGACCCATCGGCGCAGGGCTCGCACTCGATGAACAGCGATCCGGCGATCTCGCAGATCGCGTCGGGCTCGCACGGGTAGTTCGGGTTGTCGACCGTCTCTCCGCTGTCCTCGTAGGTCTCCTCGTCGCACGGCGCCGGGGTAAGGCTGATGAACGGGACGAGCGGGCGGGTGTCGATCTTGCCGGCGACGGTGGCGCCGGAGATGTAGCTGCCGTCGGGCCCGAACGAGCCGGCGATGAGCAGGTCCTGGATGGTCACCGTGAACTCGGCGACGCTGATCGTCGTGTCGGCCGGGCCGGCACCGAAGAACGGGTTGGCCGAGAAGTCGGTGCCCGACGGGAAGTCGATGGTCGGCTGGCACTCCTGCACGACGCCGGAGACCTCGCCGTCGACCGTCGTGGCCCCGCCGCTGCCGAGCAGGCCGAGCGCGCCGAGCATCGTGATCTCCTCGGCGTCGGTGTCGACGTTGTCGACCGAGACGATGACGATCTGATCGAGGAAGTCCCCGATGATGCTGCCGATGCCCGCGGGCTGGACGAAGCGGCCCGACGCGAGGTCGAGCAGGTAGCTGCGGCCGTCGAGCGGGCTCGTCGTGAGGTTGACCGGGGTGCCGACCTCGCTGGTGGTGAACGTCGTGGACGGGCTGCCGCACGAGTAGGTGATCGCGAGCGTATGCTCGGTGGAGGGCGCCAGCGGGCTGCTGGGCGTGAAGACCAGCGTGTCGGAGACCCAGGTGTAGTCGCCGGTCAGGGCGCTGCCGCCGGTGGGCGTCACGGTGAACGTGGCGTCGTCCTCGGCGGCGTCGAACTTCACCTCGATCGTGCCGCGATAGTAGGCGTTGGTCGCACCATCTGCCGGCAGGGTGGAGATGATCGCGTTGTCGCAGGTGTTGGTGTCGGTGGTGTCATCGCCATTGCCGTTGCAGCCGATGAGGGCGACAAGGGCCGCGAGGGCCAGGGAAGTGCGGGTCATGTGGGTCTCCTCCACGCTAGGTACAAGGTGCCGGCAGAGATACCCGGCTCGTCGAACGGCTGTCAACGGAAAGCGGCCGACCTTTGACCGCCGCTTGGCCAAGGCCGCGACGGGGCGCAGGTGAATGGGCTCAGCCGCCCGCGCCGGGCATCATCGCGGCACCGGACGAAATCCGGTAGGGGCGGACGAAGATCTGCTCCTCGGGGGGCTCGCCGGCGGGGCGCGCGAGCGCCTTCTGGAGCTGCACCACCGCGGGGTGGTCCGCGTGGTCTGCGACGAGGATCGCGTACATCTCTTCGGCCTCTCGGGTCTGACCCCAGGCGTGCAGCGCGACGCCGCGGAGCGCGAGCGCGTCGGGCGCCAGCGCCGAGTCCGGATAGCGGCGCAGCAAGGTGGTCGTGCGCATCTGCACGGAGCGCCATGCGTCTCGCCGTGCATAGAAGCGCGCGACGTGCCACTCCTTGTTCGCGAGGCGCTCGCGCGCCCGCAGGCGCATCTTCTCGACCTCCTCGGCGTGCACCGACGCGGGGAACCGCGACTCGAAGCCGGACCAGGTGGTCACGGCCTGCTGTGCGGCGGTCAGATCGCGCCCGGCGTACAGCGGTGCGCGCTTGAACACCGCGAGGCCGGTGCGGAACACGACGTAGTCCATCTCGCGATGTCGCGGATGCAGCCGCGCGAAGTCCTCGTAGGCGAGGCGGGCCTGCTCGAAGTCGCCCTTGCGGAAGTGCAGATCGGCGATCGCGAGCTCGGCGAGCACCGAGGCCGGATCGTCGCGATGGTAGTTGCGGACCCGGTTGAACTCTTCGAGCGCGCGCGTGTAGTAGCCGCGCTTCATGAACTTCAGCCCGAGCTCGTAGCGGTCTTGCGGCGTGAGCCCGGAGGCCGGCGCGGCGAACGCGGGCGCCACGGCGAGCAGCAGGGCCAGCGCGAGCAACCAGGCACGGAGCACGGGACCTCCCAGACGAGCCACGGTTGTATGGGCCCCCGACGTTGCTCGCAACCGGCCCTTGCCGGACGCGGGTCCCGTACCTACCCATGAGGGCACCCCGGAGGTCCCCTTGGCCGAGTCGAACGAGCGCGAGCTCCTTGTCAACTTCTCCTCTTTCATCGTCTCCCTCGCCAGCTCGGCGATGGTGAACCTCGGCGAGGTTCCCGACCCGATCCATCGGGAGCGGCGCACCGACCTCGACCTGGCGCGCCAGACCATCGACCTCATCGGGGTGCTCCAGGAGAAGACCGAGGGCAACCTCGACGAGGAGGAGGTGAAGCTGGTCGAGACGGTGCTCTACGACCTGCGCATGAAGTTCGTCCAGGCGCGCGAGCGCGAGCGCCTGAAGTAGCGCTTCACAGCGACAGCCCGCCGTCCACGTCGATGCACCGGCCGGTGAAGTAGTCGCACTCGACGATGAACTTCACGGCCTGGTAGATCTCTTCGGGCTTGCCGGCGCGACGCAGCGGCACGCCCTTGAGCATGCCCTCGAGCACTTCGGGGCGCATGCCCATGAGGATCGGCGTCTCGACGAAGCCCGGTGCGATCGCGCCGGTGCGGATCCCGTAGCGGGCGAGCTCGTTGGCCCACAGCTTCGTGTCCGCCACCAGGCCCGCCTTGGCGGCGGAGTAGTTCGTCTGCCCGACGTTGCCGTGGCGCGCGATCGACGAGATGTTCACGACGACGGACTGCTTCGTGCCGCTCTCGACGACCTTCGCTGCGAACTCGCGGGTGCACAGGAACGGACCGGTGAGGTCGACCGCGATCACGCTGTTCCACTGGGACAGCGACATCTTCTTGATCGCGCCCGTCTCCTTGTCTGGCTTGATCAGCAGGCCGTCGCGGAAGATGCCCGCGTTGTTCACGAGGCAGTTCAGGCCGCCGAGCGCCGCGTGGGCGTCGGTGATCAGGGCGATGACGTCGTCTTCTTCCGCGACGTTCGCGACGAAGCCGACGACCTTGCCCGGCAGCTCGGCGCCGGCCTGCTCCACCTCGGCGATCGCCTCGCGGTTCAGGTCGCAGAACGCCACGTCGGCGCCGTCGCGCGCCAGCGCGAGGGTGAACGCGCGACCCATCCCGGACGCGCCGCCGGTGACCAGCGCCTTGACTTCATCGAGCTTCATGTCGGGACTCCTGCACCAAGTGGGGGGGGGCGGCCTAACCGGGCCGTGCGGCGGTGGCCGCTCACGCAGACGCGGCGAGCTGCTCCTGTGCGAGCACGCTCGCCTGGTCGAGCGCGGCGACCAGGCCCGAGACCTCGGCGCCGCCGCCCTGGGCCAGATCGGGCCGACCACCACCGCGTCCGCCGACGAGCGGGGCGATGCCCTGGATGATCTTGCCGGCGTGGACCCGCTTGCCGGCGAGGTCCGAGGTGACGCCTGCGACGAGGACCACCTTGCCGTCGGCCTTCGACGCGAGCACGACCACCGCCGAGCCGAGCTGCTCGCGCAGGCGGTCGACCTGTTCCTTCAGATCGCCCTCGAACTCGGCGACCAGCAGCTTCACGCCGTCGACATCGCGTGCCTGCGCGGCGAGATCGCCGGCCGCCAGCTTCGAGAGCTCGCGCCGCGCCGCGTCGAGCTCGCGCTCGAGGCGCTTGCGCTCGTCCTGGAGGCGCTCTACCGCCTCGACCACGCCATCGGGTCCGGTGCGAAGCGCCGCGGAGACCTGGGCGAGCCGCTCGACCTGATGGCGGACCCACGCGTGCGCACCCGCGCCGGTCTGGGCCTCGATGCGCCGCACGCCCGCGGCGATGCCGGTCTCGCCGGTGATGTGGAACAGCCCGATGTCGCCGGTGCGGCGGACGTGCGTGCCGCCGCACAGCTCGACGCTGAACCCCGGGATCTCGACCACGCGCACCCGCTCGTCGTACTTCTCGCCGAACAGCGCCATCGCGCCCCGCGCGCGCGCCGCGTCGAGATCCTCGACGACGGTCTGGAGGCCGGCGTTGCGTAGGATCTCGCGGTTCACCAGCGTCTCGATCTGCTCGATCTCGGCGGCGGTCATCGGCTTGTGATGGGCGAAGTCGAACCGCAGGCGGTTCGGACCCACCAGCGAGCCCTTCTGGCTGACGTGGTCGCCGAGCACCTCGCGCAGGGCTGCGTGCATCAGGTGGGTGGCGGTGTGGTTGCGGCGGGTGTGGTCGCGCCGCAGCCCGTCGACCAGCGCGCGGACCGTCGCGCCCACGGTGAGGCTGCCCTCGGTGAGCTTGCCGTGGTGCAGGTGCAGCCCTTCGGCGGCGTGGGTGTCGGCGACCGCGAACGCGAGGCCCTCGCCGCGGAGCACCCCCTCGTCGCCGACCTGACCGCCGGACTCGGCGTAGAACGGCGTCTGATCGAGGAGCACGATGCCGTGATCTCCCGCTGAGAGCCGGTCGACCTGCTCGTACTCGCGGGTGCCGTTCGTTCCCTCGGCGATCTTGATCAGCGCGACGACCTCGGCCTCGGAGGCGTCGGTGTCGTAGCCGGTGAACCGGGTGCGCCCGTGGGTCTCGGCGAGCTGGAACCACAGCGACGCGACCGCTTGCTCGCCCGAGCCTTTCCACGCGGCACGCCCGCGCGCACGCTGGGCCTGCAGCGAGGCGTCGAAGCCGGCTTCGTCGACGGCGACCCCTTGCTCCTCGGCGATGAGCCGCGTCAGGTCGAGCGGGAAGCCGTACGTGTCGGACAGCGTGAACGCGACGTCGCCGGGCAGGTTGCCGCCGCGGCCCGCCCGCTCGAGCTCGCCGTCGAGCAGCTTCATGCCGCGGTCGAGCGTGCGGCGGAACCGCTCCTCTTCGCCGCGCACGATCTCCTCGATGAACCCGGCGCGCTCGTGGAGCTCCGGGTAGCAGTCGCGCATCTCGGTGCCCACGGTGGACGTGAGCTCGTGGAAGAACGGACGCTCCACGCCGAGCTTCACCCCGAAACGGATCGCGCGCCGCATGACGCGTCGGAGCACGTAGCCGCGGCCCTCGTTCGACGGCATCACGCCGTCGGCGACGAGGAACGCGGTGGCGCGGGCGTGGTCGGCGAGGACGCGCAGCGCCACGTCGCTCTCGTCCGACGCGCCGAGCGCGACGTCGGCGATCTGGCTGCCCTTGCGCAGCAGCGGCTGGAACAGGTCGGTGTCGTAGTTCGAATACACGCCCTGCACGACGGCGGCGACGCGCTCGAGACCCGCCCCGGTGTCGATGGAGGGGTTGGGGAGCAGCGTGCGGCCAGACGCCGACTGCTCGAACTGCATGAACACGAGGTTCCAGATCTCGACGTAGCGATCGGAGCCGCCGGCCGGTCCGCGGGCGTCGGCCGACACGGCCGGCCCGTGGTCGTAATGGATCTCGGAGCACGGGCCGCAGGGGCCGGTGTCGCCCATCGCCCAGAAGTTGTCCTTCGCGCCCAGGCGCTGCAGGCGCGCCTTCGGGAAGCCGTTGGAGAGCCACAGATCGGCGGCCTCGTCATCCTCCTCGTAGACGGTGACCCACAAGCGGTTGGGATCGACGCCGAGGTCGCCGGTGAGCAGCTCCCAGGCCATCGGGATGGCCTCGGCCTTGAAGTAGTCGCCGAACGAGAAGTTTCCGAGCATCTCGAAGAACGTGTGGTGGCGCGGCGTGCGCCCGACGTTCTCGAGATCGTTGTGCTTGCCGCTGACCCGCAGGCACTTCTGGACCGTGGTGGCGCGCGTGACGTCGCGGCGCTCCTTGCCGGTGAACACGTCCTTGAACTGCACCATGCCCGCGTTCACGAAGAACAGCGTGGGGTCGTCGTGCGGGATCAGCGAGGAGGACGGGACCACCTCGTGTCCGCTGCGGGCGAAGTAGGACAGGAATCGCTGGCGGATGTCGGCGGCCTTCAAGGTGGCTCCAGGGCAAGAGTCGGGCCATAACTCCACGCATGATTCGCATCTACCAGGGCGTCGGACCCACGGACGCCTACCTCGTGCGGGACTGGCTCGCGCGCAACGGCATCGACGCCGTCGTGCGCGGACAGAACCTGCTCGGCGCGCTGGGGCAGGTGCCCGTCGCCGAGGCGTGGCCGTCGGTCTACGTGGGCTCGACCGAGGCACCGCGTGCGCGCGCCGCCCTCGCGGTGTTCCACGGCCCCGCGCTGGTGCACCCCGAGTGGAAGTGCCCCGCGTGCGGCGAGACGAACGGCCCGGCGTTCGGTAGCTGTTGGTCCTGCGGCGCCGAGCCGTAGCCGCGCCCACTCGTCGCGTGAGCGAGCGGGGCGCGACGTGGGCTAGATGATCGCGGCGAAGATGGCGATCCGATTTGCCGCTGGCGGACGTCGGAGCTGGTGGTGGCGTCGCTCCACCACGGAGCCACGGAGCGTCACGGAGGGTGCACGGA
>CAYQSE010000164.1:0-13243 GCA_964419905.1 uncultured Enterobacteriaceae bacterium
TGGTGGGACTGCTCGCCTCGAGCTGGAGCTGGAACGGCGCGCCGACCTCGATCGTGTACTCCTTGTCCAGCGGCACGAGCTGAGGACCGACCACCTCGCAGTCGGGCTCCTCCGCGTCGCAGTCGTGCAGACCCGGATCGACCTTGCTCGCGTTGTCCGGGCAGAAGTCGAAGCAGTCCGGGGTGCCGTCGCCATCGGTGTCCACATCGGAGACGCCGCAGCCACACACGCCCTCGTGGACCTTGACCGGATCCGTCGGACACGCGTCGTTGCAGTCCGCGGTGCCGTCGCCGTCGGTGTCCACATCCGGCACCCCGCAGCCGCACGTGCCCGGCAGCACCTTGTCGGGATCGCTCGGGCAGAGGTCCAGCGGGGGCTCGCAGCCGCTCGTCGCGGCCTTGGCGTCGCAGTGCCCGGGGCCGATCAGTCCGTTGTTGAACCGATCGAGCGTGCCGGCCAGCGAGATCGCCTCGTTGCGCTCGACCGATCCCTTCGGGGGGTTCGCGTACAGGCCCCAGGCCGTGAGCCACGTCTCGGTGGCCGACATCGTGTCGGCGATCACCGAGATGTCCGCGCCCGACGCCAGGTTCAGCAGCGCGCCGATGTACTGGTGCGCGAGGATCAGGCTGGCGTCGCCCTTCGGGGACGTCTTCAGGATCGCGAGCGCCTCGGCCGCGGTGTACACGTCGCCGCCCAGCGTGAGCTGCGTGACCGGCCAGGCGTGGTTCATCCAGTAGCCGATCGTGTAGCTGCAGTCCGAGGCAGCGTCGGGATCACAGTCGTCGGGCACGCAGGCGCCGTCGGCGTCGGCGTCGGCGACGGTCCCGGGCGCGCACTCGCACTCGGTCGACACCGGGTTGCGAACCTGATCGTCCGGGCACTCGGTCAGGCAGGCGTCGCCCACGGGCTCGGTGCCCGGCGCGCACTCGCACGCATAGGTCGGGGCTGGGCCATGAACCTCGTCCTCGTCGCAAGGCGCGAGGCACACGCCGCCCACGAGCACCGTGTCGCCGAGGCAGACGCACTCGACGCCATCCACGCGACCCTGTCCCACGGGGCAGCTCGGCAGACAGTAATCACCGACCGCATCGCTCCCCGACGGGCACGCGCACTCGCCGTTCTCGTCCCACGACAGCTCGCCGGGACACGGCGTCATGCACGCGCCGTCCACCATCACCTCACCAGACGGGCACTCGCACAACGCTGGCTCGACGGCGTTCCGGACCTGGCCTGCGGGGCATTCGGCGAAGCACTCGTCACCGACCGTGTCGAAGCCACCGGCGCAGACGCAGCTGACCCCATCCCCGGCGACCTCCTCGCCGTCCGGACAAGCGCACGCGCTGACTCCGAAGCCATCGACGCACTCGTACTCGCAGCCACCGTTGTCGGTGGCGCACGGCTCGTCGCAGTCGGTGATCCCGTCGGCGTCCGCGTCGTCCGGGCACCCATCGGCATCGAGATCACACTCGCCGCCGTCGACGCCTGGGCAGGTGTCCTCGCAGTCGAGCATCCCGTCGCCGTCGCTGTCCGCGGGGCAACCGTCGTCGCCAGGGCAGTCGCCCACCGCCGCGTGCACGGTCGGGCAGGCGTCGTCACAATCGAGCACGCCGTCGCCGTCGGCATCGTCTGGACAGCCATCGCCGTCCGTGTCGCAGTCGCCGGCGTGCACCGTCGGGCAGCCATCCTCGCAGTCCACGACGCCGTCGCCATCGGAGTCGATCGCGCACGGGTCGGGCTCACACTCGCCAGAGACCGTGTTCCGCAGCTCCGTGTCGAGGCACTCGGCCACGCAAGCGTCGAACACCTCGACGGTGCCGACCGGACAGACGCAGCTCCCGACCAGGTCGCGCTCCTGGTCGCCACGGCAGGGCTCGAGGCACTCGTCGTCCACCAGCACCAGATCGCCCTCGCAGGCGCACTCCGATGAGCCACCGAAGCGCGCTTGACCGTCTGGACACGAAGGCAGACAGTGCCCGTCGAACGGCTCGGTGTTGTAGGGACAGACGCACGCACCGGCTTCGTCACGCTCTTCGTCCGAGTCGCAGGGAGTCACGCAGAGCCCATCGAACAGCTCGGTGTCGGGCGGACACTCGCACTGGCCCGGGGCCACGAGGTTGCGCACCTGCCCGGTCGGGCACGGCGTCAGGCAGTCGTCGCCGACCGAGTCGAAGTCCTCGGTACACTCGCACAGGAGGGTGACCTCATCTCGCTCCGCGTTCTCCGGGCACTCCAGCAGGCAGTCCCCCTCTTCACCGACCGGCTCGTAGTCCTCGGCGCAGACACAGCTCACGCCGTCCTCGCCGAGCATCTCACCCTCGTCTGGGCAGTCGCAGACCGCAGCGCCGAGCTCGTCGACGGTGCAGGCCCCCTCGCAGCCCGCGTCCTCGCACGGATCCACCGGCACGCAGGACGTGCCGTCGGCCGCGAGGCGCTCGCCGTCGGGGCAGAGGCACTGCGCGGCACCGTCGACCTCCTCGCAGCCGTAGTCACAGCCGGCGATCGTGCACGGCTCCGGGTCGCAGTCCGCGCCGTTTGCGGCGACGGTGTAGCCCTCGGGGCACAGGCAGACGCCCTCCTGGCAGGCGTAGCTGCAGCCCGCATCCACACACGGATCGGGCGGCTCGCAGAACGGGCTGTCGCACGGTTCGAAGGCCGGCGGGATGGTCACCGTGGCGACCAGCTCGCACTCGTCGGCCACCGACAGCGGCTGGATGGCGATCGGCTGGCTGTCGTCGTTGACCGGATCGAGACGGTAGAAGTTGGTGCCCATGGCGTACACGTCGACCTGGGCGCCCACCGCGGGATCCGCGACCTCGACGCGCGCATGCGCCTCGCCGTCGGCATCGGTGGTGTCGAACCCCAACGTCGGCGCGAGCAGCGTGGCGCCGTACACGAAGAAGTCGACCTCGACCCCCTCGAGCAGCTGGCCAGCTTGCGCGAGCGTCGCGGTCACGTCGTACAGCCCCGGGTCGGACGTCGCCGAGGCGACCGCCGAGAAGTCGATCAACGCGGGGTCGCACATCAGCGGACACTGACCGGAGGCGGCCCAGTAGTAGTCGAGCGCGAGCGCCTCGACCTCGGAGTCCGACGTGATGATCCCCGTAGGATGCGTCGGCCCGTAGAGGAACTTCCACACCGCGAGCTGCCGGGCGGCCGAGTGAAGCGAGGAAGTGACGGGATCGAGCGACAGGATCGAGCCGATGCCGCAAGTGGTCGGGTCTGGCCCGAGCAGCGTCTTGCGCGCGAGCCACGGGTCGACCTTCTCGAGCGGAGAGGCGATGTCGATGCAGTACGAGCCGAGCGGGTCGCCGTCGACCGTTACGAGGATCTCGCCCGCCGTCTGATAGCCGTAGTGTTGCCCTTGAAAATAGATGAGGAGGTTTCGTCGGAGGGGCTGCCCCTCGAACTCGACCGTCACCAGATCATCCGACGCCATGGCGGGTTCGGGACAAAGGGTCCCGAACGCCATGGCCCCCAGATACACCAACGCAGACAGCCTGCCCGCTGCCGAACGTGTCATTGGGACCCCCTTGCACGATGCCACCGACCGTACCCGACAACTGACCCCGGTTCAAGGGGATTGATGACCTTTCACCTGCTATCACTCTTACTCGGACCGGGACTCCGCGCCGATACTGCGTCGGCACAGGAGGGTACTCCGATCCACGTCGTGGAGTGGGAGGGTGGGGCTGCAGGCGTCGCGTCGCCGTCGGGCTACCCGATGCCGCGGTGGCTGACCCCAGGCGACTGGTGGGCTGCTGGTGGTTCCGAGGTCGTGCTCGGCGGAGCGGGCACGTCGCTCGACTCGCAGTTCGCCGTGCTGTATGCGGCCGGCATGTCGCCCACTCGGGGCTTCGAGGTTCGCCTCAGCGGTCGCCTGGTCGGCGCGCCCCTGTCCAACACCTCCTCGGCGAGCGTCGCGCCCGGCGACCTCCGCATCGGCGCGGCGTGGTTCCCGTGGGTGCCGACGCCCGGCCTCCGATCGTGGGGGGCAGGCGTGGAGGCCCACGTCGACCTGCCCATGCTGCCCGAGGAGCGCGCCTGGGGCAGGCAGCGCCCGGGCGGCGGCGCGCGCGTGCTGGGCTCCATCGACCGCGCGTCGCTCGTTGGATCCGCGGCGCTCGGCATCCAGGCCGACGCCCATGACGGGGCCCCCTACGCGCTGGGGGCCACGCTCGGCGCTCAGCTCGCATGGTCCGCAACCCCGAGCGTGTCGCTCGGTGCCGAGGCGCGCGCGATCCTCGGCGGCGCCCACCGGACGATGTTGGACCTGATGGTGGGGCCGAGGCTCCATCGCTCGTCGGGCGCAGCGTCTTCGCTCGACGTCCAGGTGGGCGTCTACGGCGATCTCGCGGCAGGTGCCGTCGGCGGCCGGATCCTGTTCGGGATCTCGGGCGGGTTCATCGATCCGGCGCCCCTCGCAGCCCCTCCCCTCGCCGCGTTCGCCGACGAGGACCACTGCCCGGACGCCGTCGAGACCGTCAACGGCTGGCGCGACGACGATGGCTGCCCCGACGCGCTGGCCGACGTCCGGATCACGGCCACGCTGGAGGGAAGCGTGATCCCATCGGGTGCCTTCGTGCTGACCACGAAGGGCGACCGGCGAACCGGACGCGCCGTCGGCACCCACTACCAGCTCGAGCTGTTGCCGCAGACCGAGTGGTCAGTGGAGGCGAGCGTCGCTGGCGGATGCGTGATGGGCAAGGGATCGTTCCGCGCGGAGGAGGGGCCGCAGGAGATCGTCATCACGCTAGCGCACCCCGCCACCCTCGCGTTGCACGTCGTGGACGAGCACGGTCGACCCGCCACGGACGCCACCGTTCGCTTCTCGAACGCCCTGCCCCCCTGCGCACCCCTGGGCACGTTCACGCCTGACGCGCACGGCAGGCTCGAGATCCCGCTCGGGCTAGGTCGGTGGGGGGTCTACTTCACCGCGCCAGGGCACCTCGCCACGACGCGCGGTCTGGACGTGGTCGCGCCCGGTCGCATCGAGCTGGTCGCGCAGCTCGAGCCCCGCAAGCCCGAGCGCGACCTCCCGGCAGCCGTGTGGCTGCACGAGGAGCGCGTCGTGTTTCGCGACGGCCTCGCGTTCCCCCCCGGCGCGGCGGTTCCGGATCGGGCAGGGGCCGCCGCCCTGGCCGAGCTGGCGGCGCTGCTGGTTCACGAAGGCAGCGGGCGCCTAAGCGTCCGCGTCGATCCACACGCCGAGGGTGGCCCGCCCGATCCGGAGCTGGCCGTCCGGCGTGCCGTCGCGCTGCGTGCGCTGCTGGTGGGGTTCGGCCTCGAGGGGGATCGGATCGCCGTCGAGCCGGTGGCGTGGACCGCGTTCACCGAATCCGAGCCCGCCACGCGCACCTGGGTGCTCACGACCGACCGCTCCTATCCGAGGGTGACGATCGAATGGATCACGCCATGATCGCGCGAGTGACGATCACGTCTGCGCTGAGCGTCGTCCTTCTAGCCGGCTGTGCCGGACGCCATGCCCCCCCGGCGTTGCTCGTCACCACCCCGCGCGTGCTCACGGCGCAGCCGTCCGCGCGTGGCGACGCCTTCGCCGCCGAAGTCGCCGCGCGCCTCGACGCGCTGGGTGAGGACGTCGCACAGCGGACAGGCGCAGGCAGCCCCTCGCGATCACCGCGCCCCTCCTGTGTGGGCGTCGAGTGCGAGCACTTTCGTATCGGTGCGCTGGTCCTCGAGCGCGAGGGCGGCTGCGTCGCGGTGTTGCTTGCCGGCGACCCGCGGCGTGGCCCGGTCACGCTCCATCCCTGGGTCGGGACGGTGCGTGTGCCCGAGGCACCCGTCCCGTTCGACGCACCACCCGAGGCGTCGCTCACGGTGCAGGACTACGCGCCGTGCGTCGACGCCGTGACCGGGCTCGACGCAGTGCTCGAGGCGCTCGCCGGGCGCGTGGCGATCGCCTTCGCGCGCGGCGCGCCCCCGGCTACATCGCCGCGCAGGGTGGCGCGTCCCCTCCCCGACGCGCCATAGTGTGGGAGAGCGAGGGGGATGGATGAAGCGTTCGGTGTGGCGCGGGGCGTTGCTCGCAGGTGGCCTGCTCGGCGCGGTGGTCGCGCCGGGCGTGGCGCGCGCACAGCTCACGCTCACGGTGGACTACGTGGACCCGCCCCCGGGCAACGCGCAGGACATGACGGGTCCCCTCAAGCGGGTCCCGGCGCGAGACGGTGAGGGCACGTTCTACGTGGTGAATCTGGAGATCACCGCGGATCCGAACCCGCCGCCGCGCCCGTTCGAGCAGCGGAACCAGCCTGCCGCCGCCCCGGCGAAGGCGGACAGCGGGTGGCCCGGCGCGCGCGGTCCCGGCTCGTTCGGCGGCGTGCGCGCGCATCTCGATGGCGATCCGGCGCGTCGGACCGCCGCTGCGACCGCCCGGCAGCCGATCAAGGACGCCGACCCGTGGCGCGCGCGCGCCACCGCGGTCCCGTCCGCCCGCGGCGCGATCGTCGTGCCACCCCGCGGCGCCCCGCGCGAGAAGGTCGGGGGGCACGACGCGACCGTCGGTCCGGAACGCCCCGAAGCGAACCTCGGCGTAGGCGCCTACACGGTGAGCCTGGACGTCCGGACCACGCCATCCTGGCCGGTCGAGGTGCGCCACGCCGCGGGCGCGGCGACGCCGTGGAGCCAGCCGGGCTCGGGCGAGCCGCTCAAGACGGGCACCGTCGTCCTCGGGCAGGTGATCGGTCGACGCGCGACGTGGACCCACCAGGTCGCGGTGTGGGTGCCCATGGGGTTCCAGGGCGATCTGAGCCTCGAAATCACTGCTCGGGCCTCTGCTTTCTCCGCGATGGCCGATTTCGTTTCGCAATAACCTTGACATCGAAGTTCACCCACCGGTAGAACCCTTCCAGCGGGACCCGAGCCGGATGGCCGGACCGCCCTAGTCGCGACACAAAACACCGCAAGGGGGAACGAAATGCGTCACATCGCACTGCTTGGTCTGCTCACCGCTCCGGGGATCGCGCTGGCGTCCAACACGCCCATCAGCGACTCCGACTGCGAGTCCATCATCGTCGAGGGCACCAAGACCATCAACTGGACCGTCGAGTGCAAGGTCGAGGTCTACACCGAAGACATCGTCGAGAACATCGACTACTGCGTCCCGCTCGACGCCAACCTGAGCGACTACCCGGTCTATGTGCAGGAGGGGCTCGCCTATGGCGTGTACTCCGGCACCTGGAGCATGGTCAACGCCTGGGAAGGCGGCGGCAACTCGCCGTGCGACTTCTTCCTGAAGGCCGACATCACCTACAACGGCACCAAGCGCGGCGAAGAGCTCGTCGACTACGCCCGCGGCTTCACCGGGTTCTCCAAGGAGCGGATCAACCTCGTCGATTACTTCGGCGCGCAGGCCGATTCGCGCGAACGCGAGGCGTTCGCGAAGCAGCTCCAGCAGGCGGAGATCGGCGCGGCGAACATCTACGAGACCTACGGCACGCTGACCGAGGCCGGCAACTTCACTACGAGCTTCACGTTCCTCGCCGCGGTCACCGCCGACCTGAGGAAGCTCGACTTCGGGGCGCACACCTCCGAGTTCGTCTACTCGGTCGCGGCGCTCAACAAGGTCCAGAAGATCGACGGCACCCTCTGATCAGGATCGACTTCTTCGGATGATGGTTCACCACGCTCCTTCGATCCGAACCCTGGCGGCGAGCGCGTTCGCGCTCGCCGCCTTCGGCGTTTCGGATGTCGCACACGCGACACGCCTCGAGGTCGACAAGCAGATCGTCGAAGTCATGGCTGCGGCTGGAAAGCACACCGCGACGACGATCACCTTCACCAACAAAGACCGGAACCCGGTCACGCTGCGCGCGTCGTTCGTCGATCCAGACGCGGACGGCTGGGTGACCAAGGCCCAGCCCATCGGCACCTACCCGCTGACGGCGGGGATGTGGACCGCGGCGACGCCCGAGAACGCGGTGATTGGTCCCGGCGAGTCCCTGACGCTCCAGATCGCGTTGACGCCGCCCGCCGAAGCCACCGGCGGCTACCATGTCATCCTCAGCGCGCTGTTCAAGCCGTGGAAGCCGCTGTCGAGCCTCTCCTTCGATCCGGATCGGGAAGCCGCGGGTCGGATGGAGCTCGACACGATGTTCTCGATCCCCATCTACGTGGCGATCGCGGATCGCTTCGAAGAGGTCGTCTCCATCCGCGCGTTCGCGCCGGTTCCAGGCGATGGTGGACTGCCCTCCGCGTTCACGCTCACGCTGTCCAACGACGGAGACGTCCACTTCCTCGGTGTGGCGCGTCTGACCGTCGTGAACGAGAACGGTGACGTGGTGTTCCGCGACGCGCCCGACACCCCGGGTCGGATGCTCCCCGGTCAGTGGGGTGCGCTCCAGGTCGCCGCGCCACCGTCGCTGCCGCCCGGCGCCTACACCGCGCTGGTCAGCTTCCAGACCCGCACCGGCCGCACCGCCACCGCCGAGATCCGCTTCTAGGACGCGAAGGACACACCAAATCCCTACCACAGGAGTGACGACTTGGGTCGGATGTGCTGGCCGGTGCTCGCGCTGCTCGCCTCCTCCCCCGGCCTGGCGCTCGCTGTCGACCTCGAGGCCGGACCCGACGGAGGCATGTTCGCGCCGCAGTCCTGGGAGGTGGACGCCCGTACGGCGCGATCGTTCACCCTCACGAACCCGGCGCGTTGGGTCGTCGTCGAGAACGAGTCGCTGGCGGCCGCAGAGATCGTCGACGCGTTCCAAGTCGAGGTTCGCGCCGGCACCTTCGGGGGCCGCACGACGGTCTTCGTCCAATACACCGACGGCTCGTCCGAGCGGTTCCCGCTGCACGTCCGCGCAGTAGAGCGCGCCCGTCGCGCTGGCGCGGACGCCACCACTCAGGACGCCGCGGTCCCCGACGCCGGCCCGCTGGACTTCACGTTCGCGTCGCAGTTCAGCGCGCTGTCGGGCGGCGCGATGAGCCACGCGCAGAGCCTCTCGCTCTCCTACCGAGAGCGCGACGATGTCGCCGTCACCGCCCAGGGCGCGGTGCGTGGGTCACACACGCAGCCCCTCCAGCGCGCGACGGGGAGCCTGAACACGACGCTCCCCTGGGGCGGCTTCTCGCTCGGGAGCCTGTCGTTCGGCGTGGGACGCGCGTGGTCCACCGGGCTGACCGGGTTGGACGTGCACGTCGACGTCGATGACGGACTGTCGCTGGGCCTGACGATGGGTGTCGCACCCCCGCTGGCCTGTTGCCGGGTCGTCGGTCCGGAGAGCCCGACCGTCGTTGCGGCGCGCGCCGCCTACACGGCGCCGCAATGGCGCGGACACCTCGGCGCCGGGCTCGTCGACGACCCGCGCTACAAGACGCCGCTCCCGGTGGCGACCGTGGGTGCGGACATGGATCGCGACCACCTCCAAGCCTACGTCGAGGGATACCTCGCTGGTGAGGGCGGAGGCATGGACCTCGGGTTCACCGCGCGCCCGGTCGCCCGGTTCACCACAGCGGGCACCATGTCCATGCGCTCCGGGGCGCTCTACGCCCCCGTCGACCTGATCCAACAGCGCGCCGATCGCCTCACCATGAGTGTGCGTCAGCTGTGGACGCCGGACGACCGCACGCAGATCAGCGCGTCGACCACCTACGGCACGTCGAGCCAAGACGCCTACACGAACAACGCCGAGACCTGGGTGGGCGGGAGCGTGTTCAGGGCGCTGACGCGCGCTTGGAGCGGCGGCGTGGGGTACGCGCACGCGCGCCGCGTCACCCGGAGTCCGGACGGCGACGCCAACTCGACCAGCCACAGCATCAACCTGTCGACGGCGATCGCCGGCAAGCACGCCCAGGCACTCACCGGCGCGCTCTGGCTGGTGCCGCCATCTGTCGACCTCACGAACCCGGGCCAGTCATCCCAGCTTCAACTGCGCTACCAGCTGAAGAGTCGTTGGGACCAAAGGTTCTCCACGAACCTGAGCGGCCAGGTGCGCGCGCGGTTCGACGACGAGCGCACGGATCTGGTGCTGTCGAGCGGAGCGCAGTACGCAACCGACCACTTCCAGGCCAGCGCCGGCGCGCTCGCCGTGTTTCGCCCAACGCGCGACGGCCTGCTCGGCGAGGAGCAGGTCCGCGCATCCCTCGGCTGGATGCCGACCGGCCCACACCGGTTCACGGTCGACGGCACCGTTCGGATCGTGAACGCCGCGTGGCGGATCGACCGCCAACTGTCCACCAACTGGAACGCCGGGCTCGGATACCAATATCAGTTCGGCCGGCGACGCATCCGGCCCAGGAGGGTCGAGGTGGCGCGCGGGCCACAGGTCCAGGGCGTGGCCTTCCTCGACCGCGACCTCGACGGCACACGCGATCCCGACGAGCCCCCGCTGCCGGGGCTCACCGTGCTCGTCAACGGTGCGCCTGCGGCCGTCACCGACGCCGAGGGCCGCTACCACGTCGATCTCGGGTTCGGGCCGGCGATGCTCGACGCCGAGAACTACAACGTCACCGGCGGCCCGCACGAGCTCGTCGTCGCGCGCATCGACGACGCGTTGGTCCACGATCTCCCGTGCGCACCCGGCGCGCGGCTGATCGTCCGCGCGTTCGAGGACACGAACGGCGATCGCCGCTTCGACCCTGGCGACCTGCCGCTTCGCGACGCGATCCGGGTGCCCATCTGGGTGGACGGGACGGCGTATCGCGTCCTGGTCACCGGTACGCGGGACATCGCGTCGTTCCCACCCGGAACCCACCAGGTCAAGGTCGACCTCGCAAGCCTGCCGCCTGCCCTGGTGTTCGCCGGGGAGAGCCCGGAGTTCGAGATCACGGTCGCCCCGTTCACCCCCACCGTGGTCGACGTCCCGCTGCGCTCGGATCGCCGGCTGCGCGGCACAGTGCGCCGCGACACCGACGGCGACGGCGAGATCACCGAGGCCGACGAGCCCGCGGCGGGTGTTCGCGTGCGCGCGGGGCCCGGCCGGGAGACCTTGACGGACGCCGACGGGGCTTGGGCCTTCGCGCGCGTCCCGTCCGGGCAGTACGAAGTGTTGGTCGACGGCGCCGCGGGGCCGCTGCTGATCGACGCGCGCGGCACCCGGCGGGTCGACTTCGTCGCCGATGCGCTGGTGCCCGCCGTGATGGACGGCGAGGCCGTCGCGCCCGCCACGTTGGAGACCTCCCCCACGGGCGCGCTGGTGCTCGACGTCGGGAAGAGCGCACCGCTGGAGGCGTACGCGCTCAGCGGCGAGGGCGCGCGGACCCGCGCGTGGGTGCAATGGGAGGTGGAGGACGCGATGATCGCCACCGTGGACGCGTCGAGCCGGCTGACTGGGACCCGCATCGGCCAAACGCGCGTGCGCGCGCGGAGCGGAGAGGTGACCTCGCCGTGGCTCGCGGTCGAGGTGCGTCAGGGCGCGCTCGTCGCGCTCGCGATCGTCGAGCGCGCCGCGCGCGTCGCGATCGGCGAGCCCAAGCCGCTGACCGCACGCGCGATCCAGGTCGACGGCAAGATGCTCGACCTGCGCGTCGGGGTGGCGTGGACGGTCGAGGACACGTCCATCGCGACGATCGACGACGAGGGCACGCTGGTGGGCGTCGCCGAGGGCAACACGCGGGTGTTCGCGACGCTGGGCGGGATCCAGGCGTTCCCGATGCCGGTCGAGGTGGTCGCGGCGCCCGCGCCGTGAGCGGCTACGGGTAGAACACCGTGACGTCGACGGCGTCGGACACCGAGGTCTGCGCGTCGTCGGTGACGGTGACCTCGACGCTTAGCGTCTCGCCGTCGAGCGCGGTCGGATCCTCGATGTCGAGGATCAGGAACGCGCCCCACGACTCGAGCCGGCCCGACGACGGGTTGCAGCGCATCCGCACCGCGGCGTCCTCGAGGCCGAGCTCGTCTTCGCCGTGCAGCGCGCGCATCGCCGCCTGCACGGTGTCGGCGACGCGCAGCCGGGTGGCCTCGAGCGAGACGAGCACGTGGTAGCCACCCTGGGGGCCGAAGATGATCTCCATCCGCGGATCGGCGGCGTCGAGCGCCTCGAACCGGGTCTCGCCGGTGCCGATCGCCAGCGTGGGCGGCTCGCCGTCAGGCGTGCACTCGTTGTTGCACCCGGTGGACGTGAGCGCGAGCGCGCAGGACAGCGCGACGGCGTACCGAACCATGAGGCCCCCTTGCGTTTGCGGGAGCATCGCACGGCCGCGTGGCGACGCGGTGATGGTCCTCGCATCGTCGGCCTTCTTCCCGATCGAATCCCGCCGCGCGCCGTGCGGGAACCGCCGCTACCCCGCGCGCCGCCACCCCGTCGCCCACAGCAGCTGCTCGACGCTCCACGGCGCGACGAGGAACTGCCAGTAGAACAGGCGCATCATCAGCGGGATCACGACCTCGCCGCGGCGCTGGCGCGCCACGCAGCGCACGATCGCGTCGGCGACCTGCGCGCAGGTGAGCGTGGGCATCAGCCGGTCGAGCGACGGGATGCGCGCCTCCGCGCCGGGGTTGTTCGCGAAGTAGGTGGAGTCGACCTTGCCGACGACGAGGTGGGTGACGCCGACGCCGGTGCCGCGGACCTCGCGCGCGAGCCCGCGGGTGAACGTGCGCAGCGCGGCGCGCGACGCGCTGTAGCCAGTGGCGCCGGGGATGGGGATCAGGCACGCGGGCGAGTTCACGCTGAGCACCCAGCCCGCGCCGCGCGCGATCATCGCGGGCAGGAACGCGGCGGTGACGGCGAACGCCGCGAGGTAGGGCAGCGCCATCATCGCGCGCGCCTCGACGGGCGCGGTCTCCTCGACCGCGAGCCACCGCCCGGCGCCGGCGTTGTTGATGATCACGTCGGGCACGCCGGGCGCGGCCGCCGCGAACGCGGCGATCGCGTCGAGGTCGGAGAGATCGCACGGGAACACGCGCGCGCGACCGCCCGCGGCCTCGACGTCGGCGGCCACCGCGGCGAGGGCCTCGGCGCCGCGCGCCACCAGCCACACCTCGGCCCCGAGCGCCCCGAACGCGCGCGCGGTCGCCGCGCCGATGCCCTGCGACGCCCCGGTGATCAGCACGATCCGATCGCGAAGCTCCATGCGGTGACCCTACCTCAGCGGCGCGGGGTCGCGGCACCTCACCGAGTGCTCCAGATCACTCGGGGCGAGCGTCTCGCCCGCCCGTCCTGACGGGAAGCCCGGAATGACGATCGAACCAGCGTAATCAGCAGGACGACCATCACTGCGCTTGCTGGGCGGGCGGGACGCCTGTCGATCCTACACATCTTGGCTGCGGCCCGAGATCACGTGGGGCGGGCGT
>CAYQSE010000165.1:0-13218 GCA_964419905.1 uncultured Enterobacteriaceae bacterium
GTGCGTGCGCCGCGCGCCCGGACGCCCCATCCGCCGCCGCCGGGCGTCTCGATGCGCACGGCGTCTCCGGGATCGAGCGCCACGGGATCGCCGTCCCAGGGCTGCCACAGGCCAGCGAGGCGCACGGCATCGCGCCCGGGTGTGCCCGGCTCGCCGCCGGCCAGCCCCGCGGCGCCCTCCGTGCGGCGGGTCGCGAGCAGCGCCGCGCGCGCGGGCGCGAGCACCTCGAGCACGCGGACCAGGCCGTCGCCCCCGCGGTGCAGTCCGCCGCCGCCCGAGCCGTGCCGCAGCGCGAGTCGCGTCACCCGGAGCGGCAGCCGGGCCTCGAGCACCTCTGGATCGGTCGCGCGGGTGTTCGTCATGTGGACCTGCCGCGCGTCCGCGCCCGGACCGCTCGCGGACGCGCCGCCACCCCCGCCGAGCGTCTCGTAGAACGACCAGCCGTCCCCGCCGAGGGTCAGGTTGTTCATCGTGCCCTGCGACGCCGCGCGCGCGTGCGCCGCGCGCAGCAGGAGATCGACGAGGCGCTGGGAGGTCTCGACGTTGCCGCCGACCACGGCTGCGTCCGCGGGCGGTGCGAGCAGCGACGGGGAGGGGATGTGGAGCACGACGTGGCGCAGGGTGCCCTCGTTCAGCGGAATGGGCTGGGCGACCAGCAGCCGCAGCGCGTAGAGCACCGCGGCGCGCACCACGCCCAGCGGCGCGTTCAGGTTGCCGGCGTGCGGCCCGCCGGTGCCCGTGAAGTCGACCACGAGGCGCGCGCCCTCTGAGCGGAGCGCGACCGCCAGCGGCACGCCGCCCACGACGTCGCGCGCCTCGCCGGGACGCAGGCGGCGGACGAGCGCCGTGGTCGCCTCGGCGGCGACGTCCTGGAGGTGTGCCATCCACGCGGCGATCACGTCAGCCGGGCCCAGCGCGCACAGGAGCCGCGCCGCGTGGGCGTTCGACGCGATCTGCGCCTCGAGATCGGCGCGGACCGTCTCGGGCTCGCGGCTGGCGGAGAGCAACGGGCCGAGGTCCCGCAGCGCGTCGCCGTCGAGGAGCGGGACGTGGCGGGCGACGAAGCCCTCGTCGGCGAGCCGCGTCGACCGCGGCGGCATCGAGCCCGGCGTGGTGCCGCCGACATCCACGTGGTGCCCGCGCGACGCGACGAAGAATCGGCGCCCCTCGTGGTGCACGGCGGTGACCACGGTGAGGTCCGGGAGGTGGCTGCCGCCCGCGGCAGGGTCGTTGCACAACCAAGCCTGGCCGGGCTCCGGGTCGGGGTGGGTGCGTAGCAGGTCGCGCACCGTCTCGCCCATTGCCCCGAGGTGGACGGGGATGTGCGGCGCGTTCGCGACGAGGTGGCCGTCGCCGTCGAACACCGCGCACGAGAAGTCGAGGCGCTCGCGGATGTTCACCGAGCGGGCGGTGCGCTGGAGGACCGCGCCCGCCTGCTCGGCCACCGCCATGAACCGGCTGCCCCACAGGGCTACGCCGAGCGGGTCGCGCAGTGTGTCCGGCGCGCGCGGGGATCGGTCCTGACGCTCGAGGCGCAGCAGCCCCTCGGCGATCCGCGCGGTCCAGCCCGCGGGGACGTGCACCGCGGTCGTCGGACAGCGCAGCAAGCGAGGCCCGGGAACAGCTTGAACGCCGATCCCCCAGGGATCGGGCGGGGTGACGAGCGGTGTGGGGGCTGCCGCGCGCGCCCGCGCTCGGACGTTGACCACCTCGACGTCGAGACCGGGCCGGTCGAACCCGTAGCGGCGACGGTGTGCTCGCTCGAATGCGGCGCGGGTCGCAGAGGCGTCTTCGCCCAGCGGAACCTCGAGCGCGTGGTCGGTGCCCGAGTGGCGCAGGTCGAGCGTCACCACCACCTCGCCGAGCGGCGGCAGCGCATCGACGAGCGCATCAGCGGCGCCTCGCACCGCGTCCCACGCGGCGAGCGGTCGCCACAGCGCCCTGGTCGCGGTCTCTTCCCGCCGCGCGAGGCTCTGACCCCACGCCGAGAGCACGCCGGCCAGCGGGTGCACCAGCACCGTGTCGATGCCGAGGCGCGCCGCGATGGCCGCCGCGTGCTGCCCGGCCGCGCCGCCGTAGGCGACCAGCGCGTGGTCGGTCAGGTCGACGCCGCGCTCGGTCGCGATCCGGCGCACGGCCTGCGCCATCGCCTCGCGCGCCACCTCGACGAACGCCTCGGGGGGGCCGGGCAGGTCGACGCGTGACGGGTCGAGGGGCGGCTCGAACGCGTCCGGGTCGATGAGCCCCAGCGCGAGCGCGGCGTCGGTCAGCGTGGGCGGGCCGCCGCGTCCGTAGCACTGAGGCCCTGGATCGGCGCCCGCAGAGCGCGGCCCGACGCCGAAGCGCAGGCCGTCGCTCCACAGGATCGAGCCGCCGCCCGCGGCGATCGTGTCGACCTCGAGCATCGGGCGACGCAGGCGCACGCCTGCGACCCGCACGTCGCCCTCGCGTCGGGGCAGCGACCCCACCTCCACCCGACACACATCCGTCGAGGTGCCGCCCATGTCGAGGCCGACCGCGCACCGGAACCCCCCCATCCGCGCGACCTCGGCCACCGCGAGCACGCCGCCTGCGGGCCCCGAGAGCACCGCGTCGGGCGCGCGCAGCGCCGCGGCGGGCACCAGGCTGCCATCGGAGCAGATCGCCAGCGCGCCCTCGGGGATCTGGTCGCGTACCAGCGCGCGGCGCAGCGTCGGCGTGATCGCCGCGTCCACGAGCGTCGTCTCGACGCGCGCGACGTAGCCGACCTCGGGGCTGATCTCGTGCCCGAGGGCGAGGTGCAGGTCGGGCCGGCGCGCGTGGATCGCGTCGGCGACCAGTCGCTCGTGGGCCGGATTCTGGTGGCTGTTACGGAGCACGACCGCCACCGCCTCCACGCCGTCCAGGCCGAGCGGCGGCACGCGCACCGGCGCGATCTCGGCGCCGTCCGCGCCGACACAGCCCGCGATCTCGACGACGCGCACGGCCAGGGGCTCCGGCCAGCGCGCGTCGGGGTCGAACAACGCCGGGCGGGTCATGTCTCCGATGCGGACGAGGTCGGCGAAGCCCTCGCTGACGCACAGCAGCGTCGACGCCCCGGCGCGCTCGAGCAGCGCGTTGGTCGCCACGGTGGTTCCGAAGGTCAGGGATCCGCGCGCGACCGCACCGACGACCGCGGCATCCGACCGGATCTTTTCTACACGAATGGAGCCGTCGTCGTCGGCGAGGACGACGTCGGTGAAGGTGCCGCCACGATCGATCCATGTGCGTGGGATTGTCGCCTCCGTGAAACTGGATACGAGATCGGTTCTCAACGCCCTGGAGCGATCCCATGTACCTGCTGATGCTCGCGCTCGCCTGCTCTTCCGACCCTGCGCCGGCCCCTGCGCCGGCCCCTGCACCCGCCGCGGACGCCACGCCCGTCGATGCCGCTGCAGGCATCGACAAGCTGCACACCGCGCTGTTCAAGCCGCTGCCGGACGTGATGGCCGCCGAGGGCCGCGAGCTCACCGACGCGAAGATCGATCTAGGCCGGATGCTCTACTATGACACCCGCCTCTCGGTGAACGATACGCTGTCGTGCAACTCGTGCCACCTGCTCGAGAAGTTCGGCGTCGACAACGAGCCCACCTCGCCCGGCCACGACGGCACCCGCGGCAGCCGCAACTCGAACACGAGCTACAACGCGGCGCTGCAGATCGCGCAGTTCTGGGACGGCCGCGCGAAGGACGTCGAGGAGCAGGCCGAGGGCCCGATCCTCAACCCGATCGAGATGGGCATGCCCAGCGAAGAGGCCGTGGTCGCCAAGATCAAGGCCGTGCCCGGCTACGCCGAGCCGTTCGCGAAGGCGTTCCCCGGCGAGGCCGACCCGATCACCTACAAGAACCTGGCCGCGGCCATCGGCGCGTTCGAGCGCAAGCTCGTCACGCCCGCGCCGTTCGACGCCTACCTGAAGGGTGACGCCTCCGCGCTCACCGCGGAGCAGCGGCAGGGCCTCGACACCTTCGTCGCGGTGGGCTGCGCGACCTGCCACATGGGCGCGGGCGTCGGCGGCTCGATGTACCAGAAGCTCGGCCTGGTCGAGCCCTATCCGAGCACCGACATCGGGCGCATGGAGGTCACCGGCAACGAGGGCGACCGCTTCGTGTTCAAGGTCCCGACGCTGCGCAACATCACGAAGACCGGCCCTTACTTCCACGACGGCTCGGTCGCCTCGCTCGAGGACTCGATCACGCTGATGGCGAAGCACCAGCTCGGCAAGGAGCTCTCGGCCGATCAGGTCGGCCAGATCGTCGCGTTCTTCGGGGCGCTCGAGGGCGAGATCCCGACCGCCTACATCGCGAAGCCGACGCTGCCGCAGTAGCGGGCCGCGGGCTTGCCCGGCGGGCCAGGGCGGATAGGGCTCTGGCTCCGCCTGGAGGCATCCCATGGGCTCCGATCTGCTGAACACCGCGCGCGTCGTGGCGCCTGGTCCGATCACCGGGAAGGAGTCGGCCGCCGAGCTGCTCCAGAACGCGTTCCCCGCGTTCGTGGGGCGCCAGGTGCGCACGGCCGGTGAGCTGATGGACCGCTGCACGCGCGAGGGACACGCCGTGTTCCTCACGCTCTCGGGCGCGATGACGCCGGCAGGGCTGCACCGGAGCTGCCTGATCCCGCTGGTGCAGCGCGGGTTCGTCGACGTGATCACCACGACCGGCGCGAACCTCTACCACGACGCGCACCGCGTCATCGGGCATCGCGTCCGCGAGATCGCGCCCGACGCGGGCGACACGATGCTGCGCGAGGAGCGCATCATCCGCATCTACGACCTCGGCTTCGACGAGGACGTGCTGCTCGACACCGACCGGCTGTTCAGCAAGATCCTGCTGCACGCCGACTTCCAGCGGCGGATGACCACCGCCGAGATGCACTACCTGCTCGGAAAGCACCTCGCCGCGCTCGAGGCCGAGCTCGGGGTGGCCCAGCCGTGCCTGCTCTCGGCTGCCTACCAGGCCGACGTGCCCATCTTCGTCGGCGCGCCCCAGGACGGCTCGATCTTCCTCAACGTGGTCAAGCTCAAGGCGCTGCTCGGCGACGCGTTCCAGTTCGAGCTCGACGTGGCGGCCGACGTCTACCAGATGGCGGCGCTGCAGTGGGTCGTGCAGCGTGAGGGCGAGACCGCGATCTGGATCCTCGGCGGCGGTGTTCCCAAGAACTACACGCTGCAGGGCGAGCCGACGCTGTCGCAGATCTTCGAGGTCGACGCGCGCGGGTTCGACGTCGACCTGCAGTTCTGCGTCGATCCGGTCGACAACGGCGCGCTGTCGAGCTGCCCGGCGGGCGAGGGCCACACCTGGGGCAAGGTCAGCGCCGAGTGCGTGATCACGAGCAGCGTGTACGTCCACACGGATGTCACCGCGGTGTTCCCGTGGCTGGTGCACACGCTGTTCTCGGTGCACGAGGGGCGCCCGCTCAAGCGGCTGTACGGGCGGCTCGCCGCCGCGAAGTCCGAGCTGGACGCGCAGGTCGCGAGCCAGCGCGAGGCGCTGCTCGAGGGGCTGCGGTAGCGATCGGGCCGGTGAAGCCGGGACTGCCGTTTGCCCACCTCAACCTGCGCGCCAACCCGTTCGGGGAGCAGGACCGGGACGCGTGGGCCGCGACCGCCGTCGTGCGCGTCGCGGGGCTGGTCGAGGCGCTGCGCGAGCCCGGCGTGGCGGTGCAGCTCGTGGCGCCGTGCGGGCGCGGAAAGACCACCCACCTGCTCGCGCTCGCGCAGGCGATGCCCGAGGCCAGCTATGTCCGCGCCGACACGGACGGTCTGCCCCATCGAATCCCCGACCGGCTGCTCCTCGACGAGGCCGACGCGCTGCCGTTCTGGCGTCGCTGGCGTGCGCTGCGCGCGGCGCGCTCGGTCGCGGTGGCGGTGCATGCCGACCACGCGCGGGAGCTGTCGTGGCTCGGGTTTCGCGTGGTGACGCACCGGCCCGGCGGTGTCGATCCACAGCGGCTCGCGGCCATCGTCAACGCGCGCATCGAGGCGGTGCGACGGGGCTCCGGGCCCGTGCCACGCGTCTCGGACGCCGGTCTGCAGGCGCTCGTCGTACGGTACGGCGATGACCTGCGCGCGGTTCGGCGCCACCTCTACGAACGCTTTCAACACCTCACGGAGATCGCCGATGTCGAAGTGTGACCTCGAGATCATCCTCGAGCGCCCGGATCGCACCTATCAGCCCGGCGACACGGTCCGCGGCATGGTCGGGGTCACGGTGAACGCGGACTGTACGTGCAACGGGCTGACGCTCACCCGGGAGTGGCGCACCCACGGCTCCGGGAACAAGGCGCGCGGCGATAGTGCGTCCGAGGTGCTGTTCAAGGGCGCCTGGACGGCGGGCGAGCAGCACGTCCACCCGTTCGAGTTTCGCCTGCCGCAGGGGCCGCTGACCTACCACGGTCACCACCTCAACGTGGACTGGTACCTCCGGGCGTCCGCGGACATCCCGTGGGCGTTCGATCCGAAGCACGAGGAGGAGATCATCGTGGCGGGCACGCCCGAGCGCCTGCCGCGGGGCGCGCTCGCGAAGGTGGGGGACGCCGGCGATCGCACGATGTCCGGCGTGGTCCAGCTCGGCGTCGGCGGGGTTCTGGTCGCGGTCGCCAGCGGGTTCGCCATCGCGGGGGTCGGTCTGACCGCCACGAACGGACTGTTTGGGATGCTGTTCCTGGCCCTCCCTGTGCTCTTCTGGTTGGTGGGCTTCGGCGTGTTCGTCTCCGGGGTGCGCAAGGTGGTCGCGGGCCGGATCTATGGTGGCGTGCAGGTCGAGGTGTCGCCGGTCGAGGCGCGCGGCGGTGACACCGTCGCGGTGCGGGTCGCGTTCACGCCGAGGCGCCAGGTCACGCTGATCCGTGCCGTGGCGCGCCTCAAGGCGGTCGAGCGCTGCGTGTCGGGCTCGGGGACCAACAGCCGCACCCACACGCGCACGGTCCATGAGTCCGAGGTGGTGCTGCGCGGCGCGGGACCGCTGCTGCCCGGGGTGCCGGTCGAGATCCATGGCGCGGTCACGCTGCCGAAGAAGGTGGCGCCGTCGTTCGTGGCCTCCGACAACGCGCTCCAGTGGACCGTGGAGATCCTTCTGGACGGGGAGGGGTGGAAGGACTGGGAGCGGGTGTGGAACCTGTGGGTGAGCCCGTGACGCGCCGCGCGTAGGGCGGCTTGCTGCCGTGGGTCGGCCGTCCCGGCCGACCGTGCGCTGGATGCCGGCCGTGACGGCCGGCCCACGTCTTTGGGCTTGCTGCGGTGGGTCGGCCGTCCCGGCCGACCGTGTGCTGGTTGCCGTCCGGGACGGCCGGCCCACGTCTGGGTTGGGGCTGCCCGCGCTACGTGTCGTCGACCTGTTGGTAGAACGCCGCGCCGCGCACGTTCTCGTTCACCGCGAGCGGCGCATAGATGCTCGGCATCGCGCGCTGCTCGCAGCCCATCCGGCGGCACAGCCGACAGGTGATCCCGGTGGTCACCGCGGCCTCGGCGTTCTCCAGATCGACACCGTCGGCGTAGACCAGCTCGCGGGCGTGCGCGACGTCGCAGCCCAGCTCCAGCGCATGGATCGTGTGGGTGGCGCTGTACCCGCGCTGCCCCTTGGTGAGCGTGCGCGCGATCGAGAAGAAGGTGCGCGTCTCGGACATCCGCGACAGCTGGACGCGGATCGCGTCGCGGTGCAGCAGCGCCTGGAACACGTTCCACTTCGGGCACAGGCCCGAGAAGCGCGGGAAGCGCATCGCGTTCGCCGAGAACTTCTTGCTGATGTTGCCTGCCACGTCGATGCGGATCAGGTAGAACGGCACGCCCTCCGAGCCGGGGCGCTGCAGGCAGGTGAGCCGGTGGCAGACCTGCTCGAAGCTGACGCGGAACCGGTGCCCGAGCAGCTCGATGTCGTGGCGCTCCTCGCGCGCGGCGGCGAGGAACGCGTCGTAGGGCATGAGCACGGCGCCGGCGTAGTACCCGGCGAGCGCCAGGCGGGCGAGGCGCCGCGAGGTGGGGGTCGTGAGCTGCTCGTCGTCGGCGAGCTGATCGAGCAGGTCGCCGTGCTCGAGCAGCGCCCAGGTGGCGGCGAGCTGGAAGTGGCGGCTGCGCGGCGGCAGCACCTCGGAGAGCGACAGCAGCTTGCGCTCGGGATCGTAGCGTCGCACTGCGTGGCCCATGTCGCGCGCATGGGCATAGTGCACGGCGACACCGTGGCGGTCGGCGAGCGCGCCCGCGAGCCCGTGCGCGAGCGTGTTCAGGTCGAGCCGCGCGCTCGCCCACAGCGCCTCGGCGGCCCGCTCGAGGTCGTGGAAATAGTTGTGGTTGCGCTGGATCAGGTCGCTGACCTCCTCGGAGGGCAGCCCGGGGCGGCCCGTCTCGATCGCATCGGCGCCGCCGGCCATCCGCGCGTTCAGCGTGGCGGCCTTCTCCTTCGCGCCCTGGAACGCTTCGTAGAGCGTGAGCACGGAGCGGGCGATGCCAGGGCTCGTCGCCACCAGCTCGCGGACATCGACGTTCTTCAGGTCGTGCGGCGCGAACAGCTCGTCGCCGAACACCTCCATCAGCTCGGACTCGAGGCGCGCGTCGTCGTCCGCGGCGAGCTCGGCGAGATCCAGCTCGAAGATCCGAGCGAGCTGGATCAGCAACCCGGCCGGGAGCGGTCGCTTGTTGTGCTCGATCAGGTTCAGGTAGCTTGGAGAGATCTCCAGCCGCTCCGCGAGGCGGGCCTGGGTCATGCCCTCACGGCGTCGCAGCGCGCGGACCTTCGCGCCGAGGCGGGGGGTGGACATCGGGAGAGCGCCCCTCTGCGCAGGAGATCCTGCCGTTCGTTCACACTTTACAGGATTGACAGCTTTACAGCAAGGCCATGACGAAAGTGATCAGGCTTTGCACGTTGTTCAGGGGCTTTCCGTTGACTGGGGAGCTCCAGGTGAAAACAATTGACGAAGCGAGGCCCCCTCATGTCCGAACCCTCCAAGACCCTCCAGACCCCGCCCGGCGTCGACGTGCTCGGCCCGATCGTGCCCGGCTTCGAGGCGATCCTGACGCCCGAAGCGCTCGCGTTCGTCGCCGACCTCGCCCGTACGTTCACGGATCGCGTGTACGACCTGCTCGACGCTCGGGTGGCGGACCAGGCCCGCTACGACGCGGGCGCGCTGCCCGACTTCCGCGAGGAGACGCGCGCGATCCGCGAGGGCGACTGGCAGGTCGCGCCGCTGCCCGCCGATCTGCTGGATCGCCGCGTCGAGATCACCGGCCCACCCGAGCGCAAGATGGTGATCAACGCGCTGAACTCGGGTGCGTCCTGCTTCATGGCCGACTTCGAGGACAGCAACGCGCCCACCTGGCGCAACTGCATCGAGGGGCAGATCAACCTCGCCGACGCGGTGCGGCGCACGATCACCTTCGCGCACCCGACGAAGGGGACCTACCGGCTGAACGCGCAGACCGCGACGTTGCTGGTGCGGCCTCGCGGCTGGCACCTGTTCGAGCGGCACGTCGAGGTGGACGGCGAGCCGGTGCCTGCCGGGCTGTTCGACTTCGGGCTCTACCTGTTCCACAACGCCCGCGAGGCGCTCGCCCGCGGCACGGGCCCATACTTCTACCTGCCCAAGCTCCAGAGCCACCTCGAGGCGGCGCTGTGGAACGACGTGTTCGTCCGCGCGCAGGCGCTGCTCGGTCTGCCGCGGGGCACGATCAAGGCGACGGTGCTCATCGAGACGCTGCCGGGCGCGTTCGACATGGAGGAGATCCTCTACGCCCTGCGCGAGCACTCGGCGGGCCTGAACTGCGGCCGCTGGGACTACATCTTCAGCTTCATCAAGACGCTCGCGAGCCGCCCCGACAAGGTGCTGCCCGACCGCTCGCAGGTCACGATGTCAGCGCCGTTCATGAAGGCGTACACCACTCGGGTCATCCAGGTCTGCCACCGACGCGGCGTGCACGCGATGGGCGGAATGGCCGCCCAGATCCCGATCAAGGGCGATCCCGAGGCGAACGCCGCGGCGCTCGAGAAGGTGCGCCGCGACAAGGTGCGCGAGGTGACCGACGGCCACGACGGCACCTGGGTCGCGCACCCGGGCCTGGTCGCCGTCGCGCGCGAGGTGTTCGACGCGCACATGCCGGGTCCGAACCAGCTCGACCGGCTGCGTGACGATGTGGCGGTGAGCGCGACCGATCTGGTCACGCTGCCCGAGGGCGGCACGATCACCGAGGCGGGGCTGCGTCACAACGTGCGCGTCGGCGTGCAGTACCTCGAGGCGTGGCTCGGCGGGAACGGCTGCGTGCCGCTCTACGACCTGATGGAGGACGCCGCGACCGCGGAGATCTCGCGCACGCAGGTGTGGCAGTGGCTCCGCCACGAGGCCACGCTCGACGACGGGCGCCCGCTGACCCTCGACCTGTACCGCGCGCTCGCCGCCGACGAGCTCGCGCGCCTGCGCGAAGCCCTGGGTGAGGCGGCGTGGATCGGCGGTCACTTCGCGCTCGCCGCCGAGATCTTCGACACCTTGTCCACCGACGAGGTGCTCGCCGACTTCCTGACCCTGCCAGCCTACGAGCACCTGCTCAAACTCCAGGAGTGACGCCATGACCGTCGCGTTCGACACGACCGAGAGCCTCGAAGACCTCCACGCCCGCCGGTGGGACGGCATCGAGCGACCCTACAGCCAGGCCGATGTCGAGCGACTGCGTGGCTCGATCAAGATCGAGTACACGCTGGCGACCCGTGGCGCCCGCCGCCTGTGGGAGCTGCTGCACACCGAGTCCTACGTCAACGCCCTCGGGGCGCTGACCGGCAACCAGGCGGTGCAGCAGGTCCGCGCCGGTCTCAAGGCGATCTACCTGTCGGGCTGGCAGGTCGCGGCCGACGCGAACCTGTCGGGTCAGATGTACCCCGACCAGAGCTTGTACCCGGCGAACAGCGTGCCGAGCGTGGTGCAGCGGATCAACCAGGCGCTGCAGCGCGCCGACCAGATCGAGCACGCCGAGGGCGGCGCGAAGCGCGACTGGTTCGCGCCGATCGTGGCCGACGCCGAGGCGGGCTTCGGCGGCGCGCTGAACGCGCACGAGCTGATGAAGTCGATGATCGAGGCGGGCGCCGCCGCGGTGCACTTCGAGGACCAGATGGCCGCCGAGAAGAAGTGCGGCCACATGGGCGGCAAGGTGCTCGTGCCGACCCGGCAGTTCGAGCAGCTGCTGATCGCGGCGCGGCTCGCCGCCGACGTGCTGGACGTGCCGACGCTGCTCGTCGCGCGCACCGACGCCGACAGCGCCCAGCTGCTGACCAACGACATCGACGAGCGCGACCGCCCGTTCCTCACCGGCGAGCGCACCGAGGAGGGCTTCTACCGGATCACGGGCGGCATCGAGATGGCGATCGCGCGCGGCCTCGCCTATGCGCCCTACGCCGACCTGATCTGGTGCGAGACGTCGCACCCCGACATCGCCGAGGCCCGCCAGTTCGCCGAGGCCATCCACGCGAAGTTCCCCGGCAAGCTGCTCGCCTACAACTGCTCGCCGTCGTTCAACTGGAAGAAGAACCTGACGGATGCACAGATTGCGTCGTTCCAGCAGGAGCTCGGCGCGCTCGGTTACAAGTTCCAGTTCGTGACGCTCGCGGGCTTCCACGCGCTGAACCACGCGATGTTCGAGCTCGCTTCGGCCTACCGCGACGAGGGGATGGCCGCCTACAGCCGCCTGCAGCAGGCGGAGTTCGCGTCCGAGCGCCACGGCTACACCGCCACACGGCACCAGCGCGAGGTCGGCACCGGCTACTTCGACGAGGTCCGCACGGTGATCAGCGCGGGCCACGCGAGTACGATTGCGCTCGCCGCGAGCACCGAGGCCGAGCAGTTCTAGGGTCGAACGCGCGCCCGCGCCGCGGCCGCGCCGATTGACCAGTCGGTATGCGTGGAGACTGCATCGTTGGCCGAGGCGCAACCAACCGTTGCGTCTCGGGCTAAATGCGGCGTTTGCGGCCAATCCGGAAACCGACCCGGAGGTCACTCTCCGTCAAAATGGGTTTCTCGGGATGCTTTCGCCATCTTGGCGTAGTAGGTTCTCAATGTTGATCGTTTGCCGAGGTCGGCGCTACCCCCTTGCCGTCGTCCCGGCCACCGACCCCACGCGCCTTGACCGGCGCGTGGGGTTTTTCCGTTTGGACTCTGCATCGAGGTCGTGATGCCCGTCGCTGAAGTCCCGCTGATCGCCCAGTGCGTGCGCGTCCTCGACCAGAGTCCGTGGGGGGCGCTGGACCTCGCCGCTGCACGGCGAACGCTCGCCTCGGTCGACCCCGCCTCGCTGTCCATACCCGAGTGGTCTGGCGGTCCGATGTTCGACGGGTCGGACGCGCAGGTGGTCGCGTGGTTGCTCGCCTACAACGCCATCAATTTCTGCTACTGGCCCGAGCCGGGCCAGCCGCGATGGTATGCGCAGGTCGACGGCGTGGACGTCGGCGGCGACGACGAGGCGCTGGGCGTGATGGGCGCGTTCGCCGAGGCCCTTCGGCGCGGCGCACCGCTCGACGATGGTGCGTTCCTCGTCGGGCTGAACGCGGACGAGCTCGCCGCGCTGCTGTGCACGGCGCCAGGCGCCGGGGCGCTGCCACTGATGGCGGAGCGGCTCGCCGGGCTCCGGGAGCTCGGGCGCGCCTACCTCGAAGCGGGTGGACCGCTCGGGCTGATCGGCGCACCGGGCGCCTCGGCGCCGGCGGTCGCCGCGCGCCTCGCCGGGCGGCTCCCGATGTGGGCCGATCAGCGCGCGTGGCGTGGCGAGGTCGTGCCGTTCCGCAAGCGCGCGCAGCTCTGCGTGGCGATGATCCGCGGCCGGTTCGCGGGGAAGGGGCCCGGCGCGTTCCGCGACGTCGCGCGCCTGACCGCGTTCGCCGACTATCGGCTCCCGCAGGTGCTCCGCGCGCTGGGCGTGCTCGAGCTGGATCGTGGGCTCGCGCTGCGGATCGACCAACGCGAGGAGATCGCGCTCGGCTCGGAGGAGGAGGTCACCCTGCGCGCCGCCGCGGTGGTCGGCGCCGAGGTGCTGCGCGCGGGCTGGGCCGAGGCCAACCCCGACCTGACCGCGCTCGAGGTCGACTACTGGCTGTGGCGCACCGCTGTCGACCGCGACGCCGACCTGCCCCCGTTCCACCGCACCCGCTGCGTCGACTATTAGCGGTCGGTCAGGTGCTCGCGACGTGGGCCGGCCGTCCCGGCTGTCGATCCTACACATCTTGGCTGCGGCCCGAG
>CAYQSE010000166.1:0-13202 GCA_964419905.1 uncultured Enterobacteriaceae bacterium
GGCGCCGGGCAGCTTGTTCTGTGGGTCGGCCGTCGCGTCCGACCTGCTGCCGGCCTGGACGGCCGGCCCACGTCTTGAAGGCGAGGATTGGCGCCGGGCAGCTTGTTCTGTGGGTCGGCCGTCGCGTCCGACCTGCTGCCGGCCTGGACGGCCGGCCCACGTCTTGAAGGCGAGGATTGGCGCCGGGCAGCTTGTTCTGTGGGTCGGCCGTCGCGTCCGACCTGCTGCCGGCCTGGACGGCCGGCCCACGTCTTGAAGGCGAGGATTGGCGCCGGGCAGCTTGTTCTGTGGGTCGGCCGTCGCGTCCGACCTGCTGCCGGCCGGGACGGCCGGCCCACGTCTTGAAGGCGGGCGCGGGGATCAGTCGGCGGTGACGGTGGTGCGGCCGAGGTTGTTCGCCTCGTCCGCTTCGTCGACCGCGGCGGTGATGTCGACGAACGCGACCGACGACCACGACGCGCCGACGCCGGGGCTGCGCGGCAGCAGCACGTCCCAGGTGGTCGACTGGCCGGCGCCGAGGCGCTCGACCCACAGGAAGTCGTCGCCGAGCGCGTGCAGCGGCGGGTCGGTCGGGCTGTCCTCGAACAGGTCGACCCAGAACGCGCGCGCCTCGGCCTGGCCCTGGTTGCGGACGACGATCTCGTAGAGCGTGTCGGTGCCGTCGGCCAGCGCGTCGATGCGCGCGATGATCAGGTCGGGGCGTGGCGTGCCGTCGCCGATCGTCACGCTGACCGGCCCGCGCGCGTTGTTCGCCTCGTCCGTCTCGGCCACGCGCCCGTCGAGGTCGACGGCGACCCACGACGCGTAGACCCCGGGCGAGAGGTTGGCGAGCTCGAGCGTCAGCGCGCGGCGCTCGCCCGCGCCGAGGCCCGGCACCCACCCGATCTCGTCCATGTCGTCGGCGGGTGTGGGCGCAGACGGGCGGTCGAGGAAGAGGTCGACCCAGAACGCGCCGGCGTGGCCCGCGCCGCGGTTCTCGACCGCGACGGTCCACGTCGCCCGCCGCCCGTCGACTTCGACCGTGAACGCGCCGACGCGCAGGTCGGGCAGCGGCAGCGCCGCCGGATCGTCGGTCACGTCGACCGTCGCGGAGATCGGCGCGAGCGCGCCGCACGTCGCCTGCACCGTCGCCGAGCCGACGCGCAGCCCGCGCACCTCGCCGCGATCGTCTACGGTCACGCGCGCGATGTCGCTCGACGTCCACGAACAGCTCGCGGTGATCTGCCCGCTGCCGCCGTCGGGATAGCTCGCGAGCGCCTGGAGCTGCGCGCGCGCGCCGACGCCCAGCGTGAGCGTGCTCGGGCTCATCGCCACGCCGGTCGGCGTCTCGGCGCGCACCGTCGCGCGCACCTTGGCGCTCAGGCCCTCGTAGGTGGCGATCACCGAGGTGGTGCCCGCCGCCAGCGCCTCCGCCGCGCCGTCGTCGCCGATCACGAGCACGCGCGGATCCTCGGCGACCCAGCGCACGCCGCTGGCGAGCGCCTCGTCGCGCTCGCCGCCGAAGTACGCGCGCGCCGTGAACGTCAGGCGCTCGCCGACCGCCAACGTCGGGTCGTAGGGGCTGACGCTGACGCCGACCAGCGCGCCGTCGTCGGTGTAGGCGGCGGTGTCGTCGCCCGGCGGCGTCGAAGGGCACCCCAGCGCGAGCACGAGCAGCAGCGGGATCATGGCGACGGCACCGAGGACGACGCCACGATGTGCACGCCGGCCGCGGCCAGCTCGCCGATCGCGCGCTCGATGTCGCCCGGGTGGAGGTTCACGCCGCGGCACGCGTCCACGACGAGGTGCGTGCGCAGGCCCAGCGCGACCGCGTCGAGCGCGGTGAATTTCACGCAGTAGTCGGTGGCGACGCCCGCCACCCACACCGCCGTCACCCCGCGCGCGCGCAGCCACGCGTGCAGCCCGGTCGCGTGCCGGTGCCCGTTGTCGAAGAACCCGGAGTACGAGTCGAGCGTCGGGTCCATGCCCTTGCGCGCGACGTGGTCGAAGCGATCCGTCCGCAGCCCGTCCGCGAACGCGGCGCCTGGCGTGCCCTGCACGCAGTGTGTCGGCCACAGCACCTGCGACAGCCCGTGCAGGTCGATCACCTCGCCGGGCGCGCGTCCCGGGTGGTTCGCGGCGAACGAGCCGTGGTCGGCGGGGTGCCAGTCCTGCGTCGCGGCCACGATCGGGAAGCGGTCCATCAGCGCGTTGATCGGCGCGACCACCGCGTCGGCGTCGCCGACCGCGAGCGCGCCGCCGGGCAGGAAGTCATTCTGGAGGTCGATCACGAGCAGCGCAGACGTCACGACGCCTCCCCGAAGCCGCGCGCGTCGAGCACCAGGCGGGTCTTCAGCGCGTGCAGGTCGTGCTCGAGGCCCACCGGCACGATGTGCGGGAAGGTGAGCCGCTTCACGCCCTCGTGCAGCGTCGCCAGCTCGGCGTGGGCCCGGTCGCGCGCGGCCGACAGCGGCTCGGGCGCGCCGACGGGGCCGTCCGGGCCGAAGAACGGCGCGAGCAGGTCGCGGGCCTCGAGCCCGGCGTCGAAGCGGCGGCGCCGGGTCGGGTCCATCGGGTCGACGATGGTGGGGGAGGGGGGGATGCCGATCGCCTCGTCGTAGATCGCGTCGCCCTCCAGCTTGCCATCGCGCAGGAAGCGCCGCACCTGCAGCCGGCCCGGTGTCGACACCTTGATCAGCTGCTCCGAGAGCTTCACCCGGGGCTCCCACGCGCCGCCCGGGCGGCGCAGCGACGACAGCTTGTACACGCCGCCGAGCGCGGGCTGGTCGTAGGCGGTCGCGAGCTTCGTGCCCACGCCCCACACGTCGATGCGTGCGCCCTGCGACTTCAGGCTGTGGATGATGTGCTCGTCCAGATCGTTCGACGCGACGATCGACGCGTCCGGGAACCCGGCGGCGTCGAGGATCTTGCGCGCCTCGATCGACAGCCAGGCGAGGTCCCCGCTGTCGAGGCGGACGCCGACCAGCTCGTGCCCGCGCGCGCGCAGCCGCGTGGCGACCTGGGCCGCGCGGCGCACACCGTCGAGCGTGTCGTAGGTGTCGACGAGGAACACGCAGTTGTTCGGCATCGCCGCGGCGTAGGCCTCGAACGCCTCGAGCTCGCTGTCGAACACCATCACCCAGGAGTGCGCGTGCGTGCCCAGCACCGGGATGCCGTAGCGCTTGCCTGCGAGCACGTTGGAGGTGCCGACGCAGCCGCCGACGAACGCCGCGCGGCTCGCACCCAGCCCGCCGTCGATGCCCTGCGCGCGGCGCAGCCCGAACTCCATCACCCGGTCGCCCTCGGCCGCGAGGCAGATCCGCGCCGCCTTCGTCGCGATCAGCGTGTGGAAGTTGATCACGTTGAGCAGCAGCGTCTCGAGCAGCTGCGCCTGGAGCAGCGGGCCGGTGACACGGAGCAGCGGCTCGTGCGGGAACACCACCGTGCCCTCCGGCACCGCCTCGATCGTGCACGTCAGCCGCAGCGTGCCGAGGAGCTCGAGGAACGCCGGCGCGAACAGTGGGGCGTCGTCGTTGCCGCGCAGCGTCGCGAGGTAGGCGAGATCGTCGTCGGCGAAGCGGAACCCGGCGAGGATCTCGTGCAGCACGCCCTGCCCGCTCGCGATCGCGAACGCGCCCTTGAACGGGCTCTTGCGGAACGTGAGGTGGAAGGTCGCCTCGTCCTCGTGGCGCCCGCTCTTCCAATACCCGTACGCCATCGTCAGCTGGTACAGGTCGGTCAGCAGGGCCAGCGTGTCGCGATACGGTGTGGGCACGACGCCTCCGGGGTTCGTCCGCCTATCTCGCCCAGCCGACGCGCGCGCCGACGTTCAGCCGGGCCAGGCCAAGGTTTGGAGGCGTCGGATCAGGTCGTCGCGAAACCGCGCCAGCGCGTCGGCGTCCAGGGGGCGCACCATCAAGAGGTCGCGGGTGTCCGTGGGCACCGACGCGAGGACCCATGCGAGCGTAGCGGGCTCGACACCGCCGTCCCGCAGTCGGGCGGCCTCCAGGAACGCGATCGGATCGTGGCCGTCCTGTGCGAGGAAGTAGAGATCGACCAAGTCTTTCGTCTCGCCGCGGCCCAGGACGGCACCGATCTTGTTGGCTGCGAGGTCCGCGAGCGCGTCGATGCGGATGCCATCCCGGACCGGCTTGTCGTCCAGTGCGACCGACTGCGCGACCGGCTCGTGGACGAGGTCGACCAGGGTCTCATCGCTTCCGTCGCGCACCAGGTAGCGCCGGAATCCAGGGTAGGACTGCTGGAGGGTCAGGGCGCAACCCGAGCGGTCGCACCAGGTCGCGAGGCGACCGGCGAGCGCGTCCAGCGTCTCCCGGCGTGGCGCAAACCAGTCCAGATCGATGCTCCGGCGGTGCCCGAGGTAGTAGTGCCCAAGCGCGGAGCCGCCGGTCAGGTAAGCGCCTGCCTCACCGCGGAACGCGTCCAGCACGCGCTCCTGAAGCGCTGTGAGGGTGGGACTACGGGAGGAGGCCAAGCGATCTCCATCCGTCGAACAGCCAGATCCAGAAGGCGCGGCGTCGACCAAGGAGCGGCCCTAGCGTGTCGAGCTCTGCGGCGACCGCCTGCGGTGTGATCCAGGCCCACACCTCGTCGGGGCGAGCCTCGCGCAACAAGGTGGCGAGCAGGTGAAGCCTGCGGCCGTCGGCGGGATTGGCGAGGATCTCGCGAAGCGTCGCGCGGGTGATGGAGCGGTCCCAGAGAAAACGCGGGATGGCGTCCTCGTCGGTTCGCTCGGGTTCGGCGGGCCGTCGTACCATGGGGTGATGCTAACCGATCGGCAGGGGCGGCTGTGGCGCGCGCACGGCGCGGGGGGGCGGGGTGGATTAGCGGGGTGGGGAGGGAGGAGAGGACATGCGCGGCTGGATGGTGTGGTTGGTGCTGGCGGGGTGCGCGGTGGACGAGGGGGCGACGCCGGGGGCGACCGAGGGGGTCGGCGCGCTGATGGCGCCGGCGGCCAGCCCGGGTGCGCTCACGGGCGTGGTCGCCGAGACGATGAACGCGGGCGGCTACACCTACGCGCGCCTGACGACCGGCGCCGGCGAGGTGTGGGTGGCGGGCCCCGAGACGCCGATGGCGGTGGGCGAGCGCGTGTCGGCGTCGGGCGCGACGGCGATGCACGGGTTCACCAGCCGCACCCTGGGCCGCACCTTCGACGAGATCTACTTCGTCGGCGCGTGGGGCGGGTCGGCCCCGCCCACCACGCCGCCGGCAGCGACCTGGGATCTGCCGAAGCCGGCGCCGGCCGCGCCGGCCGCGCCCGTGGCGGTGGTCGAGGGCACGAAGTCGGTGAGCGAGGTGCTCGCGTCGGGTGCTGCGCTCGCGGGCCAGCAGGTCGCGGTGCAGGGCGTCGTGGTGAAGGTGAACACCGGCATCCTGGGTCGCAACTGGATCCACCTGCGCCCCAGCGCGACGGCCGCCGAGGATCTGCTGGTGACCACCGCGGACGTCGCCACGGTGGGCGACAGCGTGGTTGCAACAGGGATTGTTGCAACGGACAAAGACTTCGGCGCCGGGTACACCTACGCGTTGCTCGTCGAGGACGCGACCGTGCGCGGGGTGCGCTGAGGTAGCCTCGCGGGCGAATCTGCAGCGGAGGGGCGGAACGTGGGGCTCGAGGCCATCATCGCCCTCCGTCGCAGCGATCTCGCCGAGTCGGTGCGCGGCGCGCTGGCGCGGCACGGCGTGCGCGTGCGCCGCGTCGAGCCCGAGGACCTCGCCGCCGCGCTGACGCTGGGGCGCGCGCCCGATCTGATCGTGACGGCCGAGCGCCTCGAGCCCGAGCAGATCCCGCCGGCCGCGCTGCTGATCACCGGGCGCCTCGACGAGGCGCAGGTGCTGCGTCGGCTCGAGCTCTTCCTCGAGGCGACGCGTCCGGTGCCGGCGACGCTGCCGCTCGTCGACGGCGAGGTCGATCTCGTGGACGGGGTGGTGCGGCGCACCGGCGGGGACGCGAAGCTGACGCCGACCGAGCTCGAGCTGCTGCGCTACCTCGCGGTCCAAGGCACCGCGACCGAGGAGGCGCTGCGGCTGCAGGTGTGGGGGTTCTCGGAGCGCGCCGTCTCCAACGCGGTGAAGAGCGCGGTCTACCGGCTCCGTCGCAAGATCGAGGTCGAACCATCGAATCCGGTCCACCTGCGCACCGACTCGGTCTACGGATACGGCTTGTTCTGGCAGCGCGAGGGCAGCCCGGCGCGCACGACGAACCTCGGCGCGTCGCCGGGGCCGCTGTTCGGTCGGGTGGCGACGCTGGCGCGGCTGGAGGACGCGATCGAAGAGGGGGCGCGCCTGATCGAGATCGTCGGCGCCATCGGCGCGGGCAAGTCCCGGGTGGCCGAGGCGCTGGCGCAGCGCGTGCTCGGGCGCGGCACCGGCGCGGTCTTCCTCTGCGATCTGTCGGCGGCGGCGACGGTGGCGGACGTGTGCCGGGAGGTCACCGCGGCCCTCGATCTCCCGACCTCGCTGTGCGCGACCGTGGTCGACGCGGTGCAGGGCGTGCGCGTCGCGCTGGAGCGCGATCCGCCGGCCCTCCTCGTGCTCGACGACGTCGATCTGGCCCGGGATGGCGTCCGCGAGGCCCTCACGGCGTGGCAGACCGTCGCGTCGACCGTGTTCGTCACCACGGCGAGCGTGCCGCTCGAGCTGCCCCGCGCCCGTCGGATCCGGGTGGACCCGCTCGCGCCCGAGAGCGCGCGCGAGCTGCTGTGGTGGCAGATGGCGCGAGCAAACCCGAGCCTGCTCGGTGCGGAGCCGCCGGCGGGGGTCCTGGACGAGATCATCGCGCACGTCGACGCGATGCCGCTGGCGCTGCATCTGGCGGGCGCACAGGCGGTCGCGCTCACGCCGGCCCAGATCCGCGATCGCTGTGCCGCGCCTGCGTCGTTCCTGCGCGGCGCCGATCCGGCCCGCCCCGCGCACGGGGGGCTGCTGGGCGGCCTGTGGCGCACGTGGGAGGGGCTGGAGCCGGGCGCCCGCACGGCGCTGGCCGCGGCGTCGGTGATGTGCGTGCCGTTCGAGCCCGCCGAGCTGGCGCACCTGGTCGAGGTGTCGCGCGCCGAGGGCGAGGCGATCGTGGGTCAGCTCCTGCGCGCCAACCTCGCGCGCATGGTGAGCGGGGTCGGCGAGGCCGGCGGGATGCGGATCGTCTTGTTCCAGGTGGTGCGTGACTTCGCGGCCGAGCGGCTCGCCGAGCGCGACGACGCCACGGCCGTGGGCTTGCGGCGCGCGGCGGTGCTCGCGGCCGAGGCGCGCGCCTGGGGCGACGCGTCCAACCGCGGGGATCGGCGCGGGGCGTTCGCGTGGTTCCGCTCCCGTCTGTCGGGGATGCGGCGCCTGCTGCTCGCCCTGCAGGGGGTCGACGATCCGGCGGTGGACGCGCTGGCCGAGTTGGTGGTCGCCGCGATCGGCATGGTGGGGCCACTCGAGGAGGGGCCGGCGCTCGGCGCGCGCATCCTCGCGGCGCGACCCGGCGCGGCCCGGCTGCGCATGCGCCTCGCGTGGGCGCTGCACTACCAGGGGCGCGAGACCGAGGCGCTGGGCCACGCGACCGAGGCGGCGGACGCCCTCGAGGCGTCCGGGGATCTCGATGGCGCCGTGCACGCGCTGTGGTGCTGCGTGATGCTGCGCCGCGCCGCGCCCCAGGCGTTCGTGGCGCGCGCGCTGGCGCTCGCCGAGGCGTCCGGCGACGCCGCGCTGATCGCCGGCACGCTGCACCACGAGGCCATCACCGCGCTGAGCCGCGGGGAGCCCGCCGCGGTGCTGGAGCCGCTCGCCCGCGCGGCGCGCCTGTACGAGACGCATGGGTGGGCCTACCTGCGCGGCCGGGTGCTCACCAGCCTCGGGTACGCCAAGGCGTGCCTGGGGCGGGATGCGGCCGCGGTAGCGACGCTCGCGCGGAGCGCCGCGGCCCACGACGCGAGCGGCGCGACCTATGCGGCGGCCGACGCGCGCTCGCTCGAGGCTGCGGCGCGGCTCGTCTCGGGGGATCTGGCGGGGGCGCAGGCCCTGTTCGACGCCGCCATCCCGGTGCTCGAGCGCTACGGATCGGCCTACCACGCCGCCCTGCTCGAGTCGCAGCGCGCCGTCGCCCACCTGTTGGCCGACGCGCTCGCCGATGCATCAGAGAGCTTGCTACGCAGCGAGGGCCTGCTCGCGCGGATGGACATGGCGCACACCCGCGCGCGCGTGCTCGGCCTGCGCGCGCTCGTGGCGGCGCGGCAAGCGGACATCGAGGGCGCCCTGCTGCTCCTCGACGAGGCGGCGGCGCTGTTGGTCGGCACGCCGGCGGACGCCGTGCCCCAGCGGGAACACGCGCTGTTGCGGGGGGCGGTCGCCTGGGCGTCTGACGACGAGCGGCTCGCCGCGGACGTCGCGCCGGCCCGCGAGGTGGCCGGGAGCGCGCTGTCCACGCTGCCGCTGCGCATGGCGGCGCTGCTGTACGCGCAGGAGGACGCGCGGGCCGCCGCGGCGTGAGCCCGCGAGCGGCGCGCTGAGCACGAAGGGCGACGAGGGCTCCGAAGAGCACCTCGCCGCCCCGGGGGAACGTCGTCGGACTACGGGGTCGCCAGGCTCGCTTCGACCTCGAGCAGCGCGCGGTAGACCTCGGGCTGGACTTCTGGGGTGACCAGGTCCTTTTCCTTGCCGGTGCCCACGCCGTCTGCGCGGAGCTTCAGCTCGTCCATGGATCCCGTGCCGATCACGTCGCCGTCCTTGGTGAGAAGCCGCTGGATCACGGCGTCGAGCATGTGCCGGAAGGAGTCGTTGCACTCCTTTTCAGCGCACACGCGGAACTGCACGTCCCGGAGCTGATCAATCGCGACGACCACCCCTCCGCCGTTCGTCGTGTCGAGGGACGGATCGTCGACCCAGCGGGATGTGTTCTGCCAGGTCGTGCACGCCTCGTACGCATCGCACACCGTGATGAAGAAGACGATGTCCGCGGTCGCTCCGAGTGAGTTCACGGTCATGTCGAAGACGCAGTCCACCGCGCCGTCGGCGAGCTGTGTCGCCGAGATCAGCGTGATGGTCGCGTCGTAGGAGCTGTCCTTGATCGCTGCCGAGCAGGTGAGGGGCGGGTTGGGCTCCGGATCCTTGGCGCTGACGGTGAATCGGACGGTCTCGCCTTCCTTGGCGGTGAACTGCTGAATGTAGTTGCCCTGTGGCACCGGCGGCAGGTTGGCGTCGGTGCTCACCAGCACGTCCGCCGTGCCGATCAGGCCATCGCTGTCCTGGGCAGACGCGGTGCACGACCAGATGCCCGCGACGTCGGCGTAGAACGAGATCGGCGAGCCCGTGCCGGACGCGACGGTGCCGTCGGGCGCAGTGCACGACCAACCGAGCTGCAGATCCGCGTCGGGCGTGTAGTCGTCGACCGCGGTGAACGCGATCTCGACTTGGTCGGCGAAGCTCACAGCGGTGAGCGCGCTCGGGTCGATCGTGACCTCGGGGGCCAGGCCGGCCGACAGGGTGCTGAACCAGGAATACCAGGGACGATTGTTCACTGGATCCGTTTCATGTCCGGCAAACGCGAAGAAATCGGTGCCGTTTAAGCCGAGCTCGGCGGTCGTGTACGCCGGCAGTGGCATCTCGTTCGAGGTCAGCCAGCCACCCCCCCATACACTTAGGTAGAAGCCCGAATTGGCGGGGAGCGCTGTCGCTTCGTCACAAAGCGTATACTCGCCGACTGTGTCCCCATGCATGTTCCAAACGTCATCCTGATCGCGGTCATCTGTTTGGATACCGGCTTGCACGGAGAGGGTGTGGGAGCCTGTGTAGGCGACCTTCCACTCATCCCCGAGCTTGAACGATCCGGTGAACGTCGCATCGTAGGAGGCGATGACCGAAAGAACCTCAATCGGGGTGGGATTGACGGACAGCACGAAGCGCACCGGCACCGGGTCGGTGTAGGTGACGCCACAGAGTGTAGTGCTGTCGTTGAGGTTGCTGTTTGCATAGCCCTCGAGGATGTGGTGAACCGTCTGCGCCTGGGCCGGCATGGCGGCGGCGAGGCCCGCGAGCCCGAGCCCGAGCCCGACAGCGCGGATGAAGATGGAGTGCGGCGCTGGGCGCCGGTTGAACAAGGACATGGATCCCCCTCTGTGGTCTTTCGGTCGCCGCCGCGGGAACCCCCCGCACCGACGGCAGCCCCAACCTAGGGGGAGGCCGGCCCGAACCCCGGTCGCAATCGGGTCGCAGTTCGATCCAGCGCGTCGCCCGCCCGGATCCGCCGGCCGCTCACAGAGGGGCTCGCCGTGGGCGCCGAGCAGCCACCGAGCGAGGGGCTCGTCGACTTCGCCTGGCGTCGCGCCATCCGAGGCATCGGATAGGGGGCGTGTCGTCATGCGCCTCCGCCTGCTCGTCGTGGACTCCGACGCGCCGCTCGACCTGCTGCGAGCGGCGGTGGTCCGTCATGGGCACGCGCTGCACCGGGTGGACGGCGCGGGGCTGGCCGAGGCGCTCGCGCAGCGTCCGCCCGACATCGTGCTGTCGTCGGGCGAGCCGCCGCTGCCGCAGCTACCGGCGGGCGTGATGGGGCTGGTGGGCGATCTGGCCGATCCCCGGCTGGTGCACCGGGTCGAGAGCCTGCTGGGCGCGGTGCACCGACGCGGGGTGGTGCGGATCACCGGCGGGGTGGTGGATCGCGAGCACGCGTGCGTGCATCGGGAGGGGCGGGTCGAGCACCTCACCGAGATGGAGGCGAAGCTGCTGTTCACGCTGTGCGATCGGCCCGACGAGGTGTTCTCGGCGGCCGATCTGCTCGCGCAGGTGTGGGGCGTGCGGCCCGACACGCGCACGCGCACGCTCTCGGTCACGATCCGCCGCCTGCGGATGAAGATCGAGCCGGAGCCGAACGCGCCGGTGCACCTCATCACCGATCGCGCCAACGGGTATCGCTTCGTGCCCGCCCCCGAGCCCCAAGCGCTCCCGCGACCGACGACGCCGCTGATCGGGCGCGCGAAGGCGCTCGGGCGGCTGCGCGAGGCGCTGCCCGATCCGGGCGCGACGGTGACGATCACCGGCCCCGGCGGGATCGGGAAGAGCCGGCTGGCCGAGGAGGCGTTCGTCGCGTGGGCCCGGCAGGGGCAGCCGGTGTTCCGGGTGGGGCTCCGCGGGGTCTCGACGCCGCACGAGCTGCTGCTGCGGCTGCGCGCGGATCTGGGCCTGTCCACGGTGGACCGGGGCACCGCCACGCAGCAGCTCCACCGGGTGGGGCTTGCGCCGGAGCTGGCCGCGCCGGCCCTGGTGTGGATCGACGATGCGGAGGGCGTGGCGGACGTGCTGAGCGAGGTCTAGCCGGCGTGGCGGGCGGCGGGGAGCCGGGTGCGGCTGCTCGTCACCAACCGCGCGCCGCTGGGCGTGCCGCACGAGCACGTCGTGCGGCTGGGCCCGCTGGATCCGGCGGCAGGCGCGGGCGTGTTCCGGCACTTCGCGGCGGCCACGCCACTCGACGACGACGCGGGCGTGGCGCGCCTCGTCGCCGTGCTCGAGGGCAACCCGCTGATGCTGCGCCTCGCGGCGACCCGCGCGCTCGCGTTCTCGCCCGACGAGCTGGCCCGGCACGTCGAGGTGGCGCCGCTGGCCGCGCTGGACCCGGACGAGGGCGCAGAGGGGGGCGCGGGCCTGCGCGCCTGCCTCCAGGTGACCTGGGACCTCCTCGCCGAGCCCGAGCGCGACCTGCTCGGCGCGCTCGCGTGCTTCGAGGACGCCTTCGACCTCGACGACGTCGCCGCGTTCACCGGCGAGCGGAGCGCGATGGCGGCGGTCACGACGCTGGTGCGGCACGCGGTGCTCGAGGCCGCGCCGCGCGGGCGGGAGCGGGGCACCGGCTATCACCTGCGACGCAGCGTGCGGGCGTTCGTGCACGAGCGCATCCCGCCGACCGACGCGCTGCGCGGCGCGCACGTCGCGCGGGTCGTAGCGCGGCCGCTCACGCGCGAGGCGGCCACGCGCTACAGCCTCGGGCGCCCAGACATGGCGCTGCTCGCGTCGGCGTCGGCGGATCTGCGGGTGGCGTTCGAGCACGCGCTGGGGCGCGACGACGAGGCGGCCGCGGTGGCCGGGCTCGCGCTCGCGCGGCTGTTCACGTTCCACGGTCCGCAGGCCGAGGCGGCCGCGCTGCTCGAGCGCCTGACGGGCGCACTCGGCGACGCGGCCCCGCCGGCGACGCGCGCGCAGATCCTCCGAGCGCGCAGCCGGACGCTGTACTTCACCGGGCGTCGGCGCGAGGCGCTCGACGACGCGCAGCGCGCGGTCGACCTCGCGCGGGCGGCCGAGGATCCGGCTGGGCTGGCGACCTCCCTGCTGGGCCTCGCCGGGATGGAGGGCGACGCGCAGTTCGCCGCAGCGCACCTCGACGAGGCGCTCACGCTGGCGCGCGCGGTCGCGGATCGGCCGCTCGAGGCGCTCGCCCTGCTCAACCGGGCCATCGGCGCGTCGCGCCGCGCCGACTGGCAGGCGGCGGTGCGGGACGGCGGCGACGCGGTGGCGATCCTGGAGGCGCACGGGGCGGGGCCAGAGGTCGGCGCGACCCGGATGAACTTCGGGCTCTTCCTGGTGAACGCGGGGGATCCGCGCGCGCTCCCGGTGCTGGAGCGGGTGCTCGCGGAGGCCGGCGACGACGAGCGGGTGCTGATCAGCCGCGCGTGGGGCTACCGCGCGCTCGCGCTGCACGATCTGGGGCGGCTGGGCCAGGCGCGGGCGGCATATGCGGACGCGGCGCGTCGCTCGGCGGCGGTGGGCGACGCGGTGCTGGCCGCGTGGAACAGCGCTGGCGAGGCGCTCGCGCTGCTGGGCCTGGGCGACGCGGCGGCGGCGGTGCGCGGTTGCCGGGATGCCGTCGCCCGCGTGCGCGAGGGCGAGCACGACGACGTCCTGTGCTTCTTGTACGGTGTGCTCTCGGAGGCGCAGGCGCAGGCCGGCGAGGACGCGGCGCCGGCGCGGGCGCGGTGCGCGCTGCTGCTGCCGCAGGCTCAGCCGCGGACCCGCGCGGCGCTCGCGCCGCGGGGGTTCGGCGACGCGGATGTGGCGGGGGCGGGCGCGCTCGGCCGGATCCTCGCGCGGCTGGATCCGGGCTGAGATCGTCCTGGCGTGGGGGAGGTCGGCCGGGACGGCCGACCCACGGTTTGGTTGGCGTGGGTGCGGTCGGCCGGGACGGCTGTCGATTGATCACATCTCGGCTGCGGCCCGAGATCATGTGGGGCGGGCGTCCC
>CAYQSE010000167.1:0-13123 GCA_964419905.1 uncultured Enterobacteriaceae bacterium
CGCTGTCCTCCCAGCCTGGCAGGCGCCCGGGCACGCACAGCAGGCCGGACGGCTTGTCGAGCACCAGCAGGTCGCGATCTTCGTGCAGGACCACCAGCCAGGGGTCCGTCGGGGGGGCGTAGGTGTCCACGCGCCCCACCTACCACGCCGTGAACGCCTCGCGCCGACCGTGGGTCGACCGCACGGCGACACGGTGACACGAGAAGTTTCCGGCGACGGCCTGTCGCGTTGCTAGGGTCTCGGCGCAGGCGGGGGGAGTGGTCCGTGGATTTGGACGGCAAGGTCGCGCCGACAGCGCTCGGCGTGACGCGGTGAGCGATACGGTCGTCGTCGTGGTCACGCCAGCCGCCTCGTGGAGCGTCGACCTGTTCGACGGGATCCGCACCGGGCGTGCGCGCGTGCGCGTGGTGGACGCCGCGGCGCTGCAGGACGTCGTAGGCGAGACTCCGCCGCCCGCGATGGTGGTCGTGCCCGACGCGCGGGCGTTGCCCGCGCTGCCGTCGAACACGCTGGGCGTCGTGATCGACTGGGGCGATCCCGGGGCCCGCGCGCGCCTCGAGCGTGTGCTCCTCGCGGTGGCGGGCGACGGCCTGGTGCGGCTCTACGACGGCGTCTACGATCGGCTGCAGCGCGTGGTGAGTCGCAAGGGTGTCAGCGCTCGGCTCACCGATCTCGAGGCGCGCCTGCTCGCCTTCCTGATCGACCGCCCTGGTGTGGCGGCATCCCGGGAGACGCTGCTGGTCGAGGTGTGGGGCGCGAGCCCGCAGAACCAGACGCGCACCGTGTCGACGACCATGCGCCGCCTGCGCGAGAAGATCGAGCGCGATCCGAGCGAGCCCGTGCACCTGCGCTCGCAGGATGGCGGCTATGTGTTCGTCGGCCTCGACGACACGACGGCAGGCGCGCGCCCGGCGTCGCGACGACCCGAGCCGCTGATCGGACGCGTCGACCTGCTCGCCGACGTGGTCGCGCGACTCGGCCCGGGTCGACACATCACGCTGCACGGGGTGCCCGGCGTGGGGAAGTCTGCGGTGGCGCGCGCCGCGGCGTGGCATGGGAGCGGAGCCGCAGGTGCGTTCCTGGAGATCGCGCTCGGCGGCTGCGAGACCGTATACGACCTCATGCACGCCACGGCGCGCGCCCTCGACCTCACCGCGCCTGTCCCGGTGGACGAGGCGGACGCCCGCGCGTGGCTGGTCGAGGCGCTCGCGCGCGCGGCGCCCCCCTTGGTGTTGTTCGACGGTGCGGACGCGCCAGATGGTGCGTTGAACGACCTCCTCGGGAGGATCACCCCCAGCGCGACGGGCGTGATCTCGACCACCCGGCAGGTGCCCCTGTCCGCGTCGCACGCCACCGTGCGCGTCGAACCGCTCGCGCCGCACGACGGCGCGGCGCTGCTCGGCGCCTTGCTGCGCGCACACGACGAGCACATCGAGACAGCGCGACTCCAATGGGTCTCGGAGCGGCTGGAGCACCTCCCGCTGGCGCTCGAGCACGCGGCGCGGCGCATCGCGCAGTACGGCATCGAAGCGGTGTCCATGCGCCTCGCCGCGCGTGCTGCTGCAGGTGGCGTCGGCATGACCAGCGTCCTCGACGCGACGCTGGGCCTCCTCACCGAGCAGTCGCGCGCGGCCCTCGTCCCGCTCGCGACGCTGCGCGACACCTTCGACGTTCCAACCGCCTCGGCCCTCCTCGGGACGAGCGCCGACGTGTTCGAGGTCGTCCACGAGCTCGCACGTCACGCCCTCCTCACGCTCGAGGACGACGCCGGGGCGCGCCGGCGTCTCCGCCTGCTCAACAGCGTACGGCAGCATGTCCAACTTCGGTGGCGCGACACGCCGGCGCAACGCGCCGCCGACCTGGCACACCGGGACGTGTTCATAGCGCGCGCGCGAACGTGGATCCGGGACGGTGGCGACTTCGCGGCGATGGCCGCCGCGCTCCCGGATCTGCAGGCCGCGCTCGACGCATCCGAGGGTGAGGATGCGGCGCGGCTCGCCCTCGTCACGGCCCGAGTCCACCTCCGACGTGGCCCCCTCGACGGGGCCCTGGCCGCGGGCGCGCGCGGCATCGCGGCGCTGGGGGATCGGCCCCCGTGCGCGCTCCGCGCGATGCTGCTGACCAACAAGGCGTTCGTCCAGTGGCGCCTCGGGGATCTGGGGGGTGCCGCCCACGACGCCGCGCACGCAGCCGAGGTCGCACGCGCGTCGGGTGATCGCGGCGCGCTCTTGCGCGCGCTGAACCTGCTCGGCAGCATCGGCAGGCCGGTCGCGGCCCAGCGCGCTGCGCTCGCCGAGGCCCGATCGGTGGCCGCAGCCCTCGGCGACCGCGACGCGGCGGCCACCGCGCTGCTCAACGAGGCGGCGCTCGCGTCTTCCGAGGGCGAGCACGAGCGCGCCGTGGCCCTGATCGACGAGGGCCTCGCAGAGCTACCGGCGGACGGGCCGGGCTTCACGCGGCAGGTGGCGCTGTGCAACCTGGCGCTCTGCCTCGGCTATGCGGGGCGCATGGCGGACGCCGAGGCCGCGTTGACCCGCCTGCATGAAGAACCTGGGTTCACGGCGGAGCTTCCTCTGGCGCACCGCGCGACCGCGGTGGCCGCGATGCTGCGCCACGCGGCGGGTGGCCTCGATGCGGCGCTCGCGGGGTACGACGCGGCGCAGGCCGGTGCCCTGGCCGTGGGCGACGCGGCGCTCGCGCGCCAGTGCGACCTCGCGCTCGCTTGCCTCGACGTCACCGAGGGCGAGCTCGAGCGGGCGCTGGCGCGCTTGTCGTCGCGAGACGCGTCGACTGACGCCCCTGACGATGGCGCCTGCGCGCTCGCGATCCGCGGCGTGGCGCTCGAGCGGCTCGGAAGAGGCGACGAGGCCGCCGCTGCGCGCATGGCCAGCGGCGCGCTCCTCCCGGAGGCCTCGCCGCGCGGACGCGCCATGCTGGCAGCGCTGGGGGTCTCCGACACGCGCTTTGCGCCGGTCCCGGCGCCCGTCACCTGGACCCGCGTGATCGCGCGCATGACCTGATCCGTGTCGGGTTCACCCCACCGCGCGACGCACGGACCTGCGGCCGACCCGAGGCCGCGCGGGCAGGCGCTGGGAGGCTGCGCTACGCTCTGAGGGTCGGCTCCGCGAGCCACGGCCCCGGAGGGAGGTTGCCGCGTCCCCGCCACTACCTGTCGATGGCAGCGCTCTTGGCGGCCGCGCCTGCGCAGGCGTGGACGTGGGAGGAAGGTCCGGGCGTGGACCTGCCAGCGCCCGTGGTGGGCATGACGGTGGTTCCCCACCTCGATGATCGGGTGCAGGTGCTGGCGTTCGGCGCCCAGGTCAGCTGGCTCGTCGACGTGTTGAGCGGGCGGGTGCTGGCGACCCTGCCGGTCGGCGGGCGTGACGCGGTGCTGCTCGACGTGGACGGCGACGGGCTGCGCGACCTCGTGCTGTGTGGGTCCGCGGGGCTGCGCTTCGTGAACTGGGAGGGGTCCTTCAAGGGCGTCGTGCAGCGTCTCGAGGACCGACGCTGTTCAGCGGTCGCCGTCGTCGACAGCGCCGACGGGCCGCTGCTGGCCGCGGCTGGCGAGGACGTGCGGATCTACGAGGCGCCCGGGAACGGCATGCTCGCGCTGCGCGAGGTGCTCCCGGTGGCGCTCGTCGGCGCGCCGCTGCTCGCGGCGGAGGGCGAGCTGCTCGCCGTGTCCTCGGTCGGCGCCACCGAGATCCTGGAGTGGTCGCAGGCCGGCCCGACGACGCTCGCCACTGGCGGTCCGATCGGCGGGCTCGCGCTGGGGCCGTGGGGTTGGGCGTGGACGCTGCCCGAGCGCGGCGCCCTCGCCGACATGACGCACCGCCTCGTCCCGATCGATCCGCGCCCCGGCGCGCTCGTCTCGGGGGATCTGGACCGCGACGGGCAGCGCGACATGGTGGTGCTGCACGACGGTGGGCTCGGCACCGTGCTCCTGGGCACGACGGGCGGCTGGGAGCGGCTGCGGCTGCACGGGCGACCCACGACGCTCGTCGTGCGCGACGTCGACCTCGACGGCTGCGACGATCTGGTGATCGGGCGCACCGATCCCGCCGGCATCACGCTGCTGCGGGGGGACTCGTGTGAGCTCCCGGTCGCGCTGCCGGGCACGTTCACCCCGCGCGCGCGCAGCGTGGTGGATCCGGACAACCAGAACCGCACCGCGGCGCCCACGATCGATCCGTCGTGGCGCCCGCCTCCGCCGCTCGAGCGCCCGCCCCGCGCGCTCGGGATGGCCCTGCCGCCCTTTCTCGGCGCGGCGGCGACGCGTAGCGAGGAGCACGAGCGCTGGCAGCACCACGTCATCGTGGGCAGCGGCTGGGCGATGGGCGGCGCGCTGCGCAACGTCTTCCTCCAGATCCCGTTCTTCCCTGCCCTCTCGGTCGAGATGGAGGTCGGCGGCCCGCACTTCCGCTGGTTCCTCGGCGGCGACTCGGCGGCGCTGTTCCTGTGGCAGACCGACACCGGCGGCGGCATCCACCTCGCGAACCTCTCCACCGGCTTCACGTTCGGCGGGCCGCGCCTGCGCACCGGGCCGTACGCCACCGCGGGCCTGCTGAACTACGGCGCGGGCTGGCGCACGGTGTTCACGCCGTGGGACGACGGGGAGACGCTCAAGGGGATCGAGCTCAGGCTGAACTGGTTCGCGCCGTACACCGGCGAGGTGATGGTGCTCTACGTGTGGAGCCAGCCGATGGGCGATCGTCGCCGACGGGCGCGGACCCGCACGGTCGATGCTGCCCCGTCCGTCGTCGCGACGGCGTCGTCGGAGGTCGACGAGGGGATGTTGCTCGCGGTGCCGCTGGGCGCCGAGGATCGGGTCGCCGCCGCGCGCGCGGCCAGCGCCCCGCCCCCGCCCGAACCCAAGGAGTTGGTGGCGCGCGCCCCGATCTCGTCCCTGCACAGCGAGAACCCTCGGCGGGCTCCGGCGTTGCTCTCGTGCAGCCAGATGGGACTCTACGCGGGCGTCGCGCTCGGCGGCTCGTCGACCCGCTTCTCGTGGGCGTACGTCGGATCCGACGTGCCGCTCTCGGTGTCCGGGTCGCCGTCGATCGCGGCGATGTGCGAGACCGGCGGGCGTGGGCTCGGGCTGCTGTTCTCCGCCGAGACGGCGCCCTTCTACAACTACCTGACCCGCGACGACGACAAGCTGCACCAGATGGGCAGCCACACGTTCGGGGTGATGCTCGGCGGCAAGGGCTTCCGGATCGGGCCGACCGCGACCGCCGGGATCTGGACGCTCGGCGGTGGCTTGCGCGCGGCGATCAAGATCCGCGAGGACAAGCAGGGGCTGCTGCACAACCTCGACATCCGCGCGACCGCGCACTGGCCGTCGGCGCCCGCCGGTCAGCTCATGGTGATGTACGGCCTCGCCTGGGATTCGTGGAAGAACGGTCGGCGCGGCGACCCCAGCGCGCCGCCTCGCGGTCGCGCCAGGTGAGCAGGCGCGCGGGGTCCTCGAGGCCCACGCGCAGTGGCGAGCCGGTGATCGGGTGGTCCAGCCCGACCTCGACGCTCCACAGGAACAGCCCCTTGCCCTGGAGCGCGTTCCCGTCCGGGTGGTACCGGGCGTCGCCGAGCACGGGGTGCCCGAGCGCCGCGAGGTGCGCGCGGATCTGGTGCTTGCGCCCGGTGCGCGGCCACACGTCGACGGTCGTGACCCAATCGCTCCGCAGCGCGCGATGGTGGGCCACCGCGCGCCAGTCGCTGTGCGCGGCGCGTCCGTCGATGGGGGTGTCGATGCTCCCCTCACCCTCCAGCAGCCCGAGCACCAGCGCGCGGTAGCGCTTGTAGACCGCGCGGGTCTGGAACAGCCGTCCCAGCGCGACCTGCGCGGCGCTCGCCCGCGCGACGACGATCAGTCCGCCGGTGCGCGCGTCGAGCCGATGCACCGGATGCGCCCAAGGCAGCGCGTCGGGCGCCGAGGAGGGCGGCAGCGCCGCCGCGAGCGCGTTGATGAGGGTCTGCCGCCGCGGGCCGTGCACCGCGAGGCCCGGAGGCTTCACCGCGACCGCGAGCCACGGATCGACCCACGGCAGACTCAGACGCGCCTCCCACGGTGCAGGTGGCGTCCGCTCCGCCGCGACGACGGACAGCGTGTCGCCCGGGTCGAGGAGGCGACTCGACACGACCGGCACACCATTCAGCAGCACCTCTCCGCGCTTGCACGCCTTCCACGCCGCCTTGCGCGAGGCGAACAGCCCGGTGGCCTCTGCCAGATAGCGGTCGACGCGGGTGCCCACCGGCAGATCCGCGCGGACCGTATGGAGGACGTGACGCGGCGCGGTCACCGACTACCCGACCAGCAGGCGGGCGATGCCGAGGGGTCCGATCGCGGCCAGCCCGGACTGCCCGGTTCCGACCGAGAGGATCTGTCCGAACAGATCGGGATGGCGCCCCAGGTTGCGGACGACGCGGCGCGCGAGGCGGCGGTGCCGAAGTCCCCACAGCACGATCTCGGCGAGGAACGTCGCCTCACGGCACGCGCGGGCGTGCGCCTTCGCGTAGGGCCGCAGGGCGCGTCGATCCAGCCGGTCGTGCCCGAGCGCCTCGTGCAGTGTGTCCGCGGCCAGTCGCGCGCCCACCAGCGCGAGGCTCATCCCCTCACCGGTGATCGCGTCGACGAAGCCCGCCGCGTCACCCACGAGGAGCGCGCGATCGGAAACCACGCCGCGAACGCGCTGTCGGAGGGGTCCGACGAGCATGGGCGCGTCGATCGGCTCGGCGCCTTGCAGCAGCGCCGCGACGGGCTCGCACGCAGCGACGAGGCGCTGGAAGCCTTCGAGGAGGTCGCCGCCGAGCGCGCGGGTGACGTCGCGCCCACACAGGATCGCGACGTTCAGCTCGTCGGGGCCCGTGGGCGTGAGGTAGAGCTCGACGTCCGCCTCGACGTGGACGCGCACCTCGTCGGGCGGCGCGCCGCGCAGCCGGTAATGGGCGCGCACGCCGTAGCGGGGCGGCGCCGGATCGGGGCGGTCGAGCGCCAGCGCGCGACGCACCTCGGAGCGCATCCCGTCCGCCCCGACCATCGCGCGGGCGCGCACCTCGCCCTGGTCGGTGCGCACCGTGACGTGGCCGTCGTCTACGTGGACACCGCGGAAGCGCACGCCGGTGTGCAGCGTCACCCCGGGCTCGGCGGCCACCGCGTCGGCGAGCGCCGCGTCGACGCGCAGCCTGCGCAGTCCCAGCCCGTCGCGGTGCGGCTCGCGCGGCGGGAAGCGCCCGAACGCGCGCTCGGTGCCGACGTGGTAGGCGATGCCTCGGAACGGTCGCGCGCCGGTGCCGCGCACCGCGTCGAGCAGCCCGAGTCGATCGAGCTCCGTCACGCCGTGCGGGAGCAACCCCTCCCCGCACACCTTGTCTCGGGGAAACGCCGCGCGATCGACGATCGCCACGTCGTGACCGCGCCGCGCGAGGTGCAGCGCGGTCGCGCAGCCAGCGACGCCCGCGCCCACCACCACCACCGTCACGCGCTCCGGCAGGTCCATCCGAAGGACGTAGCGGACGCCCCCGCGGTGTGCACGAACCATCCGCTCGGCCGACGCCCAAGGGCCGGTCGTCGGCGAGCGCGCGTCGACGCGCCCGACCTGCCGCGGTAGGGCGCACGCTGCCCGGGAGGCGCTTCGATGCCCGCGACCCTGACCGTCCTCGAACGGCCCGCCGACCTCGGCGAGCTCGACACGCTGCTGATCGTCGGCCGCCGCGAGCGCCTGCTCGCAGCGGATGTTCGCGCCCTCCTGCCCGAGGGCTTCTCGGCGGCCGCATGGGAGGCGATGGTCGGCGGCGACGCGCGCGACAGCGCGCGCACGGCCGAGACGTTCACCGGTGGCAGCCCGCGGCGGGTCGCCGTGGGCGTGCTCCCCGAGAGCTGCTCCCGCCACTGTCCGCCCAGCCGCGCGCTGGCGATCCCCGGCGCGCTGCGCCCCGCCTCGGGTCGCGGAACCACCGGCGTGGTGCTCGCGGTGGACGCACGCGCCTACGCGTTCGCCGCGGTCAACGCGGTCGCGAGCGGCCTGCCCGCGTTCAGCGCGACGTCGCGGCAGACCGAGACGGCGGTGCGCATCGCGGTGCTCGCGCCCGACGGCCCGCTCGCCAACGCCGCCGCGCTGCAGCGGTCGGCCGACGCCACGCGCCTGGCCGCAGCCTGGGTCGACATGCCGCCCGACCGGCTGACGACCACCCACTTCGTGCACATCGCCCGCGAGATCGCGCGCGAGCTGAAGTGTGGCTTCCAGGCCATCCAGGGGCCGACGCTGCGCGAGCAGGGGCTCGGCGGGCTGTGGTCGGTCGGTCGCGCGTCGAAGGACCCACCGGCGCTCGTCGTGCTCGATCACGCACCGGAGGGCGCGACACGGCGCGTCGCCTGGGTCGGCAAGGGCATCACCTACGACACCGGCGGGCTGTCGATCAAGCCGAAGATGGGGATGCCCGGGATGAAGACCGACATGGGCGGCGCCGCGGCCGTCCTCGCGGCGTTCAAGGCCGCGGTCGAGCTGGGCTGCACCCAGCGGCTCACCGCCGTGCTGTGCATCGCCGAGAACATGGTCGGGCCGGACTCGATGCGCCCCGACGACGTGATCACGCTGCTCTCGGGCAAGACGGTCGAGGTGAACAACACCGACGCCTGGTGCTGGCCGACGGCGTCGCGTGGGCGGCGCGCTACCGCGAGCCCGACGAGATCGTCGACCTCGCCACGCTCACGGGCGCGCAGGCCGTCGCCACCGGCAAGCGCCACGCCGCGCTGTACTGCAACGAGGAGGCGCTCGAGCAGCGCGCGGTGGCCGCGGGACTCGCGAGCGGCAACCCATGCCACCCCGTGCCCTACGCGCCCGAGCTGTTCCGCGCCGAGTTCGCGTCGAAGGTCGCCGACATGAAGAACTCGGTCGCCGACCGCAGCAACGCGCAGGTCAGCTGTGCGGCCCAGTTCATCGGCAACCACCTCGAGGGCTATGCGGGCCAGTGGCTCCACGTCGACCTCGCGGGCCCTGCGGTGTCGGCGGGGCGTGGCACCGGGTTCGGCGTGCCGCTGCTGCTCACGCTCGCGGGCGTCGGGGCCTAGGCCACGGGTTACGGGGGGCGGGCCGACCCAGGACGCCCATGCGCTCGCTGATCACGCTGAACGTCAACGAGGAGCCGCGCGAGATCGCGGTCCCGCACCACTGGACCCTGCTCGAGGCGCTGCGCTACGCGGCGGATCTGACCGGCAGCAAGCAGGGCTGCGACAAGGGCGACTGCGGCGCGTGCACGGTGCTGGTCGACGGCGAGCCGATCCTCGCGTGCTGCACGCTGGCGGTGACCAGTCAGGGCAAGGCGATCGAGACGGTCGAGGGGCTCGCCGACGCCGACGGGCCGAGCGCGATCCAGCGCGCGTTCGACGTGTGCGGCGCACTCCAGTGCGGGTTCTGCCAGCCCGGCATGATGCTCTCGGCCACCGCGCTGCTCAGGCGCGATCCCGACCCGTCCGACGCCGCGATCCGCGAGGCGCTCTCGGGCAACCTGTGCCGCTGCACCGGCTACACGAAGATCTTCGAGGCGGTTCGACTCGCGGCGAAGGGGCTCGACCGCAACCCGCCGATGACCTACGGCGACGCGCTGACCGGGCCCACGCGGCGCAGCGGTGAGGACACGTCCGGCCCCGAGGTGATCGGCAAGCGCGCGCGCAAGCCCGACGCGATCGCCAAGGCCACCGGGGCTGCGCGCTACACCGACGACCTGACCCTGCCGCGGATGGCGCACGGCAAGATCCTCCGTGCGCCCCACGCGCACGCCCGCATCGTCTCGATCGACACCGCGGCGGCCGAGGCGCTCGACGGGGTGTACGCGGTGATCACCGGCGCGGACCTTCCTACCCCCTACTGCGTGATCCCGTGGACGCCCGACGAGACGGCGCTCGCGGTCGACAAGGTGCGGCACGTCGGCGAGGGCGTGGTCGCGGTCGCGGCGCGCGACGAAGAGACGGCAAACACCGCGCTGCGGCTGATCCGCGTGGCGTACGAGGTGCTGCCCGCGGTGCTCACGCCGGCCGAGGCGCTCGCCGAGGGCGCGCCGCTCGTGCACGAGCGCGACTGGCGCGACCGCCCGCGCGAGGACAACGTGTGCAAGGAGGTCGCGCTCACGTTCGGCGAGGTCGACGCGGCCATCGCGGGCTCGGCGGCGGTCGTGCAGGGCCAGTGGCGCTACACCGGCAGCAACCACGCCGCGATCGAGCCGCACTGCGCGCTCGCCGAGTGGGATCCCGACGGGCGCCTGACGATGTGGAGCGCCACGCAGGTCAGCCACTACCTGCACCGCGAGCTGGCCAAGGTGCTCGACCTGCCCGCAGCGAAGATCCGCGTGATCCAGCCGCCGCTCGGCGGGGCGTTCGGCGGCAAGTCCGAGCCGTTCGACCTCGAGTTCTGCGCGGCCGCGCTCGCGAAGAAGGCCGGGCGGCCCGTGAAGATCCTGTACACGCGCGAGGAGGTGTTCTACGCGCACCGCGGGCGGCACCCGATGGACTTCACGTTCCGGATGGCCGCCGACGCGACCGGGCGGATCACCGCGGTCGACAGCGACGCGCTGCTCGACGGCGGCGCGTACCACTCGTTCGGGCTGGTCACGGCCTACTACGCCGGCCAGCTCCTGTGCGGGCCGCTGCGCTTCGGCACCTACCGCTACCGGTCGCGGCGGGTCTACACGAACAAGGCGGCGTGCGGCCCCAAGCGCGGACACGGCTCGGTGCAGCCGCGGTTCCCGCTCGAGACGGCCCTCGACGAGCTGGCTGAGCAGCTGGGCATGGACCCCATCGCGATCCGGCGCGTGAACGCGATGGACGGTGGCGAGACGACGATCGTGGGCCAGTACGTGCCCTCGTGCGGCGTCAAGCAGTGCCTGGACGCGGTCGAGCGCGCGAGCGGCTGGCGCGAGCGGTATCGCCACATGCCGAAGGGCCACGGGCTGGGTGTCGCGACCAGCCAGTACATCAGCGGCACCGCCTACCCGATCTACCCGAACGACATGCCCCAGTCGTCCGTGCAGCTCCGCGCCGATCGCTCCGGGAAGATCACCGTGTTCGCCGGCACGAACGACATCGGCCAGGGCTCCGACGCGATGCTCGCCACGATCGTCAGCGAGGAGACCGGCGTGCCGCTCGACGACATCAAGGTCGTGAGCGCGGACACCGACCTCACCCCGGTGGACCTCGGCGCCTACTCGTCGCGGATCACGCTGATGGCCGGGTCGGCGGCGATGGAGGCGGCGCAGCGGATGCGCGCGAAGCTCGTCTCGGCGCTCGCCGCGAAGTGGGAGGTCGCGCCCGAGGCGGTCGTGATCCGGCAGGGCGAGGCGTTCGTGAAGGGCGATCCCGCGCGGGCGCTGCCGATCCTCGAGGTGCTCCGCGTCGCCGAGGCCCACCACGGGCTGCTCGGCACCACCGGCGACTTCCGCACGATCCCGCTCGGCGGCGAGTACCGCGGCGGCACGATCGGCGCGTCGCCGGCGTACTCGGCCACCGCGCACGTCGCCGAGGTGCGGGTCGACGAAGAGACAGGGCAGGTCGAGGTGCTCCGGCTGTGGGCGGCGCACGACTGCGGGCGCGCGCTGAACCCGGTGATCGTCGAGGGACAGATCGAGGGCTCGGTGTACATGGGGCTCTCCGAGGCGCTGTTCGAGGACATGGCCTACCACCTCGACGGGCGGATGCGCGGCCTGCAGCGCGGCCCCAACCTGCTCGACTACCGGATCAGCACCTCGCTCGACGTGCCCGACATCGAGGCGTCGATCGTCGAGACGATCGACCCCGTGGGCCCGTATGGCGCGAAGGAGGCCGGCGAGGGGCCGCTGCACCCGGCCATCCCGGCGGTCGCGAACGCGATCTGGCACGCGACCGGCGCGCGGCTGCGCGAGATGCCGTTCACACCCGAGCGCGTGCTCGCGGCGCTGCGCGCGCGGGAGGCCCGATGCTGAGGATGCAGCCGTTCGAGGTGCACACGCCGCGCACCGCCGCCGAGGCGGTGGCGCTGCGCGCGTCGCTGCCCGACGCCCACTACCTGGCCGGCGGCACCGACCTGCTCCCCAACCTGAAGCACGGGCTGCACGACGCGGCGCACCTCGTGCATCTCGGCGGCGTCGCCGAGCTCGTCGGGATCGAAGAGTCCGCGGACGGGGCGCTGCGGATCGGCGCGGGGACGAGCCTGCACGCGGTGCAGCACGACGCGCGCATCCTCGCGGGCGCCGCCCCGCTCGCCGACGCGGCGGGCGCGGTCGCGGGGCCCCAGCACCGCCGCATGGGCACGCTCGGCGGCAACGTGATGCTGGACACGCGCTGCCTGTTCTACAACCAGTCCGCGTCGTGGCGGACCGCGCTCGGGTACTGCCTGAAGCGCGAGGGCGACTGGTGCCACGTCATCGACACACCGAAGCGCTGCGTCGCCGCGCACTCGGCGGACACGGTGCCGGCGCTGATCGCGCTCGACGCGACCCTCGAGGTGGTCGACCCCGAGCGCGGCGCGTTCACGCTCTCGCTCGACGACCTCTACCAGCAGGACGGGCGCACCGATCAGAACCGCGCGCTGCATCCCGCCGCGCTCCTCGTCGCGATCCACGTCCCGCCCCGCGCGGCGGGGCATCGTGGGGTCTACCGCAAGGTCCGCGCGCGCGGCGCGGTCGACTTCCCGCAGCTCTCGCTCGCCATCGCAGGAGCGCTCGACGCGGACGGCACGGTGCGCGCGCTGACCGCGGTGATCTCGGCGGTGCTCCCGAAGCCGAAGCGCCTGCGCGGCTTCGACGCCGCCGTGGGCGCGCCCCTCGACGACGCGACCATCGAGGCGCTCGCCGAGCAGGTGTTCAAGCAGACGCACCCCCAGACCAGCCTGCACGGCGACCCGAGCTGGCGCCGCCACATGGCCCGCGTCGAGACCCGCCGCGCCCTCCAGGCCCTCCGCGGCGACTGATCGCGACCTTCGCTCGCCGGCCGCCCAGCAGGACAAGGCAACCACAACAGCAGCGCCGATACCCAAGGCTTTCCCAGGGCTGGACAGCAGGTCGGCCGAGACGGCCGCCCCACAGAAGACAAGCCTTGGCCCGGCCGTCCCGGCTGTCGATTGATCACTTCTCCAAGAAGTCGGGATGAAGGCGG
>CAYQSE010000168.1:0-11416 GCA_964419905.1 uncultured Enterobacteriaceae bacterium
CTCGGGCCGCAGCCAAGATGTGTAGGATCGACAGCCGAGACGGCCGGCCCACGAACGGCACCGCAGGCCCACGGCATCGCGGCGAGCCGGCACCGAGTCCGTGCAGGCTGCGGCGGCCGGCCGGGACGGCCGGCCCACGGAGGGGCTGCACGACAGCGGTCGACGCGAGCCGGAGCCGGCGCGCGGCGCGGGCGCTCCGGACGGCAGGCCACTTCGAGGCCGGGGGCCCCGGGCTCGCGCAGCGAGACCAGGGGTACGCCGAGGTGGCCGGCCGGGAGGAGCGCTCGCGACGCGATCAGCCGGCGGAGGCGAAGCAGCCGGCGGCGCTCGCAGCGGCACTCGTCCGAGCCGGCACAACCTCCGCCATGGCTGACGCGGCCGGCCGGGACGGCCGGCCCACGGAAGGCCCCGCGGACCCGGAAGCGTTCGACGCGAGTTGGAGCCGGCGCGGGGCACGGGCCGACGTTCGGTTGACGCGGTAGGTGTGCCACGTCGCTGACTGACAGGGGGCTCGAGCGCCATGCATGCGTTGCTCTTCGCGTGGGCGCTCGCCGCGCAGGCTCAGGAGCTCGTGGTCCAGCCGTTCCTGCAGGAGGCGTCCCCCACCGCGGTGTGGGTCGTGTGGGAGACCGACGCCGGGGACGAGAGCGTGGTCGAGTGGGGTGCGACCGAGGCGCTGGGCCAGTCGACGTCCGGCACGGCGCGGGAGGGCAAGGACGGATCGCGGCTGCACGACGTGCACCTCACCGGCCTGACGCCTGGGAGCCGCGTGCACTACCGGGTGCGCACCGGCGAGGCGACGAGTCCGATCCGTGCGTTCACCCCGCCCGCGCTCGCGTCGGCCGAGGCGCCGTTCACCCTCGTCGCGGTGAGCGACATGCAGCGGAGCGCCGCCGACCCGGAGAAGTGGGGAGAGATCGTCACCGACGGCATCGTCGCCACGCTCGCCGACGGTGACGTCGATCGGCTCGACAGCGAGATCGCGTTCGTGATGGTCGCGGGCGACCTCGTCGAGTCCGGGCACGACTACCCGCAGTGGGCCGAGCACTTCTTCGCGCCGGCCGCCGAGCTGTTCAGTCGCGTGCCGGTCTACCCGGTGCCCGGCAACCACGAGGACGACACACCCTACTTCTTCTCGTACTTCCACCTGCCCGACAACGGCTCGCCCGGCTTCGAGGAGCACTGGTGGTGGCTCGACCACGGCAACGTGCGCGTCGTCGGGCTCGACAGCAACGGCGCGTACTGGTCGACCACCCAACAGGACTGGCTGTTCGACACGCTCACCGACGCCTGCACCGATCCGGACATCGACTTCGTGTTCGCGCAGCTCCACCACCCGCACCACAGCGAGCTGTGGACGCCCGGCAACTCACCGTTCACCGCGACGATCATCACGCTCCTCGAGGAGTTCACCGCGGACTGCGGCAAGCCGAGCGTGCACTTCTTCGGGCACACGCACGGATACTCCCGCGGCGCCTCGGGCGAACACCGGCACCTGATGGTCAACGTGGCGACCGCCGGCGGCGCCATCGACCGGTGGGGCGAGCATCCCCAGCAGGACTACCCCGAGTACACGGTGTCGACGGACGACTGGGGGTTCGTCGCCGTCGACGTGACGGCGGGCGACGACCCGTCGTTCGCGCTCACGCGCTACACCCGCGGCAACCGCGACGCGCTCGTCGAAAACGCCGTCGCCGACACCGTCGTCATCCGGCGCGACGACCAGCCGCCCGCCACGCCCGTCCCGTCCGGCGCCCGGGGCGAAGGCATCGCCGCGGACTGCTTCACGCTGCGCGGCGGGCCGTTCGTCGACCCCGACGGCGACGCGCACGGCGCGTCCGAGTGGCAGATCGCGCGCACCTGCGGCGACTTCTCGGAGCCGCTGTGGTCCGCGTGGCGACAGGACCGGAACGTCTACCACGGGGTCGACCGGCAGGCGGGCGACGACCTCGAGGACGAGGTCCTGACCCGCGCGGTGTCGAACGGCGCGTTCTGCTGGCGCGTGCGCTACCGCGACGCCGGCCTGACGTGGAGCGCCTGGTCCGAGCCCGTCCCGTTCACCGTTGGCGGCTTCCGTCACACCCAGAACCTGTTCGGCGACGACGACCTCGGGCGCCCGCTCGCCGATGCGCACGCGCAGACGCTTCCGATCGGGCTGCACGCGGACGCGATCGCGGCAGGCGCGCACGCCTGGTTCAAAGCGCGCCTGCTCGGGCCCGACGACGACACGCCGACCGCGCTGCTCGTGTTCCGCGACGCGGACGGCGCCGAGACAGGCCGCGCCGAGCCCACGTTCATGCGTTCCGACGCCGGCTTCCTCGCGCACCACGACCACCTCGTGCCGGTGGGGACGCGCGCCATCGACGTCCGCGTGACCACGGCCACCGGCACCTTCCTCGACGCGCTGTCGCTCACGCTCGGCCCGCCCGAGCCCATCGACTGCGATCCGGCGCCCGCCCATGTCGAGACGCCCCCGACGGGCTGCGGCTGTGGCGGCGGCACCCCCACCCCGCTGTGGATCCTCGCCGCCGCCGCCGTGCTCCGCCGCCGGGCTTCGCCGCCACGCGCTGATCCCGCGTGAACGTGCGACGCGCGGCGGTCCGCGAAGAACGCTTGTCCACCGCACACAAGATCGCCTAGCGTATCCTTCGCTCGCGACCCTTTCTGACGCGAGCGGAGGTGAGGTCCCATGACGCCGTACAAGTCCTTGTTCCTCGCGCTCGCGCTGATGGCCTGCACCCCGGACACCGGAGACGACACGGACGACACCGGGTCGCCCGACGACACGGCGGACACCTCCGAGGTGCCGGTCGACACGCAGGACTCGGAAGACACCGAGGACACGAGCGACACCGAGGACACGAGCGACACCGAAGACACGAGCGACACGAGCGACTCGAGCGACACGAGCGACACGAGCGACACCGAGGACACGAGCGACACGAGCGACACCGAGGACACGAGCGACACGAGCGACACCGCCGTGGTGACCTGCGCGGACCTCGACGAAGACGACGAGCCCGATGACCTCGACGCCCCGCGCGACCTGCTGCGGGACTTGCCGTTCATCGGGCGGATCTGCGACGACGACGCTGACTTCTTCGAGGTGACGGTCGAGGCGGACTGCGTGAGCGAGTGGCGCCTCGAGTTCGCCCACGCCGACGGCGACCTCGATCTGTACGTCTACGAGGACCCGGACTACTTCGATTGGGCGCCCACGTTCACCGCGACCACGAAGTCCGACGACGAGCGGATCCGCTGGATCTTCGACGAGGCGGCCACCTACTGGGTCGTGGTGACCGGCGCTGCAGGCGCGGACACGCCCTACACGCTCTCCTACGCGTGCGAGCCCGCCCCGATCTGCGAGCCTGATGCGTACGAGCCGAACCCGCAGAACGACCCCGCGCCGATCGCGTTGGACACGACCATCGAGGCCACGCTCTGCAAGTCGGACCTCGATTATTACGCGTTCACCCGCACGCCGGGCTGCGCTGTCCGCGCCGAGATCCGCTTCAGCCACGCCGACGGCGACCTCGACCTGTACCTGTTCGATCCTGCGACGCAGTCGGAGCTCGCCTGGTCCCGATCGGACACGGACGACGAGTCGCTGTTCTATTTGCCAGACGAAGACGTCGAGACACTCAATGTCTGGGTGCGCGGCAAGACCGCGCTGGACGTCGCCGCGTACACCCTCATCGTCACCGACGACTGCGACCCGATCCCGGCGTGTCAGGACGACTACGAGCCCAACGAAGACCTCGACGGGGCGACCCGGGTAGAGGCCGACGTGGTGATCACACGCGGGCTCTGCTTCCAGGACACTGACACCTATGTGGTCTCGGTCGGCGCCGACTGCCAGCTCGACATGGCGCTGTCGTACGACCCGACCGATGGCGACCTGACCGCCATGTGGCTCAAGTACCTCCAGTCGGGCCCGAACGACCTGGGCTATCTCAGCGGGGGCCCCGGGGATCCGGTCACGTCGTTCCTCAACCTCGGCGATCCGGTCGACCTCTACGTTCGGCTGTCGTCTGCCTGGGGCGCGGGCCCGATCCCCTACACGCTGGACCTGACCGAGACCTGCCTCGAGCCGAGCACCTGCGTGGACGACGACCTCGGCGACAACGACGAACTCGAGTCCCCGACCGTGATCGCGCTGGACGCGCCGACCGACGGCCAGATCTGTCGCGCGGACGTCGACTGGTTCGAGTTCGAGATCGGGGCGCTGTGTACCGCCCTCGTCGAGCTCGCGTTCTCATCCGCCGAGGGCGACCTCGTCCTCACCGACCGATACGGGGACGTCGGCACGACCGAAATCGACGGAGCGTCGCTCAGCTTCATCAACCCTGGCGCGGCGTCGAACCACCAGGTCGCGGTCGCGCCGATCGGCGCTGCGGAGGCGAGCTATACGCTGACCGTCAGCGAGGACTGCACGCCGCCGCTGGGGTGTGACGACCCCTACGAGCCCAACGACACGGTCGACGACGCGCCCCCGCTGGCGCCCGAAACGACGGTCGAAGCCGGCCTGTGCTTCGACGACCACGACTGGTTCGCGATCGACGTCGACGCCGACTGCGCCGTCGAGGCGTGGCTCACGCTCCCAGAGGTCGCCGGATACACCTATTTCTTCCTCGCCGACGGGGACTCCAACCCCCTGGCCTACGACGACGCCTACTCGGGCGAGCTGACCCTGCTCTACACGCACACCGCTACCGCTCAGACGCTTTACCTGGGCGCGCTGGGCGTCGATACGGGGAAGCACTTCCCCTACACCCTCTACTACACGCTCGACTGCCCGTGAGGCTCAGGGCGCGGGGCGCGCGTCCCGTGCCCCGCGGATGCGCACCGCGCACACCTTGTACTCGGCCGTGCCCGTCTCCTTGTCGCCCGCCGCGTTGGTCAGCAGGTTCACGCGCGCCTCGGCGAAGTGCAGCGGCATCCACACGCAGCCGCGGCGCACCGCCGTCGTGACCGTCGCGCGGGCGGGCACCGCGCCGCGTCGGCTCTCGACCGTCACCGACTCGCCGTCGGACACCCCGAGCCGCCGCGCGTCGCGCGGGTGGATCTGCACGAAGTTCTCGGGCTGCTTGGCGAGCCCCGCCCCCTCGCGCCGCGTCTGCGTGGCCGAGTTGTAGTGGTAGAGCGTGCGCCCGGTGGAGAGCACCAGCGGGTAGTCGTCGCACGGCAGCTCGGCGCTGGGCGTGTAGTGCACCGGCGTGAACCGCGCGCGACCGCGCATCGGCCCGTCGACGTGCAGCGTCGGCGTGCCGGGGTGCTCGGCGCTCGGGCACGGCCACTGCAGCCCGCCCTCGGTCTCGATGCGCGCGTGGCTGATGCCCATGAACTTCTCGGAGAGGGACGCCATCTCGGCATAGATCTCACGCGGGTGGGCGTAGCGCGGCATCGGGTAGCCGGCGGTGCGCGCGACGTCGCACAGGATCTCCCAGTCGGCGCGCGCCGCGCCGGGCGGCGAGACCGCCTTGCGCACGCGCTGCACGCGCCGATCCGAGTTCGTGAACACGCCCTCCTTCTCGGCGAAGCACGCCGCGGGCAGCACCACGTCCGCGAACCGGCACGTCTCGTTGAAGAACAGGTCCTGCACGACGAGGAAGTCGATGCCGTTGAGCCCCGCCTCGAGCGTGGACACGTCGGGCTCGGAGATCACGATGTCCTCGCCCATCACGTACAGGCCCTTCACCTCGCCGCGCTGCATCGCCTCCATCATCGTCGGCAGGTTCATGCCGACGTGCGGCGACAGCGGCACGCCCCACGCCGCCTCGAACCGCGCCCGGGCCACCGGATCGTCGACCCGCTGGTAGCCCGGGTAGTAGACCGGGGTGGCGCCCGCGTCGTTCGCGCCCTGCACGTTGTTCTGGCCGCGCAGCGGGTTCATGCCGGCGGACCGCACCCCGAGGTGCCCGGTCATCAGCACGAGGTTGGCGAGGCAGTACACGTTGTCGGTGCCGTGCGTGTGCTCGGTGATGCCCAGCGTGTAGTAGATCCCCGCCTTCTTCGTCGTCGCGTACCACCGCGCCGCCTGGCGGATGTCGTCCGCGGGCACGCCGGTGACGACCTCGGCGCCCTCGGGCGTATACGCCAGGATCGCCTCGCGCGTGGCCTCCCAGCCCTCGGTCTTGGCGGCGATGAACGCCTCGTCGACCAGGCCCTCGGTCACGATCACCTGCGCCATCGCGTTGAGCAGCCACACGTCGGTGCCCGGCCGCAGCCGCAGGTGCAGATCGGCGACCTCGGACAGCCAGATCGCGCGCGGATCGGCGACGATCAGCCGCGCGCCGCGCCGGACGGCCCGCTTCATCTCCATCGCGATGATCGGGTGCGCCTCGGTCGTGTTCGAGCCGATCACGAACAACAGGTCCGCGTCCCGGATCTCCGGGATGCTGTTCGTCATCGCGCCAGCGCCGAACGTGGTGACCAGACCGGCCACCGTGGGGGCGTGTCAGGTGGCGGCGCACTGATGGCAGTTGTTCGTCCCGAACGCCGCCCGGGACAGCTTCTGCATCAGGTAGTTCTCTTCGCCGGTGCACCGGCTCGACGACACGAAGCCGAGCGCGTCGGGGCCGTGCTCGTCGCGGATCGCGACGAGCCCGCGCGCCGCCGTCTCGATGGCCTCGTCCCACGACGCCTCGCGGAACGTACCGTCGGGGTTGCGGATCAGCGGGTGCTCGAGGCGCTCGGGGTCGTGGATGAAGTCGAACGCGAACCGGCCCTTCACGCACAGGCTGCCGTCGTTGACGGTGGTGCCTGGCGGCGGCGCCTCGACCGCGACCACCTTGTCGTCGCGCACGCGCAGGTCCATCTGGCAGCCCACGCCGCAGAAGTTGCAGGTCGTCCGCACGAGGCGCTCGCCCGGATACGGCGTCTGCGGGGACTTCTTCTCGAACAGCGCGCCGGTGGGGCAGACCGCGACGCAGCCGCCGCACAGCTCGCACGAGGTGTCGAGCAGGTCGCGCATGCCCGCGGTGCCGACCGTGGTGCGCCCGCCGCGATCGGTGAGCTGGATGGCGCTGACGCCCTCGATCTCGTCGCAGTAGCGGGTGCACTTGCCGCACAGCACGCACGCCGCGGGGTCGAACGCGATGTAGGGGTTGAGCTCGGGGCGCCCGGCGCGTGGGCTGTCGATCGCCGGCAGCGGCAGCAGGTGGTCGCGGTACGCGAGCGCGTGATCCCGCAGCACGTTCCCGGTGGCCCGCTCGGGCGGCAGGTCGTCGGCCCCGCGGGTGTGGTCGGCGAGGTAGAGCGAGAGCAGCACGGCGCGGTGCTTGTCGACCCGCTCGGACGCGGTGCGCACCGCCATGCCCGGGGTGGCCTGCAGCGCGCACGCGGGCTGCAGGCGCCGCTGCCCGTCGACCTCGACCAGGCACATCCGACACGCCCCGGTCGGCGTGAGGCGCGGGTCGTGACACATCGTCGGCACGTGCACGCCGACGCGCTCGGCGGCGGTCAGCACCGTCTCGCCCGCGGCGACCTCTACCGCCTGCCCGTCGATCGTCAACGTGATCCGCTCGCTCAACCGACACCTCCGCGCGGCCCGAACGCCTCAGGGAAGTAACGCCTCGCGCTCTGGTAGGGGGACGCCGCGATCATCCCGAGCCCACAGATCGAGCCCTCCTCGAGCGCGAACGCCACGTCGTCGAGGTGCGCGAGGTGTCCTGGATCGCCGGTGTCGAGGTAGCGCCCGAGCGCCTGGCGCACGACCTGCGTGCCCAGCCGACACGGCGCGCACTGGCCGCAGCTCTCGTCCTCGTAGAACACCGCCTGCCAGTATGCCGCGCGCGCCAGATCGACGGTGTCGTTGAGTACGACCACACCCGCCGAGCCGAGCATCGACCCCAGCCGCTGCAGCGTGCCGAAGTCGAGCGGCGTGTCGCTGAGCGCCATCGGCAGGAACCCCGACGACGCGCCGCCGGGCGAGAACGCGAGCGGCGTGCCGTCGGGCCCGCCGGCGACCTCGAGCAGCGCGTCGAGCGTCACGCCGAGCGGCAGCTCGTAGACGCCCGGGTGGTTCACGTGGCCGCTGACGCAGTACAGCTTCGTGCCCGGCTCGGTGCGCCCCAGCGCGCGGAACCGCTCCCCGCCGCGGAGCACGATGTCGGGGATGCACGCGAGCGTCTCGACGTTGTGGATCAGCGTCGGCTTGCCCCACAGGCCTGCCTCGGTGGGGTACGGCGGCTTGAGCCGCGGCATGCCACGCCGCCCCTCGATCGACTCGAGCAGCGCCGTCTCCTCGCCGCAGATGTAGGCCCCGTGCCCGTCCACGATACGCACCTCGAGCCCGTTCACCTCATCGGCAGCCTCGGCCAGCGCGCGCTCCACGCTCTCCCGCTCCTCGGGGAACTCGCCGCGGATATAGATGAACGCCGTGTGCGCGCCGACCACCTCGGCCGCGATCGCGAGCCCCTCGACGAGCAGATGCGGGCGTCGGAGCATGATCTCGCGGTCCTTGAATGTGCCCGGCTCCCCCTCGTCGGCGTTGCACACGACGTAGCGCTCCGGCGCGCGCTGACCGGCCACGGCGCGCCACTTCCGCCCGGCGGGGAAGCCGGCACCGCCGCGCCCCTGGAGACCCGACGCGTCCAGCGCGTCGAGCACGGCGTCGCGGCCCAGCCGCCGCGCCCGCGCCAGCGCCGCATACGCCGACGTGTCCGCCCCGCCGAGGTTCATCGGCAGGCTCGGATCGTCGGGTGTCACCCCGCCGCGCGGGCGCCCGTAGTGCACCACCCGATGCGCCTTCCCCAGCACCACCGGCGCCCGATCGCACTGGCCGACGCAAGACACGCGCATCCCCGGCAGCGCGTCGGCCCCCGCGATCTGGCACGACAGCCCCTGGCACACGCGGCGCTCGGCGTCGGGGTGGGTCAGCAGCTCATAGAACCGCCCGACCCCCCACACGTCCGCCTCGGGCACGCCCGTCTGCGCGGCGATCCGCCGGACCGTGTCGTCGGTGACCCCGCCCGCCTCCTTGAGCAACGGGAGGACGCGATGTCGCTGCGCGCCGTGCTTGTCCATCACCCCATGATGCCACGCGCGCGCGCTGGTGTGCAGCCGCACAGCCTCTCACTACAGGCCCGCTACACCCGTCGGTCATTCAGCCGAGGTCGTGCTACCGTGATCGGGTTCCCCCTTTCGTCCGGTGCACGATGTGCGACCCAGAGCCCGATTCGGACCTCCACGCCGAGGTCGCCGCGCTGCGCGGGCGCCTCGCGATGCTCGACGCGATGCGCGAGGGGCTGCAGATCCTCGACCACGACCTGCGCTACCTCTATGTGAACACCGCCGCCGCCGAGCACGGCCACACGACCCGCGAATCGCTGCTCGGTCACACGCTCGCCGAGCGCTACCCCGGTGTCGAGCACACCGAGATGTACGGCCGGCTGCTCCGCTGCGTCCGCGAGCGCGTGTCGCAGCGGATGGAGAACGAGTTCACCTACCCGGACGGCACCACCGAGTGGTTCGAGCTGCGCATGGAGCCGATCCCCGAGGGCGTCCTGATCTTGTCGATCGACATGGGGCAGCGGCGTCGCCTCGAGGCCCAGCTCAGGCACGCGCAGAAGATGGAAGCGGTCGGTCGCCTCGCGGGCGGCATCGCGCACGACTTCAACAACCTGCTCACGATCATCAGCGCCTACACCGGGTTCATCGGCGAGCGGCTCCCCGAGGGCAGCCCGCTCGCGGACGACCTGACGCAGGTCCGCCTCGCGACCGAGCGCGGCGCCGCGCTCACCACCCAGCTCCTCGCGCTCGGTCGGCGCCAGGTCACCACGCCGCAGCGCGTCCAGGTCGGGGACGCCCTCACAGCGATCCAGCCGATGATCGAACGGCTGGTCGGCGACGGGGTGACGGTGCGCCTCCAGCTCGGGTCTGGTGCCTGCGCGATCCGAATCGACCCCGGACAGCTCGATCAGGTGCTCCTGAACCTGGCCGCGAACGCGCGTGACGCCATGCCCGACGGGGGCACGCTGACCCTTCGCGTCGAGGAGGTGGTCCTCGACGAGGACTACACCGCGACGCACCTCGCCACCGCGACAGGGCGCCACGTGTTGCTCGCGGTGAGCGACACGGGCACCGGCATGGACGCCGTCACGCGGTCTCGCATCTTCGAGCCGTTCTTCACCACGAAGGCGCCCGGTCACGGCACGGGCCTGGGCCTCGCCACCTCGCACGGCATCATCACCCAGGCGGGCGGACACCTGTGGGTGTACAGCGAGGTCGGCCAGGGCACGACGTTCAAGCTCTATTTTCCAGCGATCTCCGATCAGGCGATCGCCGCCCCGCCCCCACTCGAGGTCCCCGGAGACCTGCGCGGAACCCAGACGCTGCTCGTCGTCGATGACAACGACGCGATCCGCGACGTGTGCGCGCGCTCGCTGTCCCGCTACGGCTACACCGTGCTGCAGGCCGACGGGCTGGCCGAGGCCGTTCGCTTCGCCGGGCGGTTCTCGGGCACGATCGATCTCGTCCTCACCGATCTGGTGATGCCCGGCGGCCGCGGCGCCGAGCTCGTCGAGCGGCTCCGCGAGGACCGACCCGAGATCCGCGCGATCTTCATGTCGGGCTTCGTCGACGAGGCGCTCCTCGCGACGATCGATCCGACTTTCTACCTCGAGAAGCCGTTCACGCCGAGCGCGCTCGCACGGCGCGTCCGGCAGGTGCTCGACGGGTAGTGGCGCGCCTCGGTCGCGGCAGCACGCGAGGGCGACGCTCGCGACCGCCAGCGCGCGGAAGGAAGCGACATGAGGGCCTCCGCCCGGCCCGAACATCGAGCCAGGACCGCTGCGTGGTCATCGCGTGGAATAGGAATCGAGGCCGCCCGTAGGGTGTACCGTGGAGGTCGCATGTCCCTGTTCATGGTCCTGATGGTGGCGCTCACGGCCTGCAAGCCCGCTCCGCCCGCCGCCGCCGTCGAGGCCGCGCCGACCGAGGTCGCCGCGCTCGCCGCTGAGGTGACCTGGGAGGCGGCGGGGGCTAAGGTCCACGGCACCCTCACGCTCCCCGGCGGCACCGCGCGCGTGCCTGCGGTGCTGCTGATCGCAGGCAGCGGGCCCACCGACCGGAACTGGGAGAGCCCGATGCTGCCGGGCGACAACGGGAGCGCGCGGCGCCTCGCCGACGCGCTCGCCGCCCAGGGCGTCGCGGTGCTCCGCTACGACAAGCGCGGCACCGGCGCGACAGCGTTCCCGCCGCCGCTGCTGTGGGAGCACTACCTCGACGAGCAGCGCGGCGCGCTCGCGCTGCTCGCCGCCCACCCGCGCATCGACCCGACGCGGCTCGTGGTCGCGGGCCACTCAGAGGGCGGGGCGCACGCGCTACGGCTCGCGGCGCGTCCGGGCGTCCCGCTCGCAGGGGTCGCGCTGCTCTCGACCGCGGGACGCCCCCTCGGCGACGTTCTCGTCAGCCA
>CAYQSE010000168.1:11426-13094 GCA_964419905.1 uncultured Enterobacteriaceae bacterium
CGAGGCGCTGCGCGCCTCGGAGGTCGCCGGGCTCCGGTCGGCGCTCCACGCGATCGCCGCAGGCGAGACGGTGACGCCCTCGGAGCACGTTCAGATCCCCGGCATCGCCGCGCTGATCGGCGCGTTCCAAGAGCCCACGGCCGAAGCGTTCACCCGAGCGCTGGTCGCCTGGGATCCGGCGGACGCGTTCGACGACTTCGACCTGCCGGTGTTGCTCGTGCAGGGGCACAAGGACCTGCAGGTGCGCCCGGACCTCGACACCGACCTCCTCGAGGCGGCGGCGCGCGACGCCGGACGCACGGTGATCCGGGTCGATCTGCCCGACGCCGACCATGTCCTCAAGCACGAACCCGCCCCCTTCGACACGCTCACCGCCGCGGCGGGGCTCAGCTACAACGCGCCGGGTCGCGACCTCGCCGTGGGCCTGGTCGACGCGATCGCGGCGTTCACCCGCGCGCCGCGCTGACCCCGAGAGGCGTTAGACTCCCCGCGTCGAGGAGGTGGTCGTGCTCGACCTGTCCCTGAGCGCGTTCCTCGCGCTGTCCGACGCCGAGAAGGCACCGCTGGTGGGCGATCGCGCCGTCCTGTTCGCGCAGCAGTTCGATCGCGCCGCGCTCGACGAGCTCTGCGCGCTCGCGGACGCCGCCCGCGCGCTCCACAAGACCCCGGCGGGCCGCGAGCGGATGGGCTCGCTGCTGCGCCACCGCATGGCGCTGAACTTCTTCGTGCAGCCGTCCAGCCGCACCTTCATGAGCTTCAACACCGCGCAGGCGCTGCTGGGCATGAGCCGGATGAGCGTGCGTGACCCGAAGATCTCGTCGATGAGCAAGGGGGAGTCGCTGGTCGACTCGGTCCGCACGTTCATCAGCTACGTCGATCTCGTGGTGATGCGGCACGGCGACGATCAGGCCGCGCCGACGGCGTTCTGGACCGCGATGCAGGCGCACCGCCGCGTGACGCTGGACGACGGCGCCGAGGTGCCGGTCCCGATCGTGTCCGGCGGCTCGGGAACCACCCAACACCCCACGCAGGCGCTGCTCGACATCTACACCCTGCAGCGCGCGCTCGCGCCCGTCGGCGGCATCGACGGCAAGACGCTGCTGCTGGTGGGCGACCTGGCGCGCGGGCGCACGGTGCGCTCGCTCTCGTTCCTGATGCGCGAGTTTCGCGACGTGCGGCTGATCTTCGCGGCGCCCGAGCGCTACCAGATGCGACCCGACGTGCTCGCGTTCCTCGACCAACACAAGATCCCGTGGCGCACGGCGCCCTCGCTCGACGCGGCGCTGCCCGAGGCGGACGCGGTGTACATGACGCGCATCCAAGACGAGCACGACGCCGACCGCGGGCCCGGCCACGAGCGTGCGTCGGCCGACTTCGTGTTCCGGCTGGACCACCTCGACAAGATGAAGCCGACCGCCTGCCTGCTCCATCCGCTGCCCAAGCGCGACGAGATCGACGAAGCGGTGGACTACGTGCGCGACGAGCGCGTCGCGTACTGGCGCCAGGAGCGCAACGGGATGTGGATGCGCGTCGCGCTGCTCGCGAAGCTGTTCCACGTCGACCACGCGCTCCGCGCGCCCTGAAGTCGTCGAGCAGGTCGGCCGGGACGGCCGACCCACGTCCAGGCCGCCCTACATCAAATCCAGGAACAGAGCCGTGGGCCGGCCG
>CAYQSE010000169.1:0-12963 GCA_964419905.1 uncultured Enterobacteriaceae bacterium
AGGATCGTGGGTCGGCCGTCCCGGCCGACCGTCTGCTGCAAGGCGGCCGGGCGGGACGCCCGGCCCCCGTCATGGGGCTAGCGGAGGCGCTCGAGCACGCCAGCCACGATCAGCGGCCAGGCGATGGTCGCGTCGGCAGGCACCTCCGCGAAGCGCCCGCCTTCGGAGGGCGGGACGAACTTCCCCCAGGTGACGCCTTCCGAGTACGTACACCCCGACAGCCCACCCCAGTGCACCGGCTCCGGACAGATCCGCACCGCGTAGCGGAAGCGCTGGTTTCGACCCGGCTTCCCCCTCTGTGTCTCGATCAGATCGATGTACGGCGCCGCCTGCTGCGCCCAGTTGCGTGGCACCCCGCCGCCGATCGTGAAGATCCCGAGCCGCTTGGCCGCCGCGATGCGCTCGGTGTAGTCGAACAGGTCGAGGAACGGGTCGAACTGGATGGGTTCCCGGCCCTGCATGCGCCGCATCCGGTTGTGCAGCCCGACGTCGAGGCCGAGCTCGCTGTCGGTGAACGCCGGGATGTAGACCGGCACGCGCCGCGCGAGCGCGCTCTGCAGGATGCCGCGCGCGCCGGCGGGCGAGGTGGCGACCAGCGACTCGGCCATCCGCGCACACAGCGTTCGGCTGCACGCGATCTCGCCCTCGGGCCACGCGTCGAGCACCGTGTCGACGAACGCCTGGAGGTCGTCGAGGTTCTGCTCGAGCTCGAGCGTGTCGTAGACCCGATCGAAGCCCGCGTAGAACGCCTCGTGGTCGTCGAGCTCGGGCGGCGCCTTGAAGTGGGTCATGCCCGCCGCCTCGACCAGGCCGTGCGTCATCAGCGCGCCGGTCGACACGACGACGTCGATCATCCCGCGGTCGATCATGTCGCACAGCACGAGCCCCTGCTTGGCGACCGTCATCGCCCCAGAGAACGTGCCCACCACCAGGCAGTCCGGGTCGGCCACCATCGCGTGGAGCACGTCGGCCGCCTCGCCGAGCTGACGCCCGCCAAACGAGGTGTGTCGCATCTCGCGCAGCAGATCGGAGTACGTCCGACACGTCGACAGATCGAGCGAGTAGACCGGATCGAGCCCGCTGCCGTCCGAGAAGTGCTCGCTCCGCCGCGGGCCGGATCGCGGTGGGCTGCCCTGCGCCCCGGGGTCATCATGGGCCATCGCGCGCCTCCTTGCCCCGGCACCATAGCAGGGCGGGGCCGCGCTACCGCGACGCGCCCTTCCGCATCGCCAGGATCGCCTCATAGGCCGCGATGATCGCTTTCGTCTGGTCCTCGGCGACCTTTCGGATCGCGACGCTCATGTGGGCGACCCGATCCGGGTGGTTCTGCTTCATCTGCTCGCGGTAGGCGGCCTTGACCACGTCGTCGGTCGCGTCGGAGGACAGGCCGAGGACCGCGAACGGATCGTACGCAGCGGCCGGCGAGGGTGGGGGCGGAGGCGGCGGAGGCGGCGGAGGCGGCGCCTCATGCGCCCGTCGCGGCCCGTCGTCCGCGCCCCCTGGCGCCTCCTGCCCGGCGGCGCGCCGCACGCGCTCGTCGAACGTGTCGATGATCTGCCTGGCCGCCGCGTGCTCGTCCAGCCACGGCGACGCCTTGCGGTGCGCGCGCACCGCGCCCAGCTCGAACAGGTAGTAGCCGCTCTCGGGCTCGCGCACGCCACGCGTGAGCGGCCCGAAGGCGGTGCGGAAGTTCTGCTCCCAGAAGTCGGGCCGGGTGATCCGCGCGCGATCGAGCAGCCCGAACGTGAACAGCCGCGGGTGGGCGAGGTCGAAGTGGTCGATGACGTGTGGATTGAAGCTGAGGTTCGCCCCGGAGTCGACCAGCACGATCGCGAACCGCGTCGCGGAGATCTTCGCGAAGAAGTCTCGCGGGGTCAGGCGCTGGGCGAAACGTCGCAGGGAGGGCCTCCCCAGATCAGCGCTTCAGCGCGACCTTGTAAAAGTACAGGTCGACCTCGGCGGCGGCGCAGTGCAGCGGCCCTGCGAACCAGCCGCTGTCCATCGCGGTCAGCTCTCCGGTGGCCTCGCAGCCGAGCGCGACCAGGCTGTCGCGGTAGCTGTAGTACGCGTCGTCGGGGTGCACATCGAGGATGAGCACGCGGGCGCCGCGCGGGATCGACGCGCCGAGGTATCGACCGTCCTTGCCGGTGGCTGTGGGTGCAGGCCGCGGCGCGGACGACCCGACCTTCTTCACCGACGCCTTGTAGAAGTAGTACTCGACGCCGTCATCGCCATACAGCCCGCCGCCCATCCAGCAGCCGTCGTTGGACTGCATCCCGCCGGCCACGGTGCCCGTGACGCCGACCACGCCTGGGTAGCCGCAGTACGCGTCGTCCTCGTGGACCGCGGTGACCGAGACCCGCTCGCCTGCAGCGATGTTGCCGCCGGTCCACGCGCCGCTCGGACAGGTCTTGCGACACGCGGTGCCCGACGCCGCCGCGACCGGCGCCGTGCCCTTCGGCGTGGGCAGATCGACGACGATCTCGTGGACCTCCTCGCCGCACGGGATGCTCACCTGCGTGGTGTACGACACGCACCCGTCGGGGCAAGCGCCGGTCGGCCAGCAGCCGCGCGCGTCGGTCGGGCAGCGCCCCGCCTCCACCCGCATCGCGTAGGTGCCCGGCTCGACGCGCGGGTAGTCCTTGGTGACCCGATCGACCCGGCTGCCGGTCGGCCCGGTGGCGCCGCCGAGATCGACCAGGACGTTCCACGGCTCCTCGACCTGCGGCGCGCGGACCCGCACCGAGCGCGGCGAGGGCGGCGGCGGCGGGGCGGCCTCGATCGCCACCGTCTGCTCGCCTTCGCCCGCGACGACCTCGATGACGTGGGTGAGGCAGGTGCAGCAGCCAGGACACTCGGCGACGTCCTCGAGCACACAGCCCTCACCCACCACCACCGAGATCTCGTGGACGCCGACGGGCACTGCGGCGAACTCGAAGGTCGTGCTCGACAGGTTGTCCGGGCGTCGCCCGTCGACGGCGAGCTCGACCGGCGTGCCCGCGGTCAGGCCGGTGATCGCGACCTGCAGGTCGCGGGGCGCGGCCTCGACGACGACCACGCCCGTGTCGGTGCCGCCGCGCGAAGACCAGCCCATGCCGCCGATCACCGCCACAGCGGACAACCCGATCAGCACGAACAGCGCCGCGATCATCAGCCCGAACGCGACCAACAGCCCGACGCCAAGGCCACCGCGCCGCGGAGGCTCCGTCGTGTGTGGCGGCGGTGAGCGCGGCGGCGGCGCGGCGCCCTTCGGAGCCGAGGACGCCGCGGGCTTCGCCTTGGCGGGGGGTGGGTTCGACTGCACCCACTCGGTGGGCTTGCCCTGCCGCACCGGCCCGTCCACCGGGATCGGCGGCGCGGACGGACGCGGCACGGGCGGCAGCACCGCGAGCGCCTCATAGAAGCTGTTCATGTCAGCCAGGCGATCGTCGGGCTCCGGCTCGGTCGCGTTGCGGATCAGCGCGCGGAGGTCATCGGGGAACTCCGGCCCGGGATCGAGCGCCTCGGCCTTCAGCTTGCGCCCCATCAGGGAGACGAGGGCCTGCCCGGTGGAGATGCTGTCGGACGCGTCGGGGAAGGCGAACCGGCCCGTGATCGCCTCGTGCAGGACCTGGCCGAGCGCGTACACGTCGAGCTTCACCGGATCGGGCCGCGACTCGCCGCTGAAGATCTCGGGCGCCATGTACGCGGGCGTGCCCGGCACCGTGCCCATCGCGGTCAGCCGCGTCCGCCCCTTCTGCACCGCGATGCCGAAGTCGACGATCCACGGGTGACCGTCGTCGCCGAGGATGATGTTCGCGGGCTTGATGTCGCGGTGGTAGACACCGCGCTGGTGCGCGTGACGGAGCGCGTCGGCCACCGACGCGAACACGCGCCGCGCAGTGGCGACGTCGAGGGGCCCGCGCGCGAGGACCTTCTCGAGATCGTCGCCGCGCACGATGTCCATCGCGAGCCACAGCACGCCGCGCTGGAGATCCTCGCCCCAGCCCTTGATCCGCACGACCGCGGCGTGCCGAAGGGCGTCGAGCGACTCGACCTCGCGCACGAAGCGCTCGGTCTCGTCCTTGAGGCTGTGCGGCTTGATGACCTTCACCGCCGCCTCGATGCGATCCGACATCGCGTTGCGGCAGCGGTAGACCGCACCCATGCCGCCCTCACCGAGGACGTCGATCACGATCCAGTCACCGATCCGGTCGCCAGCCTTGAGCACCCGCGCCTCGCCTGGAAGAGCCGAGCGAGCATAGCACCCGGCACGATCGGGTGGGACGCCGCGTGTCAGCGCCGCGAAAGGGGCGCGCGCGAGGCGTCGGGCTAGTCGTTCGGGTGACCGACCACCTCCACATCGGACCCTACCGCGTGCTGCGCCCGCTCGGCCGCGCCGGGCACGTGTTCCGTGTCGCCGCGACCGACACCCGCGCCAACGTGGATCGCGCGCTCTACGTGCTGAACGGGCCGGAGCCCGCGCGGCGCGAGGCCGTGCGCGCCTGGGCGGCGGCGGTCTCGCGCGTGGCTCACCCCAACCTCGCCGAGGTGGTCGAGGTGGTCGAGACCGACACCCACCTCGCGGTCGTCGAGGCGCTGATCGAGGGCCCGTCGGTCGCCGCCGCGATCGCTGACGCGCCCTTCACGGTCGATCAGGCCGACGACCTCGGCGACGGGATCCTCGAAGGGCTTCGCGCCCTGCACGCCGAAGGGATCGTGCACGGTGCGCCGACGCCGTCGGCGGTGATCCTCGAGGTCGGCTCCACCGGCCCAACGCCCCGACTCGTCGCGCCGGGGCTCGCCGCCGCGCTGGGCGGCTTGCCCCCGGCACCCTACTGCCCGCCGGAGGTGCGGGACGAAGGTGCGGCGTGGGGCCAGACCGCCGACCTCTACGCCGTCGGCGGGCTGCTCTATGCGCTGCTCGCGGGCGCCGACCCGCCCGTCGACGACGGCTCCGCGCTTGGCGAGCGTCTGGATGCGGTCGAGGTGCGGCAGGCGGCCGCCGTCGCGCGCGCGCTCCGCGCCGACCGGGACCAGCGCGCCCAGACCGTCGGCGAGCTCCTCGCGGTGTGGAGCGGCGTGAACGACCACGTCACCGGGCGGATCGCGCCGAGACGCGCGTGGGACGGGAACACGGTGAGCCGCCTGCGGGAGCTGCGCGGCGAGGACAGCACCACCCTGTCCGATCTGCACCTGCGACCCCCTGCCCCGACACGTCCCTCTGCGCTCGCGATCGCGCGCGTCGACACCGCTGCCTCGCAGGGGATCGTCGCCGCGATCGTGGTGTGGATCGCGCTGATCATCGCGATCGCGCTCGGACGCGTGCCCGCGGATCCCGGCGCCTGGCTCGCGTTCATGGCGGAGGATCCGTTCCCCGCGCTGCTGACCGCGGCGGGGACGCTGGGTGGGCTCGGCCTCGCGGCGTGGCGGATCCGCCGTGTGCAGCGGTTGCTCGCGGACGGCGCACCGGTGCACGCGCGCGTCGCGTCGGCCGACTTCTTCCGCGGGCGCGGCCGGATCCGCCTGACGTACCGCTACGGCGGCGTGCCGGTCGCGACGTGGGTCGCGGTGCGCGACGTACCCGCAGCCCGCGCGCTGCGCGCTGGCGCCGAGGTGGCGGTTCGCGTCGACCCCGAGGCGCCGGAGCACGCGACCCTACCCGCGCTCTTCGACCGATGAGGGCGTGGCGCCGTGGATGCGCGCCGCAGCGTACCGCTCGAGCGGACAGCCGGCGGGCTCGCAGCTGTGGCCCTCGGTGTGGTGCAGCGCGGTGACGATCGCCTCGTTCATCGCGACGAACCAGCCCGGTCGCGTCGGGTAGAGGTTCTCGAGGCCGATCTCGACGCCGATGCCGGTGCGGGTGATCAGGTCCATCTGGGCCTCGCGCATCCCGACCAGCATCAGCCGCCGCCCCTGCTGCTCGAGGGTGTGGTGCGCCTCCTCGAACACCGACGCGGAGGTGAAGTCGAGGTCGTGCGTTCGCTTGAGCCGCAGGATCACCACCCGCGCCTCCTGATCGGCGACGACCTCCGCGAGCGCGTCGCGCAGCTCGTTCGCGGCACCGAAGAACAGCGAGCCCTCGAGGTGCAGGATGCGGATCGCGTGGCAGGTCCGGCGCGACCCGTCGCGGGTGATCCCGTCGCGCAGGTGCAGCCCCGCGTCGACCCCCATCTCACGCACCATGAGCAGCCGCGCGCGCCGCAGGAACAGGACCAGGCTGATCACGACGCCGAGGAAGATCGCCTCGTCGAGCGGCAGCACCATGGTGCCGACGAGGGTGACGAAGAAGCTCGAGAGGTCGCTCCAGCGGCTCTTCAGCAACGAGCGGATCTGCGGCACGTCGACGAGATCGAACGCGATCACGAGCAGCAGCCCGGCGAGGCTCGGCACCGGCGTGCGATCGACGACCGGGCCGAGCGCGAGGAGCACGAGGAGCACGAACACGCCCGAGAGCGCCGCGCTGATGCGGGTGCGCGCGCCCAGGTCGTAGTTGAGCTGGCTGCGCGCGAGGCTGCCCGAGACCGGCATGCCGGTGGTGAACGCAGCGGCGAGGTTCGCGATGCCGTGCCCGGCGAACTCGGCGTTCGTGTCGAGCCGCTCGCCCGACTTGCTCGCGATCCCGCGACCGACCGCGTTGCTCTCGACCAGACTGAGCACCACGATCGCGCCCGCCGCGGACAACAGCGCCCGGAACAGGTCGAGGTCGGGCAGCGACAGCGGCGGCAGCCCGCGGGGGATCTTCGCGATGTCCCCGGTGAGCGTGATGCCCAGCGCGCTCAGATCGAACACGGTCGCCAGCGCGATGCCGATGCCGATCGCGATCGCGGGGCCAGGCGCCTTCGGTGCGCGCCGACGCAGCAGCAGAATGAACGCCGTGGTGCCCAGCGCGAGCGCCAGCGTGCGCGGATCGAGCGCGCCGAGCTGGACCGCCCAGGTGAACAGCTTCTCGGACAGGTTGCCGTCGCCGCCGGGGCTCCCGGTGACGTTCGGGAGCTGACCCACCGCGATCAGCAGCCCCGCGCCGGTGATGTAGCCGAGGACGACCGCGGTGGAGATGTAGTCGACCAGCGCGCCGAGGTTGGCGAGCCCCATCGCGAGCTGGATCGCGCCGACGATCAGCGCGAGGGTGACCGCGATCGTCACCGGATCGCCCGCCCCCACCTCGGCGGCGACGACCGTGCCGATGAGCAGGCTGACCGCGTTCGTGGGACCGGTGATCACGAACCGACTGCTGCGGAACAGCGCGCCGAACACCGCCGGGAGGGCCGCAGCGTAGAGCCCCATCGCCGGCGGCAGCCCTGCGATCAGCGCGTAGGCGAGGCTCTGGGGCACGCCGAGCAGCGCCACGGTCAGCGCCGCCTGCGCGTCCCCGCGCAGATCCTCGCGGCGGTAGCCGGCGAGATCGCGGAAGCTGGCGAAGCGAGCGAGGTAGGACCACACGAGAGACCCACGGGGCGGACAGGCTCGCTGTATCACGCGCGGCGCGAACGGCGGTCGCCTGCTAGGCTCGGGCTCCGCCGGAGGGTTGATGAACTACGGCTTCGTGATCGACACGGGCTCGTGCATCGGGTGCCACGCGTGCTCGACCGCCTGCAAGAGCGAGAACGAGGTCCCGCTGGGCGTGAACCGCACCTGGGTGAAGTCGGTGGAGTCCGGACGCTTCCCGGACTCGCGGCGCGCGTTCCAGGTGACGCGGTGCAACCACTGCGCGAACCCGCCGTGCGTTCGCATCTGCCCGACCGGCGCGATGTTCCAGCGCGACGACGGGATCGTCGAGTTCGACACCGACGCGTGCATCGGCTGCAAGGCGTGCACGCAGGCGTGCCCGTACGACGCGATCTACCTCGACCCCGAGTCACACACCGCCGCGAAGTGCCACTTCTGCAGCCACCGGATCGACGTCGGGCTCGAGCCGGCGTGCGTGGTCGTCTGCCCCGAGCACGCGATCCTCGCGGGCGATCTGGACGACCCACACTCCGAGATCGCCCAGAAGCTCGCGGCGCACGACGTCACGGTGCGCAAGCCCGAGCAGGGCACGAGCCCGAAGCTGTTCTACATCGAGGGCAACGCGCTCGCGCTGCATCCGACGGCCACCGAGGTCCCCGAGAGCTTCCTGTTCGCCGACGCGCTGCACGACCACACGCCCGAGCCGCTGCCCTCCGCGTCGAGCGCGGTGCGCCACAACGATCGCGGGCAGGCGCTGCGCGCGCCACAGGCGCAGGGCCTGAGCGCAGGCGGGCCGGTGGTCGTCGGCGGGCGCATGGCAGGCCACATGGCGCAGACCACCTACAACGCCCAGCACCGGCTGCAGTGGCACTGGCAGATCCCGGCCTATCTCGTCACCAAGCACATCGCGGGCGGCGTGTTCCTGCTGCTCGCGCTCGCGGCGCTCGTGCCGAGCGTGCCGTTCGCGCCCGCCGCGATGGGCTGGCTCGGTGGGTTGGGCATCGCGATGACGCTGACCACGCTCGGACTGCTCGTGGCCGATCTCGACCGCCCGGATCGGTTCTTCTACCTGCTCGTGCGGCCCCAGTGGCGCTCCTGGGTCGCGCGCGCCGCGTGGATCCTCGCCGCGTTCTCGGCGGTCAGCGGGCTGTGGTGGGCGGCCGAGGTAGCAGCGCTCGCCGGGCTGGTGGGCACAGGGCTCGCCGAGGCCGTTCGGCTGCCGCTCGCGGTGGTGTGCGCGCCGCTCGCGCTGATGGCCGCGATCTACACCGCGTTCTTGTTCGCGCAGGCGGAGGGCCGCGACCTGTGGCAGGCGGGCCACCTGCCCGCGCAGATGACGCTGCACGCGCTGCTGTTCGGCGCGCTGCCGTTCCTCGCGCTGCCGCTGGTGGCCGAGGTTCCCGAGGGGCTGCTCGCGGCGGCGCGCGGCGTCGCCCTCGTCGCGCTCGCCGCCTCGGCGCTCACGCAGCTCGTCGGCGATCTCGGCGTGCCGCACGCGACCGAGGTCGCCCGCCGCGCCAACCACGCGCTGGTGCGCGGCAAGTGGCGGATGCACTTCTGGTGGGGCGGGCTCGCGCTCGGCCACGTCGCCCCGCTCGCGCTCGTCGCGCTCGGCGGCGGCGCGCAGGCGCTCGGCGCGCTGATCACCGCGATGCTCGGCCACTACCTCTACAACACCGCGTTCGTGACCGCCCCGCAAGAGGTCCCGAACAGCTGATGGGCAGCCCGTGACCACCTCCCGACGCATCGCCGACACCCTCGCGCGCCTGATGGGGTTGCCGCCCAGCCGCGGCAGCGAGACCCCGTCGGCGTCCGTGCCCACGAACGTCGCCGGGCTGTCGCCGCCGCGGTTCGCGGTCGCCGACCGGCCGCCGGTGCAGCTCACCGAGGTGCAGCACCCCGACGGGCGGATGTCGAGCTATCCCCCCGCGTCCGAGTGGGACGACTGGGTCGAGTGGGACAGCAAGGCGTGGCCGAACCGCGTGCCGCGCCGCTACACGCTGGTGCCGACGATCTGCTTCAACTGCGAGAGCGGCTGCGGGCTGCTCGCGTACGTCGACAAGACGACCTTCGAGATCCGCAAGTTCGAGGGCAACCCGCGCCACCCCGGCTCGCGCGGCCGCAACTGCGCGAAGGGCCCAGCGACCCACAACCAGGTCTACGACCCCGAGCGCATCCTCTACCCGCTCAAGCGGGTCGGGCCGCGCGGCGACGGGCAGTGGAAGCGGGTGAGCTGGGACGCGGCCCTGGCCGACATCGGCGCGCAGATGGCGGCGAGCCGCAAGCGGCGGCGCGACGGCATCGTCTACCACGTCGGGCGGCCCGGCGAGGACCACTACGCCAACCGCGCGATCCAGGCGTGGGGCGTGGACGGGCACAACAGCCACACCAACGTGTGCTCCGCGTCGTCGCGGCTCGGCTATGCGCTGTGGGCGGGCTTCGACCGGCCGAGCCCGGACTACGAGCACGCGCGCACCATCCTGCTGATCAGCAGCCACCTCGAGACGGGGCACTATTTCAACCCGCACGCGCAGCGGATCATGGACGGGATGCGCAAGGGCGCGAAGCTGATCGTGCTCGACCCGCGGCTGTCGAACACCGCGAGCAAGTCGGACGTGTGGCTGCCGACGTGGCCCGGCAGCGAGGCGCACGTCCTGTTGGCGATCGCCCGGCACCTGCTCGAAACCGGCCAGTGGAACCGCGAGTTCGTGCGGCGCTGGGTCGACTGGGAGACGTTCTGCGCGCGGGCGCCCGACGTGATCGACGATCCGGTCGTGCTCGCCGCGCTGCCGCAGGACGGCGCGCCCGCCACGTTCGCGCAGTTCGAGGCGGCGCTGCGCGCGCTGTACCGCGAGTTCACGTTCGAGGCGGCCGCCGAGCGCGCGCAGGTGCCGGTCGCGCGCATCCGGGAGGCCGCCGAGCACGTCGCGCGCGCCGGCGATCGCCTCGCGGCACACAACTGGCGCGCCGCGTCGATCGGCAACCGCGGCGGCTGGCAGATCGTGCGCGCGCTGATGTTCCTCAACGTGCTCACCGGCAGCCTGGGCACCGTCGGCGGCACCGCGGGCAACTCGTGGAACAAGTTCGTGCCCAAGCCCTACCGGCAGCCGCCGCCGGGCACGGCGTGGAACGACCTTCACCTGCCCGACGAGTGGCCGCTCGCGCACTTCGAGATGTCGTTCTTGCTGCCGCACTTCCTCGAGGAGGGGCGCGGCGAGATCGACGTGTACTTCACCCGGGTCTACAACCCGCTGTGGACGAACCCGGACGGGTTCATGTGGCTCAAGGCGCTGCGCGACGAGCAGAAGCTCAAGCTGCACGTCGCGCTGACGCCCACGTGGAACGAGTCGGCGTGGTTCGCCGACTACGTGCTGCCGATGGGCCACGCCGGCGAGCGGCACGACCTGATGAGCCAGGAGACGCACGCCGCGCAGTGGATCGGCTTTCGGCAGCCGGTGCGGCGCGTCGCGATGGAGCGCGCCGGACAGCCGGTGACGCGCACCTGGGAGGCCAACCCCGGCGAGGTGTGGGAGGAGTCCGAGCTGTGGGTCGACCTCGCGTTCGCGATGGACCCCGACGGCGCGCTCGGCGTGCGGCAGTACTTCGAGAGCCCGACGCGGCCCGGCGCGCCGATCACCCAGGACGAGTACTGGGGGTGGATCTTCGAGCGCAGCGTGCCCGGGCTGCCCGAGGCCGCCGCCGCCGAGGGGCTGACGCCGCTCGCCTACATGCGGCGCTACGGCGCGTTCGAGGTGCCGGCCGACGTGCACGTCCCCTACGAGCGCGAGGTCGAAGCGGGCGGTGTGTTGATCGACGGCGTGCGTCGCAAGGGGTTCGAGACCCCGAGCGGCAAGCTGGAGCTGCTGTCGACGACGCTGGTGGACTGGGGGTGGACGGGCAAGGAGTACGCCGTGCCGTGGCCGCTTCCGAGCCACGTCGACCCCTCCGAGATCGACCGGGCGGGCGGCGAGATGCTGCTGCTGCCGAACTTCCGGCTGCCGACGCTGATCCACACGCGGTCGGCCAACGCGAAGTGGCTCGTCGAGATCAGCCACCACAACCCGGTGTGGATGCACCCCGAGGACGCCGCGCGGATCGGCGTGGACACCGGCGGGCTGGTGCGGATCGACACCGAGATCGGGTGGTTCGTCGACAAGGTGTTCGTCACCGAGGGCATCAAGCCCGGCGTGATCGCGATCTCGCACCACCTCGGGCGATGGCGGCTCGCGGCCGACGTGGGGGTGAACCGCGGCGCGAGCGCGCACGTCGGAATCGAGGAAGACGCCGGTCAGTTCACGATGAAGGCGCGTGGCGGCGCGGCGGCGTGGACGAGCAGCGACCCGGACACCGAGCGCATCTGGTGGGAGACGGTGGGCGTGCACCAGAACCTGACCCACGCGGTGCACCCCGATCCGGTCAGCGGCGCGCACTGCTGGCTGCAGCGCGCGACCGGCGTGCGCAAGGCGGCGGACGGCGAGGCGTATGGCACGGTGTGGGTCGACACCGAGCGCTCGATGGCGGTGTACCGTGCCTGGCGCGCGCTGACGAAGCCGGCGAGCCAGCACAGCCCGGACGGCACGCGGCGTCCGCTGTGGCTGAAGCGGCCGCTGCGGCCGGTTCGCGCCGCCTACGATCTGCCGAAGGATCCGGGTTGAGCGAGGCCGCGGCGCGCAGCCGGCTGTACGCGCTGCTGTCCCGCTGCGTGCTCGAGGGCCCCACCGACGCGGTCCGCGACGCGATCGCCGACCTGCCGGCGCTGTCCGAGGGCTGGCCCGACGGCGACGCGGACGCGCGCGCGGCGCTGCACCACGCCGTATTCGGGCTGCAGACGTTCCCCTACGAGAGCGTGTTCGTCAGCGAGGATGGCCTGCTGGGCGGCGCCGCGCCGGAGGCCGTCGTCGCCGCGTACGCCGAGAGCGGGCTGCCCGCGCGCCCCCGCGACGTCGAGCCCGACCACCTCGCGGTGGAGCTGTCGAACCTCGCGTGGCTCGCCGCCGCCGAGGCCGACGCGCTGGCCGACGCGCTGCCCGACGAGGCCGCTCGCGTGCGCGCCGTCGCCGCGCGCTTCCTCCACACGCACCTGCTGCGCTGGCTTCCGATGCTCGCCGTCGCGTTGCGCCCGTGGCCGTGGCACGCCACCGTCGCCGAGCTCGCCGTGGAGCTCGCCCTCACCCAGACCGAGCCTCCGCGCTGGGCCCTCCCCCCCGAACCGCCTCCCCCGCTCTCGCCCCCCCGCCGCTGCGCGGGGTGGTGGACCGTGCCCGCCCGCGCCGGCTTCCTCCTCACCGCCCACGCCATCGACCGCCTCTCCGCCGACCTCGGCATCCCCCGCGGCTTCGGCTCCCGCACCGACCGCCTCGAGAACCTCCTCTGCGGCGCCCTCGACCGGGAGGGGTCAGGTTGTTCGAACTCACCCGACGACCTCCCGATCGCCCAGCTTCTTCGAGAACTTCGGGAGGGGTCAGGTTGTTCGATTCAACATATGCTTCGGATCGGGCCATATCCGAACGATAGGTTGAACCGAACACCCTGACC
>CAYQSE010000170.1:0-12862 GCA_964419905.1 uncultured Enterobacteriaceae bacterium
CCGTAGCCCGCGCCTCGCGCCTGGATTGGCCGAACTGGTATGGCCGTCCTAGGGGGCAGTTCGGGTCCCCCTCCACCTTCCGGCGCAGCCGGTCGAAGGTGGTCGGCTCCGGACGCCTGGGGCGTAGCCAAAGACCACTCTGAGGGGGCACCCCGGCGGGCCGACCGTCCCGGGACGCGCGATCAGGTCGCTCATGCCAGCCAACACGCACGCGGGGTCGTGGGGCTCGATGTACTCCTGCGTCTCCCGACCGAGTATCTCGGCCACGGGGTAGCCGTGGATCCGCTCGACTGCCGGCGATTTGTAGAGGAGGCACCTCGGCGTGACGCCAGGTCCGGGACATCTCCCGACGGTCACAGTCGGGAGATGTTCCGGACGCTCCCGTCGCATCGTTGGTCTGGGTTCGGCTCCATCTTGACAGAGGTCGGGATGCGAAGCGGTCCGATCGGAACCCCGAGCCCGGCGAACATCGACTCGCCGATGCGTTCGACCGCGCACGGGATGCCCGACGGGAACACGTCGCCCGGCCACCACGTCTACACGCGCACGGGTACGACGAGGTCATTCGGGGGGGGGGGTACGATCCCGCGACCGTGCCGTACGAGGAGCTGCTCCGCATGGTCCGGGAGAGCCACGACCCGACGCGGGCGCTCAGAGGCGAAGACCCGCCGGGAAGACGAGGTTGGCGCAACTCACTTCACACAGCGGTTGTTCACGCAGCTGTAGCCGTCTACGCAGTTCAAGTTGCTTCCGCAATGCGCGACACAGGCACCCGCTTGGCATGCGTGCCCGTCGCAACTGTATTCGGCGCCCCACGAGGCGATGACCTTCCCGTACCCGCATCTGTACGACACCGGCACACACTGCTGGGTCACATAGTCACATTCGTGCCCGGGCGCGCAATCCTTCGAGATGGAGCACGACGTGCCGCACGTCTTGCCCTGCGCGTCACAACCGAACGGCGCGCACGGGTAGCGCAGCTTCGTGGAGCAGTCGAGGCCCTGGCAGACGGTCACCGTCGCGACGGCGGCAGAGCAGCTCGTCGACATCGACGGCATGCCTTCGCCGACCGCCGCCACCGCATCGGAGACGACGGCGATCGTGCCGCCGATACCGTCCACGGCGATGGCGACATCCTGGACGTCGGTCTGGACCGCGCCGAGGGTCACGAGGGTGGCGTCACCATACCACCGCACCGACTCCCACACTGCGCGGATCGGGTTGCGCGTGAACACGCTCTCGAGGGGCTCTTCGTACTCCTGGGCGACCGCCGCGGCGCCAAGGACGAGGGACGCGCCGATCAGGGCGGCGAACAGACGAAACTTCATGATGTACCTCCAGATGGGGCTGCCCGGCGAGGGAGCGCGACCGACGGGGCCGAAGCCTCCTGGGTGGTCGTCGATGCGAAGACCCTGCACTCCTTCTGTTTCCCCTCTCGATGATCGGCGGCCGGACGCGCAGGACCCATGGACTTCGGCGCGCACAGTAAAAAGTCTGAATGCACCGATAAAATATCCGGTTCACAATTTTGTGAACAAGGGCGTCGCTGCGCCGCGCGATGTGCGACGCAGTCCCGGGTGCCTTGGGCGTCCGCCGTCGGACGAACTACAGACGTTTGCCCTCGATGTTCCATGATCCTCGCGCGCTTTGGGATCCTGGCAGCGGTCGGGGACGGATGCGTCTGCGACGGCCATACGAACCGTCCAACGTCGGTCACGCGTCGATCGACCTGCACCCATGCGTGATCACTTGGTAGCCGTCCTCAGCCTCGATCGCGGCTTTGGCGCAGAGAGCATCTTCTGGCCAGCCTTCCAGGGTCGCCTGGAGAGTATGCCGTGTCCCCTCGCCAGCAGCCAGACGTGCGTGCCACAGGCCAGGGGTCTCTGGACGCCCGAGGTGCCTGATCGCTGCCTTCGGGTGCGCACGGTGAACTGGGCCGTGCGGACCTGCCGCGAGTAGACCATGGCCCCCGTGAAGAGGCCACGGTCCAGCCCGTTCGCCCCGTCGACCCCCCTGGAGGTCGCGCGGAGGCCCTCGTACAACCCCGGATGGGACACTACGCGTCGAGTCGCCCCCCCCCCGAGGTCGAACGGCGCCCGGCGCTCACGCCCAGGTGAGCGTGAAGTCCAGCGCGTGTCCGATCCGCGCCGAAAACTTGCGCACGCTCTTCGCGGCCATCCGCTCGCTCAGCCGCACCGGGATCCGCGTGGTGAGCCGACCGCCGAGACCCATCGGCTCGTCGACGCGTCGGCGCGGGCCCGCGGCGGGCCTGTAGTCGAGGCGGACCTCGCGCTTCCCGGCGCGCTCGAGCAGATCGTAGAGGTCGCGGAACAAGATGAATGAGGTGTCGTTCTGGTGGACCGACCAGTTCGAGACCGGCAGGAAGTCGACGAGGTGGATGAGCTGGTAGTTCAGCGCGATCCACAGGTCGGCGCCCGAGAGCATGAGCGGCGCGTTGTCGATGACCCGGTGCATCGTCACCTGCTGGAGCGCGTCGGGGCGATGCAGGTTGTCGCGGAGCGCGCGGCGGAGCCCGCCGTCGTAGAGCAGCCGGAGCACGCTCGGGAACGCCTCGGTCTGGGCCCACACGAACGGGTCGAGCAACGCGCGCAGCGTCGGGATCTGCGCGGCGGGCATCGCGAACGTGTTCGTCCCCGTGCCCAGGATCGAGTGCAGCAGCATCACGAGCGGGTCGCGCCCCGGGTAGTGGCGCGCGCTGTACTCGAAGCAGAAGTACAGGTGGTCGAGGAACGAGCCGTCGGCGTGCTCGACGTCGAAGTCGCACGCCTCGACGAGGAAGGCGATCAGCGCCGGGTCGATCGCAGGCAGCGGCTCGCCCTGGAGTGCTTCGTAGGCGGCGCGCTCGGCGCGCGCGTCCGCCTCGTTCCAGCGGACGTCCTTCGCGATCCGCGCGCGCATGACGTAGCGGGGCAACACGCCCTCGAGCGTCTGGAAGATCGTGCGGTCGAGGTCGAAGTCGGGGATCGCCTCCACCCGCACGCGCCCCGTGTGATCGAGCGCGGCGCCGTGCGCGATCGCGGCCATGCGCTGGGTGGACGGCTCGGGGCGGACGGCGGCGGACTGCTTCATGGGAAACCTCGGGCGGCCGCCGGTCCTAACCTGTCTCTCTGATTGGACAGCGCAGATCCGCGCGCAACGCCAGGCTGCGGCCGGCCGGGACGGCCGGCCCACGACGGGGCTCTACCAGCCGGAGAGATCCCGGGCGTCGTGCGCGCCGCCGGGTTGCGGCCGGCCGGGACGGCCGGCCCACGACACGGCCCTCTACGCCGCGGCCCGGGCACAGTGATCGGGGCGAGGCGCAGCCGGCGCGCGGCGGTGGGGCTCCGGGAGGCAGACCCCTTGGAGGCAAGGGGCCCCGCCGTCGCGCAGCGACGGAAGGGGAACGCCGCACGGGGTCGGACGCACGGAGCCCCGCCGTCGCGATCAGCCGGCGGAGCCGAGCCGGGCTGGGCGTTCGCACCGGCAAACCTCGGCGAGTCGCTCAGAGCGCTCAGCCGAAAGAGCCGAGCCGGGCTGGGCGTTCGCATCACGACGCGCTCGATGCGTTGTTCGTCCGACCTGAGCGGGGCCGCGACATTCGATGACGAGGTGGGGGCTTGCGCGTCGCCCGCGTCGCTATACCTACCGTTCGGTATAGAGGACTCTCGATGACCGACGTCGACGTTCGCGAGCGCATCCTGCGCGAAGCCACCCGCCTGTTCGCCGAGAAGGGCTACGGCTCCACCTCGGTGCGCGAGCTGGTGGAGGCGGCGGGCGTCACGAAGCCGACGCTCTACTACCACTTCGGGAACAAGGACTCGCTGTTCCTCAAGGTGGTGCACGCGCACCTCGACAACATGGAGCGGATGGTCCACGACCTGCTGGCGCGGCCCGGGACGGTGCGCGAGCGGCTGCACCGGTTCATCTCGCGCTACGTCGAGGACGCGCTCGCGAACCCCCACGCGGTGCGGCTGCTGATGACGGTGCAGCACCCGACCGACGATCGGCAGCCCGTCGTCGACGTGATGTCGATGCACATGCGCGCGTTCGCGGTCCTCGAGGACGCGATCCGCGGGGGCATGGCCACGGGTGAGCTGCGCCCGAACCTCGACGCGGGCGCCGCCGCGCTCGCGTTCATCGGCACCCTGAACCTCTACCTGATGGGCGCGCTCCACGGGTTCCCGCTGCAGCGGGGCTACCCGGACACGCTCCTCGATCTCTTCTATGACGGAGTGGCCCCGCGATGACCCGCCTGATCTCCTCCCTCGTGCTGCTCGGCGCGCTCACGGGCTGCGGCTTCGCGGACGCCGATCAGGCCGTTCCCGCAACACCCACGCCGAGCGCCAGCCCCGGCGCCACCCGCGTCGAGGTGGCGGTGCTCGCACCCACCGACGCCCGCATCGACGTGTCGCTGCCCGGCGAGGTCGAGGGCTGGCGCGACGCGCTGCTCGCCTCCGCGATGGGCGGTCGCGTCGAGTCCGTCTCGGTCACCAACGGACAGTCGGTGAACAAGGGCCAGGTGCTGATGCGCGTCGACGCGAAGATCCACGGCGCGCAGCAGGCTCAGGCCGACGCCCGGCTGCTCCAGGCGCGGTCCGATCTCCGGCGGGTCGAGGCGCTCGGCGACATGGCGAGCGAGGCCGATCGCGAGCGCGCGGCGACCGAGGTGCGCGTCGCCGAGGCCTCGCTGCAGCTCGCCACCGCACAGCTCGACCAGGCGGTGATCCGCGCGCCGTTCGACGGTGTCGCCAGCGCTGTCGACGTCGAGGTCGGCGAGTACGCCCCGCCAGGCTCGCCCGTGATGCGACTTAGCCAGATGGATCCGGTGAAGGTGACGCTCTCGGTGCCCGACCGCGACGTGGTGGCGCTCCAGGCGGGGATGCCGGTGCGGGTCGGCGCGCTGTCGCGCTCCGAGCCGTTCGTCGGCGTGATCGACTACGTCGGCGCAGCGGCCGATCTGAACAGCCGCGCGTTCCCGGTAGCTGTGAAGGTCGACAACCCGGACGGGCTGCTGCTGCCGGGCATGATCGTCCGCGTCGACGCGAGCCGCGTCGTGCAGGAGGGCGTGGTCACCATCCCGCAGGAGTGGGTGGTCTACACACGCAACGACCGTGGCGTGTTCATCGAGACGGACGGCGTCGCCGTGTGGCGGCCCGTGTCACTGGGCCCGGTCGTTCGCGACCAGGTGGTCGTCACCGGGGGCCTCGCGCACGGCGACCGCATCGTGATCACCGGGCATCGCGACCTCGCCGACGGCGACGCGCTGCTGGTCAACCGCGAGGGCATCTGCTGTGAGGCCGGCCGCGTCGTGTTCGGTGGCGCGGCGTCCGCGGACGGAGGCGGCCGATGATCCGCTGGCTGGTCGAGCACGCCACCACGATCCTGATCGCGGTGCTCGCGGTGTTCGTCGGGGGCACGATCTCCTACGTGACGCTCCCGCGCGAGGCGAGCCCGGACATCACGATCCCCGTGGTGACGGTGACGACGATCTACACGGGCGTCTCGCCCAAGGACATCGAGTCGCTGATCACCATCCCGCTCGAGAACGAGCTCAGCGGCGTGAAGGATCTGAAGAAGCTCACCTCGACATCAGGCGAGGGCGTCAGCGTCGTCGCGCTCGAGTTCGAGCCCGACGTGGTGATCGAGGAGGCGCTGCAGCGGGTCCGCGATCGCACGAGCCAGGCGAAGAGCAAGCTGCCCGCCGACGCCGAGGACTCGATGGTGCGCGAGATCGCGTTCTCGGACATCCCGATCCTCATCGTGACCCTCGCGGGGCCGGTCGACGAAGAGACGCTCAAGGGGCTCGGCGAGACGCTCGAGGAGAAGGTCGGGCGCATCCCTGGCGTGCTCGATGCGAAGCTCTCCGGCGGGCTCACCCGGGAGATCCGCGTCGAGATGGATCCGGTGCGGCTCGGCCACTATGGGCTGTCGCTCGGCGACGTGGTCGGAGCGATCTCCAACGAGAACGTGAACATCCCCGGCGGCACGATCGACACCGCGACGAGCAGCGTGCTGCTGCGCGTGCCCGGCGAGTTCACCGACGCGCGCCAGATCGAGTCCGTCGCGGTCAAGCGCATCGGCGACTGGCCGGTGTTCGTGCGCGACCTGGGCCGGGTCGTGGACGGCTTCGAGGACCGCGCGACGTACGCCCGCATGAACGGGCAGACCGCGGTGTCGCTGTCGGTGACGAAGCGGCCCGGCGCGAACATCGTCGAGATCGCCGACCTCGTGCGCGCCGAGACCGAGGCGCAGAGCGCGACCTGGCCCGAGGGCGTGACGTTTCGCGTGCTCTCGGACCAGTCCGAGTACATCCGCGCGATGGTCTCGGAGCTCCAGAACAACATCATCACCGCGCTGATCCTGGTCGTCGCGGTGATCCTCGTGTTCATGGGGTTCCGCTCGAGCGCGTTCGTCGCGTTCGCGATCCCGCTGTCGATGCTGTCGAGCTTCCTCGTCCTCGACGCGCTCGGGTTCACGCTGAACATGATCGTGCTGTTCAGCCTGATCCTCGCGCTAGGCATGCTGGTCGACAACGCGATCGTCGTCGTCGAGAACATCTACCGGCACGCCGAGGAGGGGAAGTCGAAGCACGACGCCGCGATCGACGGCACGAGCGAGGTCGCGATCGCGGTCACCGCGTCGACCGCCACCACCGTCGCCGCGTTCTTCCCGCTCGTGTTCTGGACCGGCATCATGGGCGAGTTCATGGGGTTCATGCCCAAGACCCTGATCATCGTGCTGATCGCCTCGCTGGTGGTCGCCATCGCGGTGCTGCCGGTCACGATGTCGCGGTTCATGGGCCGCCCTGCCCGCACCCGCGCGCCCGGCGACGACGACGACCTCGCGCCGCTGCAGACCGGACCGCTGATGCGGGCCTACCGGTGGACGCTCGAGTTCAGCATCCAGCACCGCTACGTGTCGCTGTTGCTCATGGGAGGCGCCCTGATCGGCACGTTCGTGGTGTACGGCGTGTTCAACCACGGCACCGAGTTCTTCCCGGACACCGACCCGGACCAGGTGACGGTGCGCATCGTGGCCCCGGACGGCACCGACGTCGAGACGACCGATCGGATCACGCGGCAGGTCGAGGCGATCCTCGCCGCCGAGGAGAACGTGGACGTCTATGTGGCCGAGGTCGGCGTGTCGGCTACCGGGGACGCGCTGTCGGGCACCCAGGCGGTCCCGAGCGAGGCGCGGATCTCGGTCGACTTCCTGCCCGATCGCAACAGCGCGCACCCGGGCGAGAAGGTCCGGATCGAGCCCACCCCGGACACGGTCGCGCGGCTGCGGCGACTCGTCGACGAGATCCCCGGGGCGCGCATCCAGATCGAGAAGCAGGAGATGGGGCCGCCCGTCGGCGCCGCGATCGCGGTGGAGATCTCGGGCGACGACTACCACGACGTCGGTGAGTTCGCGCAGGCGTTCCGCCGCCAGATCGCCGAGATCGCCGGGGTCACCGACCTGCGCGACGACTACACCGTAGGCCGCCCCGAGCTGGCGCTGCGCATCGACCGCGCGGCGGCGAAGCGGGTGGGCGTGAGCACCGCCGAAGTCGGCGACACGGTGCGCAACGCGGTAGCGGGCACGAAGGCGAGCGCGCTGCGCGACGGCGACGACGAGTACGACATCATGGTCCGCGTGGCGCCCGAGTTCCGCCGCGACCTGTCGTCGATCCTCGATCTGCGCGTGCCCGGTCGCGTCGACACCAGCCCCGACACCTTCCCGGTGCCGCTGTCCACCGTCGCCCGCTACGACCTCGCAGGCGGGTCCGGCGCGATCAAGCACATCGATCAGGACATGGTCGTGACCATCCTCGGCGACGTCCTCGAGGGGTTCAACGAGAATGCGGTGCGCGCCGAGGTCGAGGCGCTGATCGCAGCGGCGGACGCGGAAGGATTCGTGATCACGCTGAGCGGCGCGAACGACGAGCAGGAGCAGGCGGCGACGTTCCTCGGGCGCGCGTTGCTGATCGCGATCGCGCTGATCCTGCTGGTGCTGGTCACCCAGTTCGACAGCCTGGGCATGCCGATGATCATCCTCGCCAGCGTGATCCTGTCGCTGATCGGCGTGCTGTGGGGGCTGCTGATCACCGGCACGTCGTTCGGGATCATCATGACCGGCATCGGGGTGATCTCCCTCGCGGGCGTCGTGGTGAACAACGCGATCGTGCTGCTCGACTACGTACAGCAGCTTCGCGCGCGCGGGCTGGACGCCCACGACGCGCTGGTGCGCGCCGGGCTGACGCGCTTCCGACCGGTCATGCTCACCGCGCTGACCACCGTGCTCGGGCTGGTGCCGATGGCGATCGGTGTGTCGATCGACTTCGGGCGGATGCGCGTGCTCGTCGGCGGTTCCAGCGCGCAGTTCTGGGGCCCGATGGCGATCGCGGTGATCTTCGGGCTGACGTTCGCGACCCTGCTGACCCTGGTGATGGTGCCGACGATGTACAGCATCCTGGAAGACTTCAACCGCGCCTGGGCGCGCCTGGGCAGCCTGTTCTCGCGCGAGCAGGCGACGGGCGCCGCAGCGAAGCTGCTCCCGCTGGGGCTCGTGCTCGGGGGGCTGGCCGCGGGCGACGCGCACGCGGTGACGCTGGCCGAGGCGGTGCGCGCCGCCGAGGGCGGCAACGTCGACCTCGCGCTCACCCGCGAGCAGACCTTCCAACAGGAGATCATGGTCGGCCAGGCGTGGTCGCTGATCCAGCCGACGATCGCCGCGCAGGGCACCTACAACTTCGCCCAGTACGAGGTGACCTTCGATCCGGCAGCGATGTCGCCGGTCCCCATCGAGTCCGATCCGATCGTGATCCAGCGCAAGCGCTACCTCACCGCCCAGGGCACCATCAGCCAGCCGCTGCTGAACCTGCCGGCGCTGCCGCTGCTCAAGGGGGCCTACACCCAGGCCCAGGCCGCGCGCGACGAGGAGACGCACCGGCGCGGGCAGATCGTGGCTGGGGTGGCGCGGAGCTTCTACCTGCTCGGGGTCGCGCGCGAGAGCGTGGAGGTGTCCGAGGCCTCGCTCGCGGCGCGCGCCGACGGGCTGGAGCTGGCGCAGCGACAGGTCGAGGCTGGCGTCGCGCCACGTCGCGCCGTGATCCAGGCCGAGCTGGCGCTGAGCCGCGCCGAACGCGCGGTGGCGCAGGCCCTCGAGGACGTCGCGAGCGCCGAGGAGGCGTTCGCGCGCGCGACCGGGATGCCCCGCGCGAGCACCGTGGAGCTCCCCGAGCTGATGGACGCGCCCCCGTCGTTCGAGCAGGCGGTCGACACCGCGATGGCGCAGCGCGCCGACCTCGCCGCGTCGCGGGCGCGGGTCAAGGTGAGCGAGCTGGATCGGACGAGCGTGCACCTCGAGTGGCTGCCCAGCTTCGACGCGACGTTCGCGCTCCAGTACAACGAGAACACCGGCTTCGTCGGCGAGTCCACCCAGTGGTTCGCCGGCATCCACGGGCGGTGGACGCTGTGGGACGGCGGGATGCGCGTGCAGCGGATGCGCCAGAAGGCCTCCGAGGTGCGCATCGCGCAGCTTCAGGCGCAAGACGCCGAGGTCCGGGTGCAGCAGGACGTGCGGACGAGCTGGGAGAGCTACCAGCGCGCCGCGGTGGCCTACGAGGCGGTGCAGGCCGAGGTGAAGCTCGCCGAGGAGAGCCTGGAGTTGGCGCAGCGCGGGTTCTCCGCGGGCACGGTGACCTGGCTCGAGCTGCAGGACGCCGAGATCGAGCTGCGGCAGGCCCGGCTGGGGCTGCTCCGCGAGCGCATGACCCGCGACCTCGCGGTGATCGACCTGCTCGTCGCGACCGGGGCGCCGCCCCTGTAGGCGACGGCGCGGGATAGGGTGCGCCGATGCGAAGCGTATCGCCGATCGCCCGCGCCGCGTGGCGCCTCACGCGCGGCCCCCACCTGGGCGCGCTGACCGCGCTGGTGGCCGCGCGCTACGGCGACCGCGTGCTCCTCGAGGACCTGGGCGAGACGCCGGGCGCGCTCGGGCGGCGGACGTGGTCGGCGGCCGAGCTCGACGCGGACGTGGCCGCGCTCGCGGGCGGCGTCGCCGCGGCGGGGCTGCCGCTGGGGCCCACCCTGGTGCTCGGTGAGAACCGCCTCGACCTGCTCGTCACCACGCTCGCGCTGCTGCGCGCCGGACGGGTCGCGGTGCCCGTGAACGCGCGCCTCACCGACGCCGAGCTCGCCGCCGTGGCGTCCGCCGCGGGCGTGGCCGGCGCGATCGGCGACGCCGCGGCGCGCGCCGGGCTGCCGACGGCCGCGATCCGACGCGGGCCGCCGCTCCCCCCGTTCGAGGGCGATCCACACGCGGTCGCGCTGACGCTGACCACCTCGGGCACGACCGGACTGCCGAAGGCCGCGACGCTCACCAGCGCCGGGCTGCTCGGGCCGGTCGGGTGGCTGGCTACGCTGCCGTTCGGTCGGGTCCGCGGGCCGCGCGGCGGGCGGGATCGCGTGCTCTCCGCCGCGCCGCTCGCGCATGTGATGGGGCTGGCGATCGGTCTCGGCGCGCTCTCTGCCGGCGTGCACTGGCTGCACCTGCCGCGGTTCGACGCGCGGGCCGCGCTCGCGGCGATCGCCACGCGACGGCCGAACGTGTTCGTCGGCGTGCCGACGACGTATGCCGACCTCGAGGCGGCGGGCGCCGACGACTACGACCTGAGCGCGGTGCAGGCGTGGATCAGCGGCGCCGATCGGATGCCCGAGGATCGGGCGCTGCGCTTCCAGCGGCGCGGCGCGGCCGTCGTGCTCGGCGGACGCCCGCTCGGGGACGCCGCGTTCGTCGACCTGTACGGGATGGTGGAGCTCTCCGGGCCCGCCGCCCTGCGCGTGTTCCTGCCGGGCACGGGCAGGCTCGCCGCGCGCAGCCCGCATCGGCTGCTGCCCGGGTTCTCGGTGCGCGCCGTGGACGCGGACGGTCGCGCGCTGCGCTACGGCGCGATCGGCGAGCTGGCGTTCCGGGGTCCGGGTGTGCTGCGCGGCTACCGCGGCGGGCGGGGCGGCCCCGACGCGGACGGCTGGTTCTGCTCGGGCGACTACGGGCGGGTGTGGCCGGGCGGGTGGTTCACGCTCGCCGGTCGGCGTCACGATCGGCTGAAGGTCGGGGGTTTCTCGGTGTTCCCGGCCGAGGTCGAGGCTGAGCTCGCGGGCGCGCCGGGCGTGGTCGAGATCGCGATCGTGGGCGTGCCCGATCCGCGCTCCGGGGAGCGCCTCGTCGCGGTGGTCGTGGCCGACGCGACGTTCGACACCGCGGCGTTCCTCGCGTGGGCGCGCGAGCGGGTCGCCGGCTACCGACGCCCTACCGCGGTGGTCCGCGTCGAGGCGCTGCCACGCGGTCCGAACGGGAAGATCGATCGCGCCGCGGCGACCGCGAAGGCCGTCGGGAATACCCCGGGCGCACCCCCGTAGGGGTGGGTGCCATGACCACGACGTTCACCCATCTGCTCGCCGCCCACTACCTCCGCGCCCACCGCGCCGCGCTCGGCTGGCTCGGCGACGAGCAGGAGGCGCGCGAGGTCGCCCAGGAGGCGCTGCTGCGCGCCTACCGCGCCCGCGATCGGTACGATCCGGCGCGCCCGTTCGCGCCGTGGCTGCGCCAGATCGTCCGGAACGCGTGCAAGGACGCCGCGGCGCGCGGGCGCCGGCGGGCCGTCGGCGGACTCGACGCCGACCGTGTCGCCGATGCGCAGCCCGGGGCCGACGAGCACATGGTGCAGGCCGACGCGAACGGGCGGCTCCGCGCGGCGATCGCCGCGCTCGCGCCCGACGCCCGCGAGATCATCGTGCTGCGGCACTTCGAGGACCTGTCCTACGCCGAGATCGCCGAGGCGCTCGACGTGCCCATCGGCACCGTGATGTCGCGGCTGTACCGCGCCCGCAAGGCCCTGGCCGAGCGACTGCAGGAGGTGGCCCCATGAACCCCGAGCGCTACGAAGAGCTGATCGTGAAGGTGGTCGACGGCGTCGCCTCGCCCGCCGAGCGCGAGGAGCTGATGGCCGCCGTCGTCGCGGATCCGGCGCGGCGCGCCGAGCTGGACGCGCACCTCGCGCTGAAGGCCGCGACGGACGGCTGGGTCGCGCGGCTCGAGCACGATCTGGTGCAAGACCGGTGGGAGGCCCGGGCGCCGGTGCGCTACGAGCGCGCGATCGGCGTGGCGCTGCTCGCGCTCGGGCTCGCGCTGCTGACCGGCTGGGGCCTCGTGGAGCTGGCGCTCGACGAGGGCGTGCCGATGCCGCTGCGTGTTGGCGGCGCCGCCTCGGTGGCTGGCGCGGTCCTGCTGCTGTTCTCGGTGATCCGCTGGCGGATCGCCACCCGACGCTCCGACCCCTACGAAGAGGTGATCCGATGAGTCACGACCTGATGCGGCGCGCCGCCGACCTCGCGCATCGCCCCGACGAGGGGATGCCGATCCTGACCACCGACGACTACCCGGGCCACCGGATCGTGGAGGTCTTGGGGATCGTCCGCGGCAACACGATCCGCACCCGACACGTCGGCCACGACCTGGTCGCCGCGTTCAAGTCGCTCGTCGGCGGCGAGATCGCCGAGTACACGAAGCTGATGGCGGAGGCGCGCGAGCAGAGCCTCGATCGGATGCGCGCCGAGGCCGCCGCGCGCGGCGGCAACGCGATCGTCGGCGCGCGGTTCACGACCTCGATGGTGATGAACGGCGCCGCCGAGATCCTCGTGTACGGCACGGCGGTCCGCGTCGAGCGCCTCGAGGCCGACGCGCCCTGATCGCGACGGCGCACGCCGTGAAACGGGCGGCCGGCCGGGACGGCCGGCCCACGCATGGGGGCCCTGGCGAGAACCAAGAACACCACACGAGGGGCGGCCGGCCGGGACGGCCGGCCCACGCATGGGGG
>CAYQSE010000171.1:0-12765 GCA_964419905.1 uncultured Enterobacteriaceae bacterium
GCTCCGCACGGCCCCTTCGGCTCGCTCGGGTCGTCGGGCTCCTCGCTCGTCTCGCCCCAGCTCCGGTCGGACTGCGTCCTCCCTCCGATGGGGCTCGCTCGCGACGACCCTCCTCGCGCTCGCCTGCGGGGCCTGGTCGGGTGAAGGCTCGTCCTGGACGCGCTTGGGTCGGCATCACAGCCAGGGCTTGAACAGGCGGATGCTCGCGTCGATCAGCTTGCGGTGCAGGGGGCGACGGCGGAGATCGTCCAGCGTGACCCAGCGCGCGGCGGGCAGATCGTCGGCGAGCAGCTCCAGGGTCTGCTGCACGAGGGCGATGTCGTAGGCCTCGACGTCCAGCTCGAAGTTCATCCGCAGGCTGCGGAGATCCCAGTTCGTGCTGCCGAACAGCATCCACGCGTCGTCGACGACGAACAGCTTGCTGTGCTCGAAGGGGCCTGGCTGGAAGCCGAGGTGCACGCCTGCGGCGAGCAGATCGTCGATGTCGGCGAGCGTCGCGCGGTTCATCCACCAGGGCTGGTTGTTCTCGGGGAGCAGCACGCGGACCTCGACGCCGCGCTGCGCCGCGGCGATCAGCGCGGCGTGGAGCTCGTGGGGCGGGAGGAAGTAGGGCGTGAGGACGAGGATCTTCTCGCGCGCCAGGCTGACGGCCTGGAACAGGGTCATCCCGATCTTCAGCAGGTCCTCGTCGGGTCCGTCGGGGATGGCGCGCGCGAACGTCGTGCCGACCGCCGGGACCGGCGGGAACCACGCGTCGCCGTGTAGCGCCTCGCCCGCGCTGAACGCCCAGTCGATGACGAACTGGGTCTGGAGCTGGCGGACGATCGGCCCCTCGAGCTGGAAGTGGAGATCGCGGCCGCGGCGCTGGCCGTCCCTGGCGACGAAGTCCTCGCTGATGTTGATCCCGCCGGTGAACGCGAGGCGCCCATCCGCGACGAGCAGCTTGCGGTGGTTGCGCAGGTTGATCAGCGCCATCTTCCACGGCTTCCACGACCACAGGAAGATCTCGGTCGGCACGCCGGCGGTGAGCAGCGCCTTGACCGGGCCCCACGAGCGCCGCGCGCCGATGCCGTCGATGAGCACGCGGACCGCCACCCCGCGCTGATGCGACCGGATCAGCGCGTCGACGAAGGCGCGCCCGATTGCGTCGTCGTCGAGGATGTAGGTGAGGAACGACAGCGAGTGCTGCGCGGTGTCGATCGCCGCGAGCATCCGCGGGTAGACCGCGTCGCCGTTGCGGAGCGGGACGACCTGGTTGCCGCCGAGCAGCGGGTCGCCGACGACCGCGCCGATGCCGCGGGCGAGTCGCGGGAGGTGCCGGTACGCGTCGGGGAGGTCCTCGGGCTTGGGCAGCGGCGGGGGGCGCGGCAGGGGCGGCACGCGCCCGAGCAGGCGCACCGCCTTGCGCTGCACGCGGTTGATCCCGAACAGCACGTAGAGCAGCGGCCCGAGCCCCGGAGACGCCCACACGAGCGCGGTCCAAGCGACCGCGGACGACGACTCCTTGCGGGTGAGCAGGATGTGCGTCGTCGCCAACACCGAGAGCCCGGCCAGGCTGCCGAGCACGAGCAGCGGGAAGCCCTCGGTGGGCAGCGAGAACGTCCAGATCTCCATCCCCGCAGCCTAACAGCGGCGCGGTGTTAGCAGGGCGGCAGCGACGAGGTGCCCGTGTCCGCAGCCCCCCGCGTGATCGTGCTCGCGGGCCCGACCGCCGCCGGCAAGACCGAGGCCTCGCTGCGCGTGGCCGAGGCGCTCGACGGCGTGATCGTGTCGGCCGACGCGATGCAGGTCTATCGGGGCCTCGACATCGGCACGGCCAAGGTCACGCCGGCGGAGCGCGCGCGGGTCCCGCACCACGGCATCGACGTGGTGGACCCCGACGCGCCGTTCGACGCGGCCGCGTTCGTCGCCCTCGCGGACGCGGTGATCGCCACGGGCCGCCCGGTGATCGTGGCGGGCGGCACCAGCCTGTACCTGTGGAGCCTGATCCGCGGGCTGGTCGCGACGCCGCCGGTCGACCCGGCGCTGCGCGCGCGCCTCGAGGCGCTCGACGATCCGCACGCCGCGCTCGCGCAGGTCGATCCGGTGCTCGCGGCGCGCCTGCACCCGCACGACCGCGTGCGGCTGGTCCGCGGGCTCGAGGTGTTCCACGCGACCGGCGAGCGGCTGAGCGTGCTGCAGGCGGCCCACGCCGAGGCCCCCGATCGCGTGCCCGTGATCGGGCTGTGGCTCGACCGGGACGACCTGCGCGAGCGCATCGCCAGCCGCCTCGGGTCGATGATGGACGCGGGCTACCTCGACGAGGTGACCGGCCTGCTCGCGCGGTACGACCGGGGGCTCAAGCCGCTGCAGAGCCTGGGCTACAAGCACCTCGCCGACCACCTGCTCGACGGGCTGCCGCTCGACGAGGCGCTGCGCCGCACCGAGCGCGACACCTGGCAGCTCGCGCGCAAGCAGCGCAACTGGATGCACAAGCTGGGCTTCACGCGGGTCACCGCCGACGCCGTGTCCGTGGCGCTCGCCGCGTGGCAGGCTGCGCGGGCGGGCGAGGGGCGTTAGGGGAGCCGGCCTGTCTGCCCCTTGGAGGCCGCGCGTGGACCTCGTCCTCGACTTCGAGCGCCCCATCGTCGAGCTCCGCAAGCGGATCGACCAGCTCCGCGAGCTGGAGACGACCAACGGCGTGAACCTGTCCGCGTCCATCGAGCAGCTCGAGCACCAGTGCGCGATGCTGCAGGACCGCATCTACGCGCGCCTCACGCCCTGGCAGCGCACGAAGCTGTCGCGCCATCCGGTGCGACCCTACCCGCACGACTACATCGCGGCGCTGTTCACCGAGTGGACCGAGCTCCACGGCGATCGGGCCGGCTTCGACGACCACGCGATCGTGTGCGGGTTCGCGCGCTTCGACGGGCGGCCGGTGGCGGTGCTCGGGCACCAGAAGGGCCGAAACACGAAGGAGAACCTGTTCCGCAACTTCGGCATGGCGCGGCCCGAGGGCTACCGCAAGGCGCTGCGGATCATGAAGCTCGCCGATCGGTTCGGCATGCCGATCTTCACGTTCATCGACACGCCGGGTGCCTACCCGGGCATCGACGCCGAGGCGCACGGCCAGGCCGAGGCCATCGCGCGCAACATCATGGAGATGGCGCGGCTGCGCGTGCCGATCATCGCGGTGGTCATCGGCGAGGGCGGCTCGGGCGGCGCGCTCGCGCTCGGCGTCGCCAACCGCGTGCTGATGCTCGAGAACTCGGTGTACTCGGTGATCTCGCCCGAGGGCTGCGCGGCCATCCTGTGGCGCGACCGGGCCGAGGGCGCCCGCGCCGCGGCAGCGCTGCGCATCACCGCCTCCGACTGCTTCGATCTGGGCGTCGTCGACGAGGTGATCCCCGAGCCGGGCGGTGGCGCGCACCGCTTCCAGGAAGAGACGATCCGGCGCGTCGGCGAGGCGCTCGCAAGGCACCTCGGCGAGCTGCTCCCGTTGGATGCCCAGGCGGTGATGGCCGACCGCTACGACCGCTTCCGCGCGCTGGGTCGGATGCGCGAGGGCGTGGCGCCGGGGTCGCCTTGATCACCTGGGAGATCAGCCCGCGCGGGCCACTGCGCGGCGACTTTCGCGTGCCGGGTGACAAGTCGATCAGCCACCGCGCGCTGCTGCTCAACGCGCTCGCGTGCGGTCCGGCGCGGGTGCGCGGCATCCTGCGCTCCGACGATGTGCGGGCGACGCTCGGCGCGGTGCGTGCGCTGGGCGTGCACGTCGAAGAAGGCGACGCCGAGTGGGTGATCCGCCCGCCCGAGCAGCTCCGCGAGCCGCGCGACGTGATCGACTGCGGCAACTCCGGCACGTCGATCCGGCTGCTCGCGGGCGTGGTCGCGTCGCGGCCGTTCTTCTCGGTGCTCACCGGCGACCACTCGCTGCAGGAGCGGCCGATGGCGCGGGTGGCCGATCCGCTGCGCGCGATGGGCGCGCGGGTCGACGGGCGCGAGGGCGGGCGCAAGCCCCCGCTGGCGATCCGCGGCGGCGATCTGCGCATGACGCAGCACAACCTGCCGGTCGCGTCCGCGCAGGTGAAGTCCTGCCTGCTGCTCGCCGGGCTCGGCTGCGGCGTGATGGTGCGCGAGCCCGCAGCCAGCCGCGACCACACCGAGCGGATGCTCGAGAAGATGGGCGCGCCGCTGCGGCGCACCGAGGACGACTGGATGATCTTGATGCCGCCCGAGCGGCTCGAGCCGGTCGACGTCGACGTGCCGGGCGACCTCTCCGCGGCGGCGTTCTGGCTCGTTGCCGGCAGCATCGTGCACGGCTCGTCGCTCGTGCTGCGCGGCGTCGGGATCAACCCCACGCGCGCCGGCGTGCTCGACGCGCTGCGGTCGATGGGGGCCGACATCCAGGTCACGCCGGTGGCTCAGGCAGGCGCCGAGCCGTGCGCCGACCTGCACGTCCACAGCGCGCAGCTCCACGGTGCGCGCATCGACGGGGAGCTCGCGCTGCGCTGCCTCGACGAGCTCCCGGTGCTCGCGGTGGCCGCCGCGTGCGCGAGCGGTCGCACCGTGATCGCGGACGCCGCAGAGCTGCGGGTGAAGGAGTCCGACCGCATCGCGCGGGTCGTCGCCGGGCTGCGCGCGATGGGCGCCCAGGTCGAGGAGTACCCCGACGGCATGGTGATCGAGGGCGGCGCCCTGCCAGGCGGCGGCGTGATCGACGCGTCGGGCGACCACCGCATCGCGATGGCGTTCGCGGTCGCCGGGCTCGTCGCCGAGCGCGGCGCGCGCATCGACGGCGCCGAGTCGGTCACGTCGAGCTACCCCGTGTTCCGGGACCACCTGGAGGCCCTCCTTGGCTGATCGTCGGCTCGTCATCGCGGTGGACGGCCCGGCGTCGTCGGGCAAGGGCACGGTCGCGCGGCAGGTCGCGCGCGTGCTCGGCTACCAGTACGTCGACACCGGCGCGATGTACCGGGCGGTCGCGCTCGTCGCGCACGATCGCGGCGTGGCGTGGGACGACGAGCCCGCGCTCTCGGCCCTGGCTGGGGCGCTGCGGTTCCGCTTCGCGTGGGACGGCGACCTGCTCGCGGTGTTCGTGGACGACCGCGACGTCACCCGCGAGATCCGCGCCGAGGAGATGGGCGAGGGCGCCAGCGCCGTCTCCAAGCTCCCCGGTGTCCGCACGGCGCTGCTCGACCTGCAGCGTGCGCTCGGCGCCGATGGCGGCGTGGTCATGGACGGCCGCGACATCGGCACCGTCGTGCTGCCCGACGCCGACCTGAAGATCTACCTCGACGCGTCGCTCGAGGAGCGCGCGCTGCGCCGTCACGAGGAGCTGCTGCGCAAGGGCGAGCAGGTGCACTACGAGGACGTCCTCGACAGCATCGCCGCCCGCGACAAGCAGGATCGGGAGCGCGCCGTCGCGCCCCTGGTGCAGGCGGATGACGCCGTCCACGTCGACACCACCGACCTGACCATCCGCCAGGCCATCGACGCCGTCCTCGCGCTCGCCCGCGCGCGCAGCGCCTAGCCGAGGTCAACTTGTCGCCCGCCAAGTTGGTCGGGGACAACTTGACCGACCAGACAGGGGATGACCGCCGCGCCGCGCCCCGTTGACATGGGCGGGCCCCTCGATTAAGGCGGGCCCCTTCGCGTGGGGTCCGATCAGGCCCCGGTCCGCACGGACGCGCGCGAGCCGACGTCGGTGAGCACTGGGACACCGGCAGCAGGCGACCCCCCAGGGGTGCGCTGTCGGTCTCCTGAAACCATCCCACCGAACCCACCCGACGGCGGAGTCCCCGCCTGGGAAGAAGGAATCTCTACATGATCGACCCGAACCTCATGGACATCCCCATCGACCAGATCTCCCAGGACCAGTTCCAGTCGTTCTACGACGAGCTGATGGGAGAGAAGGGGATCCGCGAGCAGTCGGTGGTCACCGGCCGCGTGATCGGGATCGGTGACGACTGGGTCACCATCGACATCAGCTACAAGGCCGAGGGCATCGTCCCGGTCGACGAGTTCCGCAACGCGGAAGGCGAGCTCGAGATCAAGATCGGCGACGACGTCGACGTCTACCTCGGGCACATGGACAGCGAGGAGGGGGTCATCCACCTCTCCAAGGAGCGCGCCGACCTGATGAAGGCCTGGGAGGAGATCTCCAAGGCGGTCGAGCGCGACGAGGTGGTCACCGGCACCATCGTCGCCCGGGTCAAGGGCGGCCTGTCGGTCGACATCGGCGTCAAGGCGTTCCTGCCGGGCAGCCAGGTCGATCTGCGCCCGGTCAAGAACCTCGAGAAGCTGCTGAACGAGACGTTCGACTTCAAGATCATCAAGTTCAACAAGAAGCGCGGCAACATCGTGCTGTCGCGCCGCGTCCTGCTCGAGCAGGAGCGCGCGGTGAAGCGCGAGGAGACCCTCGATCGCCTCGAGGTCGGCGCCATCCTGTCGGGCGTGGTCAAGAACATCACCGACTACGGCGCGTTCATCGATCTCGGCGGCATCGACGGCCTGCTGCACATCACCGACATGAGCTACGGCCGCCTGAACCACCCGAGCGAGATGTTCGAGGTCGGCCAGACCGCCGAGGTCAAGATCCTCAAGTACGACGCCGACACCCAGCGCGTCTCCCTCGGCTACAAGCAGATCCGCCCCGATCCGTGGGAGGAGGCGGCCTACAAGTACCCGATCGGCGCCATCGTCCGCGGCAAGGTGGTCAGCCTGCCCGACTACGGCGCGTTCGTGGAGCTCGAGGACGGCATCGAGGGCCTCGTCCACATCTCCGAGATGACCTGGAACAAGCGGGTCAAGCACCCCTCCAAGCTGGTCAACGTCGGCGACATCATCGAGGCCAAGGTGCTCGACGTGGACGTCGAGGAGAAGCGGATCTCGCTCTCCACCAAGCAGCTCGAGGCCAACCCCTGGGACCTCATCGAGCAGAAGTACCCGATCGGCAGCGTCGTGACCGGCAAGGTCCGCAACATCACCGACTTCGGCATCTTCGTGGGCATCGAGGACGGCATCGACGGCCTCGTGCACATCTCCGACCTCTCCTGGGGCCAGCGCATCAAGCACCCGTCCGATCGCTACGCGAAGGGTGACGACGTCGAGGCGCGCGTGCTCGCCATCGACAAGGAGAACGAGCGGTTCTCGCTCGGCATCAAGCAGCTCACCGAGGACCCCTGGTACACGGTGCACAGCCGCTTCTTCCTCGGTCAGGTCATGGAGGGCCCGGTGGTCCACCGCACCGACTTCGGCGTGTTCGTCGAGATCGAGGAGGGCGTCGAGGGCCTGGTGCACATCTCCGAGCTGATCAACGACGGCGACGGGTGGCAGGACCAGTACCCGGTCGGCCAGAACATCAAGGCCGAGGTCATCCACATCGACAGCCACGATCGCAAGATCAGCCTGTCGGAGCGTGGCGCGGTCGAGCGTCAGGAGCGTGGCGGCTCCGAGTTCGTGCCGCCGAGCGACTCCAGCGCGCGCCTCGGCGACGTGATGGGCGACCTCTCCCGCAAGTTCCGCGACGGCGCGCCGGTCGACTCCGAGTAGTCGGACGGTCGCTTCGTCGACACGAGGGGCGGGCGGCGACGCTCGCCCCTCTTCGTTTGGACGGCCGCCAGAGCGACCGTTCTGCGCTATGGTGGGGCCCTCGGAGGCGTGATGCGCGCGCGCATGCTCATCGTCGGACTGGTCCTGCTCGCGGGACTCTGCTTCGTGGTCGTCCTGTTCGCGATCCAGAACGCGGGCCGCACGGTCCAGCTCTCGCTGGATCTGGGCGTCGCGGCCTGGCAGCTCGCCGAGCCGGCTTCCGTCTCGGCGGTGGTCGGGGGCGCGTTCGGCCTCGGCTTCGCCCTCGCCCTCGGGCTGACCCTGCCGCGGCTGTCTCGGCTCGGCCGCAAGGTGCGCGCGCTCGAGCGCCAGACGGCGCTCACGGGCGGGGGACAGGAAGACCCCTGGCGGTGAAGTCTGCGAATCGCGGTCGCGTGGCCGCAGCGCGCGCGCTGCTGGCGGTCGAGGACGGTGGGCACGTCGAGGAGGCGCTCGCGCGTCTCGCGCCAGCCGATCCGGCCGATCGCTCGCTCGCGTTCTTCCTCGCGCTGGGCGTGCTGCGGCGGCGGTCGCACGTCGACGCGGCGCTGCGCCCTGGGCTGAAGCAACCCCTCGGCGCGCTGGACGCCTCGGTGCGCGCGACGCTGCGGGTCGGGGCGTTCGAGCTCCTCTATGCGCGCACCCCACCGCACGCGGCGCTGCACCAGGCGGTCGAGGTCGCGCGCGCGGTCGGCGCCGGCCGCGCGTCGGGCCTCGTGAACGCGGTGCTGCGGCGCGTGCGCCCGCCCGAGGGCTTGAGCCGCGCGGACGCGCTCGATCATCCGCCGTGGTTGGTCGCGCGCTGGTCCGCCCGCTACGGTGACGCGGCGACGGACTCCTGGTGCGCGCGCAACAACACGCCGCCGGCGCTGTTCGCGGTCACGCCCGACGACGGCGAGGCGCTCGCCGCGCGCTGGCGCGAAGCGGGGCTGAACGTGTCGCCGGCCGCGCTGCACGGGGCGTCGCTGCCCGGCGTGTGGCGCGTCGACGACCACAGCGGCGTCATCCCGGATCTCGCGGGGTTCGCCGAGGGCGGGTTCTGGATCCAGGACGCCGCGTCCGCTGCGGTCGCCGATCTCGTGCCCGTCGCGCCGGGCGCGCGGGTGCTCGATGCCTGCGCGGCGCCCGGCGGCAAGTCGTTCCGGCTCGCGGCGCGCGGCGCGGACGTGCTCGCGGTCGATCTCGACCCCGAGCGGCTCGCGCGCGTGGCCGAGTCGACGGCGCGCCTCGGGCTGTCGATCGCGCTGCGGGCCCACGACTGGCTCACGGGACCGCTCGACGTCGGCACCTTCGACGCGGTGCTCGTCGACGCGCCGTGCACGGCGCTCGGGCTCGTGCGCCGCCACCCCGAGATCCGCTGGCGCCGACAGCTTCTGGACGTGCTGCGCGCGCCGGAGCGGCAGCGACGCATCCTCGAGGCGGCGTCCACGCACGTCGCGCCGGGCGGCGCGCTGGTCTACGCCGTGTGCAGCCCCGAGCCCGAGGAGGGGACCGACGTAATCGCCGCGTTCCTGGCCGCGCATCCGGCGTTCGTCGAGGAGGCGCGCCTGAGCACCGCGCCGCCCGAGGGCGACGAGGACGCGTTCTTCGGAGCCCGCCTGCGGAGGACGGCGTGAGCACGCCGATGTTCGAGCAGTACCACGCGCTCAAGGCCGAGCACCCGAGCGCGCTGCTGTTCTTCCGCATGGGCGACTTCTACGAGATGTTCTACGAGGACGCCGAGGTGGCGTCCCGCCTGCTCGACCTCACGCTGACCTCGCGCAACAAGAACGATCCCGAGCCGATCCCGATGGCGGGCGTGCCGCACCACGCGGCCCACGGCTACATCCAGCGGCTGATCGACCAGGGCATCCGGGTCGCCATCGCCGAGCAGGTCGAGGATCCGGCCGAGGCGAAGGGGCTGGTGCGACGCGCGATCACGCGGGTGGTCACGCCCGGCGTGGTGCTCGATCCGAGCGCGCTCGACGCGAAGGCGCCGAACTGGCTGGTCGCGCTGTGCCAGGACGCGGGGGGCGTCGGGCTGGCGTGCCTGGACGTGTCCACTGGCGACCTGCGCGGCACGACGCTCGCGTCCACGCGGGAGGCCGCCGCCGAGCTCGCGCGGCTCGAGGCGCGCGAGGCGCTGTTCGCGCCCGAGGTCGCCGCCGATCCGCACCTCCGCGAGCTCGCGCGGCGCCAGAACATCCTCGTCAGCCCGGTCGACGAGGCGGCGTGGGCGCGCGCGGAGGCGGTGCGCGCGCTGTGCGACACGCTGGGCGTCGCCGACCTCGCGGGCTTCGGCGTCGAGGACGGGGAGCCGCTGGTGCGCGCGGCGGGCGCGGTCGTGCGCTACGCGCGCGACACCTCGGGCGGCGCGCTCGGGAACGTGCACGCGCTCCGTCCGTACCGCACCGCCGGGTTCATGGTGCTCGACGAGACGACGCGGCGGAACCTCGAGCTGCAGCGCACGCTGCTCGGCGGGCGACGCAAGGGCAGCCTGCTGTGGCTGCTCGATCGCACCGCGACCGCGATGGGCGGGCGGCTGTTGCGCGAGTGGCTCGGCTTCCCGCTGCTCGACCGCGCGGCGATCGAGACCCGGCACAGCGCGGTCGAGGCCCTCGTGGAGCAGCCGCACGCGCGCGACGCGCTGCGAGCCGCCCTGCGCGAGGTCGCCGACGTGGAGCGCATCGGCGCGCGCGTCGCGCAGGGCACCGCGAACGCGCGCGACCTGGCCGCGCTGCGGCGGTCGCTCGACGCCGTGCCCGGCGTGTGCGCGGCGCTCGACGCGCTGCCGGCGCTGGCGCCGCTGCGGCCCTCGGATCCGTGCGCCGACGTCGCCGCCGACCTCACCACCTGGCTGGTCGACGACCCGCCGGCGACGCTGACCGAGGGTGGGCTGATCCGGCGCGGCGCGCACGCCGACCTCGACGCGATCGTGGCCCTCGCCGTCGAGGGCGTCGGCGTGATCGATCGGCTCGAGGAGCGCGAGCGCGCCGCCACCGGCATCGCCTCGCTGAAGATCCGGAGCAACAAGGTATTCGGCTACTACATCGAGATCACGCGGGCGCACCTGCACAAGGCGCCAGACCGCTACCTGCGCAAGCAGACGCTGACCACCGCCGAGCGGTTCATCACGCCCGAGCTGAAGGAGATCGAGGAGCGCGTGCTCGGCGCCGACGAGCGGCGCAAGGCGCTCGAGTACGAGCTGTTCGTGGGCCTGCGCGAGCGGGTCGCCGCGCAAGGCGTGCGCCTCGCCGGGCTCGCGCGCCAGCTCGCGGCGCTCGACGTGCTGTCGAGCCTCGCGGAGGTCGCCACCCGGCAGCGGTGGGTCCGCCCGCGCGTCGTCGACGAGCCGGTGCTCGACCTGCGCGGCGGGCGGCACCCGGTGGTCGAGGCGCTGATGGAGGAGGAGCGCTTCGTCCCGAACGACACGCTGCTCGACACCGAGGCGCGCCAGCTCGTCATCCTCACCGGGCCGAACATGGCCGGGAAGTCGACGATCATGCGGCAGGTCGCGCTGATCGCGCTGCTCGCCCAGATCGGCTCGTTCGTGCCCGCGGACGAGGCGATCGTGGGGATCTGCGACCGGATCTTCACGCGGGTCGGGGCAGGGGACGACATCGCCCGCGGCCAGTCGACGTTCATGGTCGAGATGTCCGAGACCGCGGCGATCTTGCACCAGGCGACCCGGCAGAGCCTCGTGCTGCTCGACGAGATCGGGCGCGGCACGTCGACCTACGACGGGCTGTCGATCGCGTGGGCGGTCGCCGAGGATCTCGTCGATCGGCTGCGCTGCCGCGCGATGTTCGCGACGCACTACCACGAGCTGTGCGAGCTGGTCGAGACGCGCGGCGGCGTGGTGAACCAGTCGATCGCGGTGAGCGAGTGGGGCGAGGAGATCGTGTTCCTGCGCCGGCTGAAGGAGGGTGGCGCCAGTCGCAGCTACGGCATCCAGTGCGCGCGCCTGGCGGGGCTCCCGCCGCACGTCGTCGCCCGCGCCACCCGGCTGTTGAAGCGGTTCGAGAAGCACGCGCCGCGCAACGAGCGCGACCAGCTCAGCCTGTTCGGCGCGCTCGCGCCCGAGGAGGCCGCGCCCGAGGCGCCGCCGGTGGACCCGCTGCGCGAGGCGCTCGCGGGTGTCGACCCGGATCGGCTGACGCCGCGCGAGGCGCTCGACGCGCTCTACCGCCTGCGCGGGCTGCTCGCCGAGCCGCCGTCGTGACCGCCGCGCTCGAGGACGGGCTGGAGGGCTTCCTCTACCACCTCAAGGTCGAGCGGCACCTCTCCGAGAACACGCTGGAGGCCTACGGGCGCGACATCCGCAAGTTCGTCGCGTGGCTGGACGCGGCGCACGGCGTGGCGGCCTCGGCGGAGGTCGCGCACGCGCACGTCGCGGGGTGGATGGCGCACCTCGCCGTCGAGGAGGGGCTCGGCAAGGCGTCGCTGAACCGGGCGCGCAGCAGCCTGCGCCAGCTCTTCCGCTACCTGCTGCGCGAGGAGGTGGTGAGCGCGGACCCGACCGCGCGGGTCGAGGCACCGCCGCGTGATCGGCGCCTGCCCGAGACGCTGACCCACGCCGAGGTCGACGCGCTGCTGGCCGCGCCCGACACGCTGACGCCGCTGGGGCTGCGCGATGCGGCCATGCTCGCCCTGCTGTACGCGACCGGGCTGCGCGCCTCCGAGCTCGTGGGGCTGCGGCGGCACCAGGTCGCGGTGATCGACGACCTCGGGCTGGTCCGGGTGGTCGGCAAGGGCGACAAGGAGCGCGTCGTGCCGGTGGGTCGGCGCGCGCTCGGGCTGCTGGATCGCTACCTGCGCGAGGTCCGTCCGCGGCACGACCCGGGTGGGCGGGCGCCCGAGCTCTTCGTCGGGCGACGCGGCGAGGGCCTGACGCGGCAGGCGTTCTGGCTGCGCATCAAGCGGCACGCGCGCGGGGCCGGCATCGATCCCGACCGCGTCTACCCGCACGCGCTGCGGCACTCGTTCGCGACGCACCTGCTCGAGCACGGCGCCGACCTGCGCAGCCTCCAGGCGATGCTCGGTCATGCCGACATCGCCACGACCCAGATCTACACCCACGTCTCCCCGAAGCGCCTGCGCGACCTGCACGCGCGGCACCACCCGCGGGGCGGTGACGACGACTGAGTGGGTCGGCGCGCAAGCCGTGGGTCGGCCGTCCCGGCCGACCGTCGTCCCTTGACTCAGCACGGCCGG
>CAYQSE010000172.1:0-12733 GCA_964419905.1 uncultured Enterobacteriaceae bacterium
GGAACCCGGGCACGTCGACCAGGGTGAGCAGCGGGATGTTGAACGCATCGCAGAACCGCACGAAGCGCGCCGCCTTGATCGACGAGTTCACGTCGAGGCAGCCGGCGAGGTGCGCCGGCTGGTTCGCGACCACGCCTATCGAGCGCCCATCGACGCGCGCGAAGCCCACCACGATGTTCTGGGCATACTGCGCGTGCACCTCGAGGAACCGCCCCTCGTCGACGATGACGTGCACCAGGTCGCGGATGTCGTAGGGCTTGTTCGGGTTGACCGGCACCATCTCGATCAGCTCGGGGCACCTGCGGTCCGCAGGATCGGTGGTGGGGCGGCGCGGCGCCTCCTCCATGTTGTTCGACGGGAGGTACGAGAGCAGCTCGCGCAACAGCGCCACCATCGCCTGCTCGTCGGGCAGCAGGAAGTGCGCGACGCCGGACTTCGCGTTGTGGGTCGTCGCGCCGCCGAGGTCCTCTTTGGTGACGATCTCGTGCGTGACCGTCTTGATCACGTCGGGCCCGGTCACGAACATGTACGAGGTGCCGTCGACCATCGCGATGAAGTCGGTGATCGCGGGGCTGTACACCGCGCCGCCGGCGCAGGGGCCGAGGATCGCGCTGATCTGCGGCACCACACCCGACGCGAGCGTGTTGCGCAGGAAGATGTCGGCGTAGCCGCCCAGCGACTGCACGCCCTCCTGGATGCGCGCGCCGCCACTGTCGTTGAGGCCGATCACCGGCGCGCCGTTCTTCATCGCGAGGTCCATCACCTTGCAGATCTTCCGCGCGTGCGCGAGCGAGAGCGAGCCGCCGAACACGGTGAAGTCCTGCGCGAACACGTAGACCAGCCGGCCCTCGACACGCCCGTAGCCCGTGACGACGCCGTCACCGACGACGAGCTGCTCCTCCATGCCGAAGTCGCGGCACTGGTGCGTGACGAAACGATCCAGCTCGACGAAGCTGTCCGCGTCGAGGAACGCCTCGACGCGCTCGCGGGCCGTCCACTTGCCCGCGGCGTGTTGCCGCGCGATCCGATCCTCGCCGCCACCGACGAGGGCCTCGCGCTCCAGCGCCTCGAGCCGGTCCAGCAGGTGCTTGCGATCCATCGAGCCTCCTCCCCCGCGGGCCGCCCCGTGTAACCGGGAGACCTCGCCGTGGCTGCCGCCCCACGCCCGGTTGGCAGGCCGATAAAGGTGAGACTAATCTGGTGGGTCACCTCGGAGTTCCGCGCATGCGCTCGCACCTCGCCCTCCTCCTGCTCGCGGCGGCGCCGATGACCGCGTGCAAGCCCAACGGCTTCGATCGGGGCTGCATCCGCGTCGACGATGCGCGGGCGGGCTACGCGAACCTCGCCGACGCGCTGACCGTCGCCGAGAGCGGCTCGACGCTGACGCTGTGCGAGCGGGTGATCCTCGACACCGTGATCATCGACAAGGCGGTCACCCTGGTCGGCGACCCGAACGATCCGACGGCGTGGGTGCCGCCAGAGAACGAGCCCGCCGCGGTCATCCGCGACGGCGGCTCGCTCACCGTGAGCGACGTGGTGATCCAGACGCTCGCGACCAGCTTCATCGTCGACGCGGGCGGCGCGCTCGACCTCTCCGGGGTCGAGTTCGTCGGCCCGTCGGGCTGGGCCGTCGACGCGACCGACGCACAGGTGGGCGCCCGCGACATCATCGTGGAGCTCGCAGGGCGCGGCGGGTTCCGCCTCACCGGCCCCACCGCCACGCTCGACCTCTCCGACTTCCGCTTCGAGCGCAACGTCGGCTTCGGCGTGCTCCTCGAGGGTGCGGCGTCCGCCACCATCGCGAACGGTCGTTTCCAGGAGACCTTCGTGAGCGACGCGAACGCGACCGAGTGGGACGGCTTCGCCGTCGCCCTGCGCGACCAGGCGAGCGCCACGGTCACCGACGTCGAGATGATCGACAACGTGCTCGGCGCCTTCTTCGCCGAGGGCTCGTCCACGCTCGACGTTACCGGACTCGACGCCCAGACCAACTACTTCGGCGTGTGGGCGGAGAGCTCCGCGATCACGCTGCGCGACGGCGCGATCGTGAACTCCGACCAATACGACATCCTCGCGGTCGGTGGCAGCGAGATCATCCTCGAGGGGGTCGACCTGATCGCCGATCCCCAGCGCTCGCCCGCGCAGGGCACGGGCAACTCGCTCGACGGCCACTACGGTGTGCTGATGCAGGCGGGGCTCTCGCTGTCGATCACCGACAGCACGATCTCGGGGCACAACGGCGGCGGCGTCTACGCGGTCGGCGCGGTCTCACGCGCCATGCCGGCGACGATCACCAACACCACCATCGACGACAACCAAGGCCAGGGCGTCCTGTTCCAGTTCGTCGAGGCGACGTTTCGGGACGTGACGATCTCGGGCACCCGCAACAACGACGCGACCTGCATCACGGCCGAGGGCTTCCTGAACTGCAACTGGGGCCTCGGCGCGTTCTCGACTTCGCTGGACTGGGACGGCGGCGCGCTGAACGGCAACGACTACGTCGGAGTGCTGATCGTCGAGGGCTCGCTCACCCTCTCGGAGCTCGCGCTCGCGGACAACGAAGAGGGCTCGGTGTGGGCCGAGTCGGCTGCGGTCTCGCTCGCCGACGCCGAGGTGACCGGATGGGGTGCCTACGGCGTGCTCGCGTTCGACACGGTGCTGCAGCTCGATCGGGTCGCCTTTTCGGATCGTGCGTGGGACTGGGAGGTGACCTCGGGCACCCAGCGCTACCTGTTCGCGGACTCGGCGATCGACATCGAGGCGCAAGGCGGCACCGTCACGCTGCGCGACGTCGTGTTCGACGGTGGGGACTTCGGCCTGGAGCTGTTCAGCACCGACACCACCCTCACCGACGTTCAGTTCTCGGGCTACGCCGACGCCGCGATCGGTCAGTACGCGGGCAGCACCACGCTGCTCCGGGTCGACTTCGCAGACTCGGGCCCGAACGCGCTGCGCTGCGCGAGCAGCGGGGCGCTCACCGGCTCCGACCTGACGTTCACCGACATCCGGCGCACGAGCACGCTCACCGAGGTCTACGAGGGCGCCACGCTCGTCTCGTCGTTTCCGGGCTCGCGCACCGGTCCCGCGATCAGCGTCAACGGCTGCGCGACCGATCTCGCGCGGGTGACGATCGACGGCACCGACGATCGCGCGGTGGTCGCCACGAACGCCGACGTGGAGCTGACCGCGCTGACCGTCTCCGACGTCGCGCAGCACGCGTCCGCCGCCAACGTGCCCGCGGTGGAGCTGAGGTACACGACGCGGGATCCACTCGCGTTCCTCGCCGACGTGTCGATCACCGGCGTCGGCGCGGGTGACGCGCTCGGCCTGTACGGCGCGAACACCCGCACCACGGCCCAGGTCAGCTTGAACCGGATCACGCTCGGCGGGCCCGACGAGGCGGGCATCGCCGGTCGCGGGCTCGTGCTCGATCGCCTCGGCTGCGCCGACGCGCTCGACTGCCAGGTCATCGCCACCAACCTCGATATCTCGGGCACCGGCGGCGACGGCGTGAACGGCCGCGGCACCTGGGCCACCCTCGGCGGCACGATCGACGGCGCCGGGGGGCAGGGCGTGTCGTGGGCCTCCACGCTCGATCCGGGCGTCGCGGAGGATCCACTGGACGACGTGCTGCGACCGGGCGCGCTGCACGCCAGCGCGCTGCAGATCTCCAGCCCGGTGCAGAGCGGCGTGTCACTGACCGGTGGCACGCACACGATCACGGGGCTCACGGTCGCGCAGGCCGGTGCGTTCGGGATGGCCTGCGCCGAGGACCCCGAGGAGGACGTCCCCGCGTTCGACGTGTGCACCTACGCCGCGCTGGACGGCGCGTCGGGCGCGCTCTCGGGCTGCGGCGCGTGCGTCGCCGCGGAGTGAGTGGGCTCACTGGGCCAGGATCACCGCACCCGCGCGAGTGATGCGCACCTTCGCGTCGCCCGCGCCGCGATACAACCACGCCTCCCACTGGGTCTTGCCGCGCTCACGGTGCTGGTAGTGCACCGGAGGCAGCACCGCGGGCGGCGTGACCTCGACCCGATCGCCCGGCTGATGCGCGATCACCAGATCGCCATCGAGGACGCGGATGCTCGGGATCGCGGAGCGTCCCACCACCTCCTTCGGCGTGCGGAGATCGAGGAGCTCGGGTAGCTCGGTCGTAGGCGCCTTCCCGGGTGGCGCCGCCGTCGGGATCGTGATCGCGCCGACGGCCGCGCGACGGTCGCCCGCCCACGCGTGGAATGGCCCCAGCGTGACCTCTCCCGCGCCGAGCACGCGGTAGGTGTAGCTGAGGTCGCGAAACGTCCCCTCGGTGCTCGGCATCGCGTCATCGATGACCCCGAGCAGGATCGCCGGCCCCGCGCCCCGCTCCGCGGTGACCGCCACCGGATCGGCGCCTGCCCCCGCGATGCGGAACCTCAGCGTGAACTCGCTCCCCCAGAACACGGTGGACTCCGGCGACTCGACCGCGATGGAGAGCACCTGCGTGGGGAGGAACGCGAGCGCGTCGTGGCCGAGGTAGGCGCGGAAGTCCGGATCGGCCAGCACCTCTCGCGCTGGTCGCGCGCCGTCCCGGAGCGCGCGACGCAGCTCCACGGCGACGACCTCGGGCTCTGCACCGCGCCGCGCGAGCCAGGCCGCCTTGTTGTAACGGGCCTCCCCGAGCGTCGGCGCATCCGCGAGCGCCGCGTCGACGCGCGCGATCGCGCCGTCCAGATCCCCGGCGTCCGCGAGCGCCTTCGCCTGCCACGCACGGAGCAGCGGATCGTCGCGGTGGGCCAGGGCCTCCGCGAACGCGGCCTGCGCGTCGACCGGGCGACCCGCTTCGAGCGCCGCGACGCCGCGCTCCCACGCCTGAACTGCGCTGCGCACCGCCTCGAGGGACGGATCCTCCTGCGTCCGCGCGCAGGCGGCGAGCAGACACAGCGCGATCAGCCGCACAGCGCCACCAGCGCCGCCTGTCGGCCCGCGGCCGCGCCGTCGCGTCGGTGCGAGTGGAAGCGCTCGGGCTCGCCGAGGGTGCAGCCGTCGACGTGCGTGACGTCCCGCACGCCCACGGCCCGAAGCTGGGCCGCGACCGCACCGCCGAGGTCGACGTGGGGGCGGCCGCGCGGGCCGTGCCGCAGGAAGTCCACCTCGGGGACGCCCGCCGCGCGCAGCCCCGCGCACACCTCGTCGCCCACCTCGTACACGGCCGCCGAGATGTGTGGGCCGATCACCGCGACCACCTCGTCGGGTCGCGCGCCCGTCGCCGCGCACAGCGCCGCCACCGTCGCTGGCACCACGCCCGCGACCGCGCCACGCCAGCCCGCGTGCGCAGCACCGACGCCACCGGGCGCCGCCAGCAGCACCGGCACGCAGTCCGCGGTGCGGATGGCGAGCACCACGCCCGGCGTCGTCGTGATCAGACCGTCGACCGCGCCGACCACGCCGAGCGGCCCCGCCCCGGTGGCGACGTGCGTGACCGCGGCCCCGTGGACCTGATGCGCCAGCGCCAGCGCGTCCTCACCGAAGCCAGGGCCGAGCGCGACCAGCGCACGGCGCCAGTTCTCGCGCAGGGTCTCATCGCCCTCGTCTGGACGCCGCGCGAGGTTCAGCGCGCCGTGGAGGCCCGTGGAGACCCCACCGGCGCGGGTCGTGAACCCATGCGCCACGCCCGGGACAGCCCGAAGCGACGCCGCGCGCAGCATCGGTGCGAGCTCGGCTCGAGCGGGCGTTGGTGTGCGGGTTGACATCATCCGAAGCACGACTCTAACGTGCCGCGATGCCTGTCCGCGCGCTGGCTCCGCTGCTCTGCTTGCTCCTGCCCGCCTGCGACGGGGTGACGTCGGACTTCGCCTTGACGCTCCAGCCGCGCGAGCCGATCGATCAGGCGGTGTTCGACGGCGACGTCTCGGTGCGCCTGCTGATCCGCGAGGGCGACGACCACCGCCTGCTCGGCCTCGACGCGCGCCGCGGACAGCAGCGTCGCGACGGTCTGCCGCCGCTGATGGACGCGTGGGTCGGGCTGCTCGTCGAGTCTCCACCGCGCAGCGCGGGCGCCTACGATCCGGATCGGATGGTGGCCTTCGGCGAGGTCGGACCGTTCGATCTGGCGCGGGACGCCGAGGTCGCGTCCCCGGTCCTGGTCGCCGAGACCGGGCGCCTCGGAGACCTCGAGAACCTCCCCGAGGGCGCCAGCGCTGTCGGCGCCGCGCTCGCGCTCACGCCCGACGGCGACGCGTGGCTGTTCGGCGGGGCCGACGCATGGGATCCGCTGTCGACCCTCGCGCTCCCGCGCCAGCTTCGCCTCACCGACCTGCATGGCGGCGACTGGCGCTTCGAGGACGCGGGCGCAATGCCGAGCGTGTTCGGCACGAGCGCGCGCTTCGAGCCCACCGCCACCCCGGTCGTGGTCGACGGGGCCCCGGCGGTGCTCGTGGCCGGCGGGCGCGCCAATGGGGCGTCGCCGTCGGGCAACCACCGCTCCGCGTTCCTGCTCGACGCGGGCACGCGCGCGGTGATCTGGTCGGGCGCCACGGTAACCGCGCGCTCTGGCCACCAGGCCCTGCTGCTCGACAGCGGGCGCGTGCTCCTCGTCGGCGGACTCGAGGGCGAAGAGATCGGCGCGCAGCCGGCGAACGCGAGCTTCGAGATCTTCGACCCCGCCACCCGGACGTTCGAGGGCGGCGAGGCGCTCGACGTCCCCGCGCGCGACCTCGCCGTCGCCTCGCTCGGCCCGGACGGCGCGCTGGTGTGCGGCGGCGCGTTCCTCGACGAGGACGTGCGCACCCCGAGCGCCACCTGCCAGCGCATCAGCCAGCTCGGCCAGGTGCTGGACGCAGCGCCGCTGCCCAGCCCCCGCGCGGGGCTCGCGATGGCGCCGCTGGGCCGAGGCGAGGTGCTCGCGACCGGCGGCGTCGGAGCGCTCGCGCGTGATGCGACGAGCCCTGCGTCCGCCGAGGCGTGGCGCTACGTACTCGCCTCGGACGCGTGGACGCGCGTGGGCGACCTGCCTGCGGCGCGCGCCCACCACGCGATGGTCGCGATGCCCGACGGGAGGGTGGTCGTGGTCGGCGGTGCCGAGTCCATCGGTCCCGCGCACTACGATGTCGGCGCGCCGGTCGGGCAGCTCGATCGCTACGACCCACACGAGGAAGCCTTCTTCGTCGCCGAGGTCACGGCGACCGGCGCGGGTGCCTGGCCGCTGATCGCCGAGGGCGCGCCCGGGCTGGCCCTCGTGCTGTCCGGGTGGACCGGCGACGGCGGCACCGGCCGCAGCTACGGCGTCGTCGGCCTCGGCCCGGCGATCTCGCGGTAGGCGCCCCCCATGCGCGCGAGCACGGCGGCGGGCACGAGGTGGTCGACCGGCTCGCCCGCGGCGAGGCGCGCCCGGATCTCGGTCGACGACACGCCTGGAAACACCGGCGCATCTGGCGGCTCGGGGTAGCCCGCGCGTCCGACCACGATCGGCGCGAACTCCGACGCGATGGCGGCCCACCCCATCCACTTGTCACGCACCGCGAGGTTGTCGGCGCCGATCACGAGCTGGAACCGATGGGTCGGGTGTCGTCGTGCGAGCTCGCGCAGCGTGTGCAGCGTGTAGCTGGGCGTGCCCAGCTCGGACTCGATGCCACACACCCGCACCCACGGCCCGACCTCGGCGGCGAGCGCCTCACACCACCCCACGCGCTCTGCGTGCGGGCGACTCTCCTTGCCGAACGGATGGGCCGAGGAAGGCACGAGCCACACCTCGTCGGCGCGATCGGCCCACCGGAGCCAGCCGGCCACCATCGCATGCCCCATGTGCGGCGGATCGAAGGCGCCCCCGAACACTGCGACGCGCACGCTGCCTCCCTGCTGCGAAGCCCAGATAACGTGCCCGCCGCGCAAACCGCCCGGGTCCGGGCTAAGTGCCCGCGAGGCTGGGAGGCGCGTGTGCGGATCGGCGTGTTCGACTCGGGCATCGGAGGGTTGACCGTGCTGCGGGAGCTCGCCACGGCGGTGCCCGACCACGACCTGATCTACCTGGGCGACACCGCGCGCGTCCCGTACGGCACGCGCTCGCCGCAGACGGTGATCCGCTACTCGCTGCGGGTCGCTAGCTACCTCGTCGAGCACGGCATCGGCGCGCTGGTGATCGCGTGCAACACCGCCACCACGCACGCGCTGCCGGCGCTGGGCGCGGCGTGCGCGCCGCTCGGCATCCCGGTGTTCGGCGTGGTGGCGCCCGGCGTCCGCGCGGCGCTCGCGGCGCACCACCGCGGCGCGATCGCGGTCCTCGGCACCGAGGGCACCGTCCGGGGCGGCGCCTACCAGCGCGCGCTCGCCGAGCTCGCCCCCGACGTGCCGGTCGAAGCCGTCCCCTGCCCCCTGTTCGTGCCGCTCGCCGAAGAGGGCTGGGTGGACGGCCCCGTGCCGCTCCAGGTCGCGGAGCACTACGTCGGGCACCTCCGTGGGCGGGTCGACACCGTGATCCTCGGCTGCACCCACTACCCCCTCCTCGGCCCGGTGCTCGCCGAGGTGCTCCCAGACGTCACGCTCGTCGACTCGGCCAAGGCGACGGCGGCCGCGGTGCGCGAGGCCCTCGGTCCGCGCGGGCCCACAATCGGCACGCACCGCTACCTGGTCACCGACCACGTCGAGCGCTTCCACCGGGTTGGCCGCCTGTTCCTCGGCCGCGATCCGACGCCGGTCGAGTGGGTCGACCTCGGGCCGCCCCAGGGCCGGTTCGCCGAGCTCTCCCCCACCGATCCCGAGCCGGACGATCACGCACAGGGGAGCTAGGATGTCGCTGATGCACGAGGCCCCCCCGAGCTCCACGCGCGCGACCCTCGTGGTCTGCGGACTGTTCGCCGCCGGCATCACGTGCGGCGCATGGGCCGGCACGGCCGCCGCCGCGCGGGTGAACGATCCGTTCGAAGGGCTCGACCGTTTCGCGCGCGTGCTCACCACGATCGAGAACCACTACGTCGACCCGATCGATCCCGAGCACCTGGTGAACGCCGCGGTCGACGGCATGGTCGCGACGCTCGACCCGCACTCGAAGTGGATGAGCGCGACCGATCTCGCGACGTTCAGGGAGGAGGCGCGCGGCAGCTACGAGGGCATCGGCATCGAGGTGCGCCGCGTGCCCGAGGGCGTCCTGGTCGCGGGCGTCCTGCCCGGCGGACCGGCCGAGCGTGACGGGCTGCTGCCTGGCGACGTGATCGTCCGCGTCGGCGAGACGGCGCTCGCTGGCCTCGATCTCGAGCGCGTCGGGGCGCTGCTGAAGGGCCCACGCGGCACGCCGGTCCGGCTCACGCTGACCCGGGACGGCTGGGATGCGCCGCGCACCTTCACCACCCTGCGCGATCGCGTGGTCACGCCCGCGGTCACCGGTGAGCGCACCGAGGCCGGGCTGGGCTACGCGCGCGTCCACCAGTTCCAAGACGGCGCCGCGCGCGAGCTGGGCACGCTGCTCGGGCGCCTGCAGAAGGATGGCCCGCTGTCAGGGCTCGTGCTCGATCTGCGCGACAACCCCGGAGGGCTGCTCGACGAGGCGGTCGCGGTCACCGACCTCTTCCTCGACGAGGGCGTGATCGTCTCGACGCGCGGACGCCATGACGCCGAGGTGCACCAGGCGACGCGCGGCGGCGTCCCGGCGACCCTGCCGCTCGTCGTGCTCGTCAACGGGCTGTCCGCCTCCGCCTCCGAGATCGTCGCTGGCGCAGTGCAGGACACCGGGCGCGGCACGCTGGTCGGCACCCACACCTACGGCAAGGGCAGCGTGCAGGTCCTGTTCGAGAACCGCGACCGCTCGGCCCTGCGGCTGACCATCTCGCGCTACTACACGCCTTCGGGCGAGCCCGTCGCGCCCGCGAAGGGTCGCGAGCCCGACGTCGTCGTCGAGCTGCCGGCCGCGCACGACCCGAAGTATGCCCTCGGGCAGCGCATCGCCGGGCTCGAGGTGCCGCCCGACGAGCGCGAGGCGCTGCTCGCGCTGCTCGCCGCGCTGCCCGACGCCGAGCAGGTCGACCCGATCGTCCCGTGGAGCGGCACGGTGGCCGAGCGCCGCCTCCGCGACCCCCAGCTCGACCGCGCGCTCGCGCTGCTCGAAGCCGAGTAGCCCGTCAGGACGCGTCGACCGACAGCGTCGCCGAGATCGCGTCGCACGGCCCGGAGCCGTCCGGCTGCAGATCGAGCGCCCCCTTCACCAGGCTCTCGGCGAACGCCTGCATCGCGGTGGGCACCAGCGGCAACACGAGGCCGCGCAGATCGTCGTCGCCCGCCTCGTCCCACGGCAGGCCGCCGGCGAGGAGCCCGCCGCTGACCCGCGGCGACTCGGGCACGCCGCTGATCGGGAGCTCCAGGTGCACGTCGCGCACCGTGACCTGGAACGCGACCCCGTCCATCTCGCCGTTGAGGGGCAGCGCGTCGATCGTGGTGAACAGCACGTCGCCCACCACCTCGGCGCTGACGCCCACCGCGACCGTCGCGCCGTTGGCGGACACGTCCAGCGACACGGTGTGCGATGCGCCACCCACCTGGTATCCGTCGACGTCGAGGTCGATGATCAGGTCGCCGTCGCGGATCGCGGCGCGGAGCGAGGCGTCGAGATCGAAGCCGAACGACTCGAGCGCGGAACGCTGCCCGAGCAGCGCCGTGTCGACGCCACCCTCCGCGTCGACCTTGCCGCAGCCGACCGTATCGCTGCTGCTGCGGGTGTCGAAGCCATCGAGATCGAAACCCTCGCCCTCGCCCGCGAGCGCGGCGCGGGTCACGCGCATCGAGAACGCGTGGGTCTCGACCTCGGCGTCCTCACCGTTCGGGTCGTCGATCAGGGCGCCGCCGTCGCAGGCGCCGAGCAGGGCGAAGAGAACGAGCGAAGTGCGAGACATGGAAACCTCCGGAGCGGCCGCAGCTTAGTCGGCGCGGGCCCGCGGCGCCGTCAGCACGACGTCAACCAGAGCGCAGCACACCCGCCCGGCGCGCCTGGCGGGTGGACGCGCGGAGATCCCCGTGCAACGCCACGAGCTCGGTCAGCGCACGCAGCACGACCCGCGGGCTCGCGCCTCCCTGCTTGCCCGCGGTGCGCGGGTAGTGGGTCACCGGGACCTGCGTGAGCGAGAACCCCTCGGCGCGTGCCCGGACCAACAGCTCGGTGTTCACCAGCGCGCCCCGCGAGCGCAGCGCGACCTGCTCGATGACGCGACGGTTCATCACCTTGAACGCGCAGTCCACGTCGCGCACGTCGAGCGTGAACAACAGGCCGACCAGCCGACTCCACCCCCAGCCGAGCAGCCGCCGGCCGATCGGATCCCGACGCGGCGCGCGGTAGCCCGCCACCACGTCGAAGCGCGCCGCGAGCGAGAGCAGCCCCGCGACCTCACCCACGTCGAACTGCAGATCGGCGTCGGTGAAGAACACGCGCTCCATGCGCGACGCGGCCAGACCCGACCGCAGCGCTGCACCGTAGCCTCGGTTGCGCGGGTGGTGCACCGCGCGCACCCGCGGATCCCTCGCCGCGAGCGCGTCCACGATGCGCAGCGTCGCATCGCGACTCCCATCGTCTACGACGATGATCTCGAAGGTCAGCCCGAGCCGCTCCCCCACCAGGACGCAGCGCGCGACGGCCTCCGCGACGTTCTCGGCCTCGTCGAACGCGGGGAGCACGAACGACAGCGAGCTCATCCCTCGACGATCTCTCCGACGAGGTCGTAGTCGCCGACCTGCGTGACCAGCAGCTTGCGGACCTGGCCGATCTCCATCGTCGCGTCGGCGTTCGTGATGTAGACCTGCCCGTCGACGTCCGGCGCCTGGCGCGCGGTGCGTCCGCGCAGCAGCAGATCGCTCTCCTCGCTGACGCCTTCGATCAGCACGTCGACCGTCTGCCCGATCAGCGCCTGGAGCTTCTCGCGGCTGATGCGCTTCTGGATGCCCATCAGGCGCTGCTGGCGCGCCTTCATCACATGCGCGGGCACCTGCCGATCGAAGGTCGCGGCGGGCGTGCCGTCCTCCTGGCAGTAGGTGAACACGCCGACGTGGTCGAAGCGCTGCTGCTCGACGAAGTCGCACAGCTCGGCGAAGTCGGCGTCGGTCTCGCCGGGGAAGCCGACGATGAACGTGGTGCGCACCGTGATGTCGGGGACGAACTCGCGGATGCGCTCGAGGATGCGGTCCTGGCCCTCGCGGGTGACACCGCGGCGCATCGCCTGCAGCATCCGGCCCGAGGCATGCTGCAGCGGGATGTCGAGGTAGGGCACCACCTTCGGCTCGTCGCGCAGCGCCTCGAGCAGCCCGTTGGGCAGGCCGATCGGGTAGGCGTAGTGCAGCCGGATCCACTGGATGCCGTCGACGCGCGCGAGCGCGCGGAGCAGCTCACCGAGCCCACTCCCGTCACGCAGATCGCGGCCGTACGCCGTGGAGTCCTGGCTGATCAGGTTCAGCTCGATGACGCCCTCGGACGCGAGACGCTCGGCCTCGGTCACCAGCGAGGGGATGGTGCGCGAGCGCAGCCGGCCGCGCAGCTGCGGAATGATGCAGAACGCGCACGTGTGATTGCAGCCCTCGGAGATCTTCAGGTAGGCCGAGCACTTCGACCACGAGTTGACCCGGGGCGCGAGCTCGTCGTGGACGTACATCGGCACGTCGACGTAGCTGCGGGGCGCCGCGCCGGCGCGCGCGCCGAGCACCTCGGCGATGCGGTGGTACTCCCCGGTGCCGTGGAAGTGGTCGACCTCGGGGAGCTCGCCCTCGAGCGCGGCGCCGTAGCGCTGCA
>CAYQSE010000173.1:0-12666 GCA_964419905.1 uncultured Enterobacteriaceae bacterium
GATCCTCGCGAACCCGCCTGCAGCAGGTCTTCGTGAAGATGTGATCAATCGACAGCCGGGACGGCCGACCCACGACTCGGGGCCAGCCCATGGTCGGCCGGGACGGCCGACCCACGACTCGGGGCCAAGCTACGGTCGGCCGGGACGGCCGACCCACGACCGTGCCTAGCCCGGCTCGCCGCCCTGGGCGGCGCGGGCGCGGGCGCCCTCGACGGTCCAGTACGAGTCATTCGGCTGCTTGAGCATCTTCACGAGGAAGTAGCTGCACACGAAGAAGAAGATGACCGACCAGTACTGACCGGGCGTGAACCCGAGGTAGCGGTCGTCGGTGACCTCGGGCCTCAGGAAGTCCATCATGAACCGGACCGGGCCGTACGCGGTGCCGAGCAGCAGCGGGTAGAGTCCGGGCCGGCGCGGGACGCGGTCGAGCACCCAGAACACACCGAACATGCCGATCGACCACAGCGCCTCGTAGAAGCCCATGTCGTGCGCGGTGTTCACCTTCGGATCGTCGGCGCATGGGCCCCAGGGCGCGCCGCGTCCGTGATCGCCGAGCATGAACTCGGGCAGGTTCAGCGTGTGCCCCTCGACCGGGCGGCAGTAGATCGCGAGCGGGAAGCTCCCGCCGTCGGTGCCCGGATGATCGTGCGCGACGGTGCACCCCATGCGCCCGAAGAACCACCCCACCGTGAGCCCGTACGCGATGCAGTCGAGGTAGGGCAGCACCGGCAGGTTGTTCTTCTTGAAGAACCAGATCGAGATGGGCACGCACGCCACGAAGCCGCCGAAGCTCGACAGCCCCTCCCAGACCTTGAGGAACTTCACCGGGTCGGCGAAGTACTCGGCGGGCGCGTACATCAGCCCGTAGCCGACGTGGCCGCCGACGAACGTGCCGAGCACGAGCCAGCCGATCAGCCGGTTGATCACGTCGGGATCGAGGCCGACCTTGCGCGCGCGCGCCATCGCGACCTGACCGCCGACGAGGAAGCCCGTGGCGACCAGCAGGCCGAAGCCGTGGAGCGGCACCGGGCCGAGGTGGATGACCGGCACGTCGAAGTAGGGGATCACGCACGCCTCCGGAACCCGGCCCCGGTAACCGCCCGGCTGGGCGGTGGCACCGCGAGACAACGCCAGCCCCGTCTGGGGTAGAGTCGCACCGCTCACCTCCCCCGCACCGCCGAGCCATGGCCACCCTCAACTTCGCGCACCGCGAGATCACCGCGAAGATCGTGTACTTCGGCGCCAAGTCGGCCGGGAGCAGCACCAACGTGCGCGCCCTGCACGAGCGGGTGGACGCGCGCAGCAAGGGCGAGCTGAGACAGTTCGGCGCGCCGGGCGACGCCGAGTTCGTGTGGTTCTTCGACTACGTCCCGTCCACGGAGCGCCCGATCAAGGGCTTCTCGGTCCGCTTCCGCGTCTACGCGGTGCCCGGGGGTGTCGCGCTGGCGAGCTATCGACGCGAGGTGCTGCGCGGCACCGACGCGGTCGTGTTCGTCGCCGACGCCCGCCGCGACTGCGACCAGACCAACCTCGACAGCCTGCTCGACCTCGAGGGTCTGCTGCGTGAGGACGGCATCGACATGGCCGCGATCCCGATGGCGATCCAGGTCAACCACACCGACGCGACCGACGCCCGTCCCGCCGAGGAGGTCGTGTTCGATCTGAACCCGTATGGCTTCCCGGTGATCGAGGCCGTCGCCCGTGACGCGAAGGGCGTGATCGAGGCGCACGAGCAGGTCGCGGGGATGACGCTCGCCCGGATCCAGGACGCGCTCGCCGGGAGGGAGACCCCCATCGCGCTGACCGCGCTGCACGAGCCGCGACGCGACACCGACGAAGAGATCGTCGCGGGCCACCTCGAGGCCATCGAGCGCGCGACCCGCGAGCGTGTCGAAGAGCTCTCGGAGGATCAGGGCTGGGCCGAGCTCCAGACCGCGGGCGAGATCGAGGTGGCGTTCCAGCCGGCCGACTTCGCGGGCACGCGTCCGCTCCAGGTGCTCTCGGCCTCGATCGCGGGCGAGACGATCGAGCTCGACGTGATCATGGAGAAGACAGCCGGCGGCACGGCGCGGCGGCTCAAGGTCACGCTGGCGAACCGCCCCACCGCCGCCCCGCCGATCCCGCGCGAGCAGCCGCACACGCCCACGCTGACCCCGCCCGAGCGCGCGTCGCAGGCCATCCTCGAGGCACTCCCCGCGAGCATCTCCCTCGAGGCGCCCCCGAGCCGGCACGACTTCCCGCCGCTGTGGTACGGGCTGGTCGGTGTCGGGATCGGCGTCGTGATCGGCCTGCTCATCGGGGTCATCACCTGGATGTGAGCGTGGGGCGGCCGTTGGGTTATCCTCGCTGAACCCGCCCCCAGAACGCCCCCATGTCCCACCTCCCCTCGTTCACCGGCAGCACGTGGATCCCGGTGATCCCCGACCCGAGCGCGGTCGCACGCCTGCGGTCGCGCGGGTTGTCGGAGATCGCGGCGCGCTGCGCGGCGGTGCGGTGGGGCCACATGGCCGGCGACACCCCGTGGGAGCCCCCCTCGCTGCGCCACCTCGAGGATCCGTTCCTCATGCGCGGGATGGAGCAGGCGATCGAGCGGCTCCAGCGCGCGGTCCGCGAGCGTCAGCGCGTCCGGATCATCACCGACTACGACGTCGACGGCACCACGTCCTCGCTGATCCTGCAGGCCACGCTGCGCCTGCTCGGCGGCGAGGCCGCGCTCGACTACCACATCCCGCACCGGTTCCGAGACGGCTACGGGTTCAGCGTGGCGGCCGCCGACGTGGCCGCCGACGATGGCGTCGACCTGATCGTGACCGCCGACATCGGGGTGCGCGATCACGCCGCGGTGGCCCGCGCCCGCGCCCGCGGCGTCGACGTGCTGATCTGCGACCACCACCTGCCGCAGGGCTCCACGGTGCCCGACGATGCGCTGGTGCTGTGCCCGCCGCAGCGCGACTGCACCTACCCGAACCCGCACCTCGCCGCGTGCGGCATCACGCTCAAGCTCGCGCAGGCGGTGCTCGCGCGGCACCCGAAGCGCGACGCGATGGTCGGCTCGCTGCTCAAGCTCGCGGCCATCGGCACCGTGGCCGACATGGTCCCGCTGAACACCGCCGAGAACCGCGCGATCGTCGCCCTCGGCCTGCAGCAGCTCAACGAGGGCACGCACCACGCCGGGCTCACCGCGCTGCTCGAGGCCTGCAACCTGCAGCGCGGCGCGATCGGCGAGGGCGACCTCGGCTATCGCGTCGGCCCGCGCATCAACGCCGCGGGCCGCATGGCCGACGCGAGTCTCGTCATCGAGCTGCTCACCTGTCGCGACCCGCAGCGCGCGCGCGACGCCGCCGAGCGCCTCGAGCGGCACAACCTCGAGCGCCGCAAGGTGCAGGAGCGGCTCGTCGACCAGGCGCTCACGCAGCTCGCGCAGCGCCCCGACGAGCCCTTCGTCGTGCTCGGCGGCAACGAGGAAGACGGCTGGCATCGTGGCGTCGTCGGCATCGTCGCGTCGCGCGTCAAGGACGAGGCGCACCGCCCGGTGGCGATCGTGTCGATCCAGGGCGACCAGGCGGTCGGCAGCGTGCGCAGCGTACGCGGCGTCCACGCGGTCGAGGCGCTCGAGAGCGCCGGCGACCTCCTCGTCAAGTACGGCGGTCACCCCGCCGCTGCCGGGTTCACCATCCCCACCGAGCACCTCGATCAGCTCCGCGAGCGGCTGTGCGCGTTCGTCGGCACGCGCACGCACGATCTCGAGCCGATCCGCGAGGTCGACGCCGAGGTCGGGCCCGAGCGCCTCGACCTGTCGCTCCACGACGAGCTCGCGACCCTCGGACCGTTCGGGATGGGCAACCCGCAGCCGCAGCTGATGATCCGCAACGTGAGCGCGCGCGACGTGCAGCTGCTCGGCGCGACGAAGCGGATGGTGAAGCTCCGCGTGCCGCGTCCGAACGGCCCGCCCGTCGAGGCGGTGTGGTGGGATCAGGCCGAGCACGCCGAGGCGCTCAGCAGCCAGCCGGTCGATCTCCTCGGCACCCTCTCGCTGAACCGCTGGCGCGGCCAGACCCAGCTTCAGCTGCGGCTCAAGGACGCGCGTCCGGCACGCTGAGTGACTCTCCGGCGGCGCGCAGGGCGTCCTCGAGGCGACCGACCTTGAAGCTGTCAGGGGCCTTCGGACTGAACACCGCCGGGTCGACCTCGGACGCATCGAGCCCCTTCCACGCGCGGAAGTTCAGCTCCAACGTCAGATCGAGCAGCGGCAGGTGCAGGAGCAGCGCCCCGGGCGCGAGCGGGCCGTCGTCGTAGGCCGGCGCCCAGTCCGCATACGAAGCGGAGAGCATCAGCGCGCCGTCTCCATCCCGGGCCTCGACGTGGCGCGGCACCCCGAGCGCCGGATCGAGGATCGCGTCGATCGACACCCCCCGCGGCCCGTCGAGCGTGACGTGCACCCCGCCGTCGTCGAGCCGGCGCAGCCCCTTGGGCCGCGCGGTGTCGAACGGCAGGTCACCGACGAGCAGGCCGAGGACGTCGGTGATCCCTGCTGCCCCGTGCGTGATCTCGCGCAGCGCCTGGTCGGCGTCGTCGGAGACGAGGTGCGACGCGTCGCGCGCGGAGAGCACGTCGACGCGCACCCCGTCGGTCGCGAACGTCGCGAGGGAGCCACCGAGGGGGCCGAAGATGTCGAGGCGCCCCGCCGGACGTGCGATCACGAGGCCCGCGCCGGTGCTGCCGTTGACGTCGAGCGTCGCGGACGCGAGGCGGATGTTGAACCGCGCCCGCACCGGGTCGAGGATCGGACGCGCGCGCGCCATGTCGAGCACGGCCGCAGCCGACTGCGCGGGCGACTGCGGCGGCTTGACCGCCTTGCCACAGCCGATGAGCAGCGCGGCCGCGAGCAGCAGACGCCCCGCGTTCACGCGCCCCCCAGCGCGTCGTGCAGCGCGCGCACGCGCTCGGCCGCCTGCGTCTCGCCCAAGATCCGGTAGGTCCACTCCACGTCGCGCAACCCCTCCAACGCGTCTGCCGCGTCGCCACCGGCGTCTTGTCGTGAGACGCCGCACCCATGGTATGCCGCCGCGAGGGCGTCGAGCACGCGCGCGTCACGCGGTGACGCATCCCGCGCCGCCTCGAGCAGCGCAGGACGCGCGCACACCGGGATCGCGTCGGCCCACGACAGCCGCGCGTCGACCTCGCAAGGATCTGCCTGCACCGCGCGCTTCAGCCAGGGGAGCGGATCGTCGACGACGCCCGCGAGACCCCGCCACGTCGCCGCGTCCGACGGATCGCGCGCCGCGAGGCGGGTCCACGCCGCCGCCGCGCCAGCGCGATCCCCGGCCGCCGCGAGCAGGCGCGCCTGGTCCCCGAGCGCGCGCGGATCGTCACCAGCGCGCTCGAGCGCCGCGAGCGCCCCGGCGACGTCGCCCCGCCCACTGCGCAGCAGGCCCACCTGCCGCCACCGCTCCGCGGCCTCGGCGTCTCCCTCGGTGAACAAGGTGCGCTCCGCCTCGGCGTCACGCCCCAGGGCCGCGAGCGCGCGGGCCCTGAGCTTGGCCGCCGCCCAGGGTGGCGGCACCAGCGGTGCGATCGCAGCCAGCGCCGCCTCGGGCGCGCCGCGCTGCAGGTGGATCTCGCCACGCTGACCCGCGGCGTAGACACCGAATCGGCTGTCGAGCGGGATCGGATCGAGCGCCGCGAGGGCCTCGTCGGTGCGCCCCTGGCCGGCCAGCACGGTCGCGCGGCGCAGCGCGACCGTAGGTTCGTCCGGCGCGGCCGCCGCCGCCGCGTCGAGCAGCGCGAGCGCCGCGTCGACCCGACCCGCGGCCACGAGCAGCTCCACGCGGTCGGCGAGCAGGTCGGGCGCGAGTCCCTCGCCTGGCCCCAGCGCGGCCTCGACCAGATCGGGATCGCGCGCCGCGCGGCCGAGCAGCACCGCCACCTCGCGCCAGCCCGCGCCATCGCGCTCTGCAACGCGGGACTCCACCGCCCACCGCCACGCGGTGCCGACGCGACAGGCGCTCCGCGCCACGACCGCGAGGATCTCCGCGGTCTCCGGCCCGCCCTCGGCGCTGTTCAGCGCCCCGACCAGGTCGTCCACCGCGTCGCTGGCGCGTCCCACCGCGAGCGCGAGCCGTCCCCGGTCGCTCCACTCGCCGCGCACCGTGACCGGGAGCGCGTGCCAGGCTTCATAGACCGCCTCGGCGCGGGCGTCCTCGCCATGACGGAGGTGCAGGCGACCGAGCAGCGCGAGCGCGTCGGGGCTGCCGGCGCGCGCGGCGACCTCGAGGTGCGTGACCGCCACCGCATCGTCGGCCGCCGCAGCGGCGATCCGCCCCAGGCCGAGATGGGCCGCCGGGTGGTCGGCGTCGCGCCCGAGCGCGTGCGCGTAGGCAAGGCGAGCCTCGTCGTCCCGGCCCGCACGCTCCAGGAACGCGCCACGCCCGGCCCAGGCATAGGGGTTCGCCGCGTCCAGCTTGACCACCCAGCCCCAGAGCTGGTCCGCGTCCGCCCACGCCGCCCGCGACTCGGCCACGGCGGCGCGCAGCACCAGCGCGCGCACCTCGGCGTCCGCAGGCGGCGCGTGCTCCGCCACGCTGGGCTGAAGCTGGGCCCACAGCCGCGCCGGGCCGCACCCCGAACCGAGGAGCAGCAACGTGAGCCCGAGCCGACGCGGCCACGACATGGCCGGTGGGTATCATGAATCGACGGGGTCCAGCGTCGCGCGACACCCCCCGCGTGGCCGCACCGGGTCGGCCGTGTGAGGCTGCCGCGCAGGCTGGAGGGATGCCGTGCGCGCGCTGCGAGCGAGGCTGATCGCGTGGTATGTCGCGGCGATAGGCACGCTGTGCATGATCCCGTACCTCGCGGTGATCTTGTCCGATGTCGGGCTGGACGATCGGCGCGTCGCGCTGACGATGATGGCGCTGCCACTGGGCACGGTGATCGGCGGCCCCCTGTGGTCGCTGATCGCGGATCGGACCGGCTCACCGCGCGCCATCCTCCTCGTGTCGACCTCGCTCGCGGCGGTCGCGGGGGGCCTGCTCGCGACCGCGCGCACCGGCGGCTGGATGGCCGTGGGCCTGCTGGTCTACGCGCTCGCGCGCTCCCCGATGTACGCGATCGCCGACGCGATCGTCATCCGCGCGCTGCCAGACGGGCGCGCGGGCTACGGCGCGGTGCGCCTGTGGGGCTCGGTGGCGTTCCTCGTCGCGGTGTTCGGCAACGGCTGGCTGCGCGAGGTGTGGCCGCGCGGGCCGATGTGGGTCGCGTGGGGCTTCATGCTCGCCACCGTGCTCGCCGCCGCCGCGCTGCCCGGACTCCCGCGGGTGCCCAGGCCGCCACTGGGGGCCGCGCTCGCCGCGCTGCGGGCGCAGCCGGCCCTGGTCCCGCTGCTGCTCGCCGGCGTGCTGCACGGCGTCGGCATCACCACCTACGACAGCCTGTTCTCGCTGCACATCGAGCACCTCGGCCTCAGCCCGCGCGTCGTGGGCCAGGCCGTCGCGGTCGGCGTCGGCGCCGAGGTCGCGGTGATGGCGCTGTCGCGGCGCCTGTTGGGCGACATCTCGCCGCAGGCGTTGCTCGTGCTCGGGGTCGCGAGTGGCATCCCGCGCTGGTGGCTGATCGGCTCACTGGACTCGGCGACCGCGCAGGTCGCGCTGCAGCTCCTGCACGGGCTGTCGTTCGGGGCCTATTGGGTGGCCGGCGTCACGCTGTACGCGGAGGCCGCGCCCAAGGGCCTGGAGAGCAGCACCCAGGCGCTGATGCCCGCGAGCACCTTCGGCGTCGGCTACCTCGTGTCGATGGCGCTCGCCGCGTTCGCGCTGGAGCACGTCACGCCCGCCACGCTGTTCCGCGGGCTCACGCTGAGCAGCGCGGCGGCCACCGCGCTCGCGCTCGTGGCCGCCCGACGTCATACGCGCTGAGGCCGCGTCAGTCCTCGAACTTCTCTTCGGAGCTCTTGCTGCCGCGGATGATCTGCAGCGTGCTGCCGGTGGGCGCAGGCGCAGGCTCCGCCCTGGGGCGCGGCGCAGCGCGGGGGGCCGGCGCCGCCTCACCGAGCACGTCACGCGCGGAGGTGTTGTCGACCGCCTCGAACGTCACATCGAGGTCGTTGCGGAGCGCCAGGGTGATCGTGCCCTTCTTCTCGGCGTGCGCGACCTCCTCGGCCTGCTCGGGCGTGACCGCGAGCGTGACCGACGGGCGCACGCGCCGCTGCGGCCGCCCGGCCTCGTCCTCGGGGCGCGCGTTCGTGCCCATGCGGTTGTTCACCGCGAGGACGTAGACCGCCTGCAGCAGGGTCTTGGTCAGGGTCTGCGTGCCGCCGCCGCCGCCCTCGGGCTCGAGGGTGACCAGCACGTCCACGTAGTTGCTCGGGTTCAGGAACCCGGAGACGGCCGAGCCGCCATCGACGTTGATCGAGATCGCGCGCATCCCGCGGGGGATGATCGCGTTGAGGCCGATGCCCTCGTCGGCGTCGGCGAGCCGCTCCTCGCGGATGAACTCGTTGGCCAAGATGCGCTCGCGCGGGATTCGCCCGACGACGTGCTCGGGCGACTGGTACACGTCGGGGTTGAGGTACTCGGGCGGGATCTCGACCGCGAACAGATCCTCCTCCGTGATCGTGATCCCCTGGTAGAGGTCGCGCGCCGCGACGATGGCCATCACCGTGTCGACGGGCCGCTGTGCCGCCTCGATGCCCTCCTGGTAGTTCTGGATGAGCGTGTACACGAACACCAGCGCGCCGGCGCCGAGCAGCAGCGAAAACAGCAGGAAAATCAGCGCGCGTGCTCCGCTGGCGCCTTCCTCACGTTCAGCCATGGTGCCTCTCCTGGCTCCCTGATTCGACCCCCGCAGAGAGGATCGGTTCCAGGTACGTCCCGTGGCATCCTACCCCATCCGACGCGGAGACAGCGCCCCCCCGAGGGCGGACGCGCAAAAAACTCTTCGTCAAGCGGCCTCGAACAGGCTGCGAAGCTCGTCGGAAGACAGCGTGCGCAAGAAGCCCCCCTCGGTGCCGAGCGCAGCATCCGCCAGCGCACGTTTCGCGTCCTGCAGCTCGAGGATGCGCTCCTCGAGCGTGCCCTCCGCGATCAGCCGCACGCTGACCACCGGCTTGTCCTGCCCGATGCGGTGCGCGCGATCGGTGGCCTGCTGCTGCACCGCCGGGTTCCACCACGGGTCGAGGTGCACGACGTAGTCGGCCGCGGTGAGGTTGAGACCGGTGCCGCCCGCCTTGAGCGAGAGCAGGAACACGGGCGGCCCCTCGGGCGACTGGAACGCGTCGATCACCGTCTGCCGATCGCGGGTCGAGCCATCGAGGCGCACCCAGCGGATCCCCAACTTCTTCAGCCGCACCTCGACCCGATCGAGAAGCGAGGTCCACTGGGAGAAGATCAGCGCCTTGTGGTCGTCGCAGACCAGCTCCACCAGCAGATCCTCGAGCTCGTCGAGCTTGCACGCACCCGCCTCGGAGTGATCGCCCGGCAGCAGCGCGGGATCGCAGCAGGCCTGCCGCATCCGCAGCAGCGCCTCGAGGATCTGCAGCGTGCCGACGCGTCCACCGCCCTCGGACAGCAGGGACTGGACGTCCTTCCACGCGGCCACGCGCACCGCCTCGTAGACCCGGCGCTGCGCATCGCCCATCTCGCAGCGGATCACCATGTCGGTGAGCGGCGGCAGCTCGGTGGCGACCTGACGCTTGAGGCGGCGCAGCACGTAGGGCCGGATGCGCGAACGCAGCGCCTCGGTGCCCTTCGGATCACCCGCCTCGATCGGCACGACGAACCGCTCGCGGAACGCCTCGTGCGAGCCGAGGAAGCCCGGCATCAGGTAGCGGAACAGGCTCCACAGCTCTTCCAGGCTGTTCTCGACCGGGGTGCCGGTCATCGCGAGGCGGTGCCGCGCGCGGATCCGGCCCGCGGCCCGCGCGGTCTGGCTGCGCGGGTTCTTGATCGCCTGCGCCTCGTCGAGCACCGCGTAGCCCCACTCGGTCTCGCGCAGCTTCTCGACGTCCATGCGGAGCAGCGCGTAGCTGGTCAGCACCACGTCGGCGTCGGGATCGTGGACACGCTGGGGCCCGTGGTAGAGGTTGACCTTGAGGCGTGGCGCGAACCGCGCCGCCTCGCGCTCCCAGTTGCGCAGCACCGAGGTGGGCGCGACCACGAGGTGCGGGCCGTCGGTCTGGAGCATCGCGACGAGCGCCTGCACCGTCTTCCCGAGCCCCATGTCGTCGGCCAGGATGCCCTGGAGACCAACCTGCCGCAGGAACCCGAGCCACTCGACGCCCGCGGCCTGGTACGGGCGCAGCTCGCCGATGAAATCGTCGGTGATCGGCAAGTGGGGCAGGACGTCCTCGCCGCGGAGGAACTGCTCGAGCCGCCGCAGATCGGGCGGCACCTCGGCGTCGACCTCCTCGAGCAGCTCGACGAGCGCCGCGGTGGCGTGTCGATCGACGGTGCCGTCCCCCTCGCGCGCCTCGAGGATCTCGCGGAGCACCGCGCCGTGCTGCTCGAGCCAGTCGAGCGGCAGCGGCGCATAGCCGCCCTCGAGCAGGGGCACGAGCGAGCGACCGGTGCGCCACGCGCGCATCACCGCCTCGGGCGAGGCGTGCCCGTGCTCGGAGTCGAACAGCACGTCGAGCTTGAACCGCTGCCCGTCGACGGGCGCCACCGAGACCCGCGCCGTGATCGGCACGTCGACCACCCGGAACCGATCCGGCTTGATCGCACCGCGCACCACGCCGTCGTGCAGCGGCAGCGACTCGGCGAGGAACTCGGCCGCCTGGGCCGGCGGAAGCACCCGACGCATGCCGACCGGGATCTGCATCGTGCGCTCGAACTCGCGGGTGACGGCCCGCTCCGCGGCCAGGTCACGCCCCGGCACGACGTCGCCGAGCGGCTTGAGCTTGCCGTGCTCGATCAGCGCCACCGGCGGATCGCCATAGACCAGGCGCGCGAGGACCTCGAGGCCGCCCACCGACTCGTCGAGCACGATCTCGACCCGGGGCACGACCTGCTCGGCCTTCGGCAGGCGCTCCGTCTCGATGTCGACCGGGATGCGCTCGGCGAGGCGCGGGATCATGTCGCCGACCAGCTTGCTGACCTCTTCGGCGGTGAACGGAACGCCGCGGTTCAGCACCTTGCGCTGATCCGCGGTGAGCTCGCCGTAGGAGGTGGGCCGGAGCACGCCGTCGATGAGCGCGGCGCCGCGGAACCAGGTGTCGACGCCGCGCGGGCGGTACAGGCCGACCTTGAACCCCTCCCCGTCGTCGGTGACCCGCACCCGGAACAACAGCGGATCGGCCGAGAGCTTCACCGGCTTGCCGTCCAGCGTCGCGTGCGGCACCCCGTCGAGGAAGGTGAGCAGCCGCGGCAACACGTCACCCGACAGCGAGCCGCTCGGGAGCACCGCGAGCAGCGCCTCCGCCTGGGTGTCCTGGCGGGTCGCGATCACGTCGGAGTCGGCGAGCGTGCGCTTCAACGGCGTGACGCGGCCGTCGGGCCAACGGATCTGGCGCTCGAGGCGCAGGTTGTTGTTGTCGTCGGTGGTGAATGCGTAGTGCAGGGCCACCTTGAACGTCTTGTCGGGCTCGGGCAGCGCCTTGCCGTGCACGGCACCCTGCTGCAGCGAGATCAGCGCGGCGCAGACGTGTACGCAGGCGCCGCCGGGTAGCTCGCAGTCACAGCCCCAGTCCTTGTCGTCGGGCCAGAGGTAGACCTCGTAGGGCAGCGCGCGCCCCCGCGCCTTCACCCGCAGGTGGACTTCGTCATCCCCCAGGCTCACGCCCTGGACCGCGCCGTCCCGCGCCAGCTCCACCGCGGCGCCCCAGGCGCGCGGACCGGCGGCGCGCCGCGCGTGCTCGAACAAGGTGTCCAGCGTCAATGCAATCTCCAACCCGGTCCGATAGCACGTGGGCGGCCTGCGTGCATCGGCGTGACGAGCCCGTTGACAAGCGGATGAGGTCGGGTCAGGAGGGCGCACCCCCGGAGGAAGCCCATGTCTGAAGCCACCGCCCCCCGCCAGGCGATCACGCTGCCGGCCCCCGACGCCGTCGATTCGATCGACGATCTCGCGGCGAGCCTGAACGCTGCGACCCACGCGCAGCGGCTGGCGTGGATCGCGGGCCTCAACGGCAAGCAGATGACGGCGCTGTTCCACCGCTGCGCCGGCCGCGCGCTGACGCTCGCAGACATCGTGGGCGACGGCGACGATCCGGTGGTGTGCGAGGGCAAGAACGGCCTGCCGGCGTTCAACCGCTTCGCGAAGGTCTTCGCGCGCGTCGACGGTGGGTATGTCGGCTACAACCGGTCGGCCGGCATCCAGCGCTGGGCGGTCGGCGACGGCCACTACGTCGCGTACGACGCGACGGATGCTACCGACGGCGCCCCGGGCGAGGTCGTGGTCGACTACCGGGTGCTGCCCCGCGTCACCCACCCCTCGTTCCCGAAGCTGCGCACGAACTACCGGCCGCTCGGCCCGATGCTCACCTATGCGTGGATGTACGACCTGGTCCGCAAGGTGAGCGACCACGTCGTCATCGGCGACAGCTTCCGCAAGCTGCCGGGGGGCGCCCCGTTCATCCTGGTGATCCCCCCGCGGTAGGAGCCTATCGGGCGTAGCGCGCGAAGCGCGCACGCCCGCAGGCTCCTCCCAGCTCGCGAAGCGAGCGGTGCCCATGAC
>CAYQSE010000174.1:0-12651 GCA_964419905.1 uncultured Enterobacteriaceae bacterium
CTCGCGCTGCCCGCGGCCGACCGGGGTCATCGAGTCGACGGCCTTCAGACCGGTCTGGAGCGGCTCGTGGACCGACTTGCGCGCGACGATGCCGGGCGCCTTCAGCTCGACGATGCGGCGCTCGGTCGCCTCGATCGGGCCGAGGCCGTCGATCGGCAGGCCGAGCGCGTCGACGACGCGACCCATGACCGCCGGTCCGACGCCGATCTCGACGATGCGACCCGTGCGCTTGACCTCGTCGCCCTCGTGGATGTTCATGTCGGAGCCGAAGATCGCGGCGCCGACGTTGTCCTCCTCGAGGTTGAGCACCATGCCCATCAGACCGCCCGGAAACTCGAGGAGCTCGCCGGCGAGGGCGTTCTCGAGGCCGTAGATGCGGGCGATGCCGTCACCGACCGACAGGATGGTGCCGGTCTCGGATACGGTGACCCGGGACTCGTAGTCCTTGATCTGCTGCTTGAGGATCTGGCTGATCTCGTCAGCGCGGATGTCCATGGGAGGCTCCTAAGGCTCAGGCCTGGGCGGGGATGCGGGTGCTCAGCAGGCGCTGCTGGATGTTCTCGAGGCGGGTGCGGAGCGAAGCGTCGTAGACGCGGCTGCCCACGCGGGCGACGATGCCGGCGATCAGCGTGGGGTCGACCTGGGTCTCGACGATCACCTGCTTGCCGGTGAGGCGCTCGAGCGAGGCGATGACCTCGCTCTCGAGCTGGGCGGTGAGCGGCTCGGCGGTCTCGACGGTGACGCGGACGCGGCCGGCGTGCTCGTCGGCGTAGCCGTGGTACATCGCGGCGACCTCGGGCAGCAGGCCGAAGCGGCCCTTCTCGAGCAGCACGAACAGCAGGTTGCTGGTCATCTGCCCGACGCCGAGGCGCGGGACGATGCCCTGCAGCACGGCGCGGCGCTCGTCGATGGTGAACACCGGGTTCGAGAGGACGGCGAGCAGGCGGCCCTCGTGGGCGAGCGCGACGGCCAGGACCTTGTCGAGATCGGCGCCGAGCGCCTCGACCGCGCCGGACTCCTGGGCGATCTCCACGAAGGCGCGCGCGTAGCGGCGTGCGATGGTGCGTTCAGCCATTTCCGTTCACCTCGTCCTGGGTGATCGCGTCGAGGAACTGGCGGGCGATGCGACGCTGATCGTCGCCCTGGACGCGCTGCTGCAGCGTGGACCGGGCGAGGTCGACCGAGAGCTCGACCGCCTCCTTGCGCAGCGCGACCTGGGCGCGCATCACCTCGTCGCGGATGTTGCGCTCGGTCGTCTGCGCGATGCGGGCTGCCTCGTGGCGGGTGTGCTCGATGAGCTTCGCCTCTTCCTTCGCGGCCTCCTCGCGGGCGTCGTCGAGCATCGTCTGCAGCTCGTCCTCGAAGCGGGTGATGCGTGCGCCGAGCTCTTCGTGGCGCTGGCGCGCCTCGTCTCGGGCGCGCGCCGCGTCGGTGAGCGACTTGCGGATGTCGACGTCGCGGCGGCGAAGCTCGTCGCCGAGCGGGCGGCGGGCGACCCACACGATCAGGCCGATGAACAGCACGAGGTTGAACGCGTGCCAGCCGATGGCGGCCCAGTCCGGGCCGGGGGCCGCATGGCCGCCGTGATCGGCGTCGCCCGCGGCGAGCGCCGCATGGGGCAGGACGAGGAGGAGCATCGAGACGAGGCGGGTCATGCCTGCACCTCGCGCCCGAGCACGGTGGTCGCGATCTCCTGGGAGAGCTGCGTGGAGGTCTCGCGCAGGACCGCGGAGGCCTGGGCGCGCTGGGCGTCGATGGTGCGCATCGCCTCGGTGACACGCCGCTCGGCGTCCTGGCGGGCGGCGGCGAGCGTCTCGGCCTCGGCCGCGTGCGCCTTCTGCCGTGCCTCGGTGCGCACCGTGGTCGCCTCTTCGCGGCCGAGGTCCAGCTTCTGCTGGAGCGTCGCCATCCGCTGGGCGATCTGGCCATCGAGCTCGGCGGTCTCGTGCGCCGCGGCGTGGATGACCTGCTCGCGCTCTTCCATGAAGGCGTAGAGCGGCTTGAACAGGATGAAGTGCAGCGCAGCGTAGGTGACCAGGAACGGAATGGTCAGCACCAGCGCCGTCAGCGGATCGGGAATGATTATCATCACACTGTCCCTTGGGGCCCCGGTCGGGGCTGCGCGGACTATCCCAACCCCCGCGGCGGGTCAAAAGGCAGCGGGCGTTGTGCGGCGCAACGGTTCGTTGCGCCCCGGCGGTCAGGGTCCTTCGCTGGGCGTCCGGGGCCAGTCGAAGGTGAGCAGCAAGGAAGCGTGGCCACCCACCCATGCCGTCACGGTGTGGGTCTCCGACGTGATCAGCGTGCCCCGATGCACCTGCACGGCCCACAGTGCGCCGAGCGAGAGGTAGGGGTGGAGGCGCACGTCGACGCCCACACCCGCGCGCCCGCCGAAGCCTCCCAGGCGCGCGCGCTCGGCGTACGCGGTCTGGTCGGCCTCCTCCTCCTCCTCGTCGGAGTACCCGTTCGAGGTGTCGCGCGCGCTCGGGATGTCGCCATACGCGCCGAGGAACACCCACGGGCTCGGGCGCGGATCGTCGCGCGGGATCAGCGCGAAGCGCACATCCACAGCGGGTCGCACGACGCCCCAGTGTCGAGCGCGCCACGTCTCGGCGGTCGTCGCCGTGCTGGTGAGGCGCGCGACGCCGAGGCTGCCGACCAGGCCGACGCGCCGGGAAACCCACGCGCCGCCGAACGCGGACAGCGCGGGGCGCACGGTGCCGTCGAACTCCCCGACGCCGAGCCCGGTCGTGCGCCCGTCGGCGACCCACACGAGGTCGCCGCGGGACAGGGGCGTCCACTCCAGCCCGAACACGGGCGTGGCGGCGAGGGACGCGGCGGCGAGCAGGGCGGCGATCATCGGGGCGGCAGCATAGCCCGATCGGTCGGGATAGGTGGGTCCGAGCGAGATCGGAGGGTGGGTGTACGTCAGCGCGATCGAGGTGGAGGGTCTGCGCGGCGCGCCGCGGTTCGCGGCCCAGGGGTGGGGCCGGGTGGTGACGCTGCCCGCCGGCGCCGAAGGCGTCGCGCTGGCCGACGCCTTCACGCTGCTCGCGGGATCGCTGGACGCCGGGCGCACACGCGACGCGCTGACAGCGCTCGGGCTGCTGCATCCCGGCGACGATCCCGACCTGCTCGAGGAGGATCGCGTTCCGTTCCAGGTCCGCCTCGCCGACGCGGCGGCATCCACCTGCTTCGCGGATCTGGAGCGTCAGCGTCAGGTGACGGTGCGCGCGACCTTCGTCCCCGATCCACCTTTCTTCGGGCGGCTGCGCGATCTCGCGGTGCGCGAGCCGAGGCTCGTCACCGCGCTCGGCGGGGATCCCGATCTGACCGTGAAGGTCGGGTGGATGTGGTCGCTGGACCTCGCGGTGGTGGCGATCGCGCATCACGAGGTGTCCATCGGCGGGGTCGCGTTCCCAGGGTCGGGCACCGAGCGCCCGCCGTGGCTCGCCGCCTTGCTCCGCGATCTCGCGGCGCGGGTGTGGCGGGTGGACCCGCGGGAGCCGGTCGAGGCGGTCACCGAGCGACTGTACGAGGCGTCGCTCGCCCACGAGCCGGCGTCGCGCGCGCGCTACCGGCGCGCGGTGGGCGCGCTCGCCGCCGCGCCGTTAGCGCTCGGTGAGCTCGGCTGGGTCCGGAGCGGCGGCCGCGCCGTGGCGCGCTTCGGCGACGCGCTCGCCCCCCCGCGGCAGCTCGGCATCGGCGCGGACGAGGCCATCCGCCTGGTCGAGGCGGTGCACGTCCGCGCGCCCGACGTGCTGGTGGTCGAGTCCCCGGGGTTGCTCCAGGCCGATCCATCGGCCGCACGGGCCTGGTTGAAGGCAGCCACCGAGGGTGACGACGCGACGCTCGAGCAGGTGATCCTCCTCGGCGGAGGCGCGCCGTGAGCGGGGGGGCGGTCTGCGTTCGCTGCGGGGGGCTACGAGCGGACTTCCGGCAGATCTGCCCGCACTGCGGTCATCGCCCCGAGGGCGAGGGCCTGCTCGTCGCTTGGCTGCTCTCCGACGAGCATCTCACCCAGCCTCAGCGCGATGCGGCGGCGGATCGGGTCCGCCGCGGCGAGGCGCTGCGCCCCTCCGACAAGATGATCGAGCGCGCGAGGCGAGCGCTGGGAACGCACTTCTCGAGCGATCCGGGCCTGTCTGGGCCCGCCAGGGCGTGGCTGTTGCTGATGGGGCTCGCGCTCACGCCGCTGCCCGGCTGGGTGCTGTGGGCGTGGTGGCGTCGCGAGCGCCCGCGGGCGGCGTGGCAGGCGCTCGGGCTGTCCATGCCGGCCAGCGCGCTGTTCTTCGTCGGCGTGCTGTGGCTCGCGGTGCGCTGACCGTCAGGGCACGTCGACGCGGTGGAAGAAGCGCTCGGCGCCGACCAGGCACAGCGCGGTGAGGATCGCCAGCGAGGTGAAGCTGCGCCAGTCCCAGTCGGCGCGCTCGGCGTACCCGATCCACACGGAGAACGCGGACGATGGCAGCCACGGCTGCATGGACACCACGAAGAGCAGGGTGTCGGGGAGCTCGATGAGGCCCGAGGCCCAGCCGAGGAGCTTGAGCGCCCAGCCGGCGACGGTGTCGAGGATCAGGTAGACGAACACACCCGCGATGGTGCCGGCCACGGAGCGCGACCACACCGCGATCATCAGCGCGAGCGCGGCGAACCCGGCGTCGGCGAGGACCGTCGCGGCGTAGCCCAGGAACGGTGCGCTCCACGCGCCCGAGGGGCCGTAGGCGATCGTCGAGGTCACGCCGCCGTACACCCACGCGACGAGCAGGCTCGCGATGATCCATACGACCATCGCGAACCACTTCGCGAGCGGCAGCGTCCAGCGAGGGATGGGGCGCACGAGGTCCTCGCGGATCGTGCGAGCGTTGTACTCGCCGGCCACCGAGAGCGCGGTCAGCATCAGGATCAGCGCGCGGAGGATCTGCGAGTTGTTGCGCACCTCGAGCGCCCACTGCAGGCCGACCGGACCGTTCAGCACGAGGCCTTGGGACACGTCTTGCCCGTTGACCTCGATGCCGGCAGCGCTCGCCATGAACAGGAACAGCGGGCCCGCCATGCCGAGCAGCGCCGCGATCACGAGGCCCGCGCGGGCGCTGAACCGGCTGAACAGCTTGCTCGTCTCGGCGACGCAGATGAGCAGGAAGTGCTGGGGGGTCATGCGCGGATCCTCATCGGGTCAGCTCGAGGAACACGTCCTCGAGGCTGCGCTGGAGCGGGACGAGGGTGTCGACCGGGACGCCGGCCTGGACCAGGTGACGGTTGAGCGCGGCGGCGTCGAGCGTGCCCGGGCGCACGCGCAGGCGCCCGCGCTCGCCAGGGCCGAGCACCTCGGCTCCCTCGATGCTCGCGATGGCTGCATGCAGCGCGTCTGGATCGCTCGAGCCGACCTCGATGACGGGGGCCACGGTCGAGCCGCTGATCAGCTCGGCGACGTAGCCCTCGGCGCGCAGCTTCCCGTCCTGGATGATGCCCACGCGGTTGCAGATCTGCTGCACCTCGGCGAGCAGGTGGCTGCTGATGAACACCGTGATGCCGTCGTGCAGCGCGAGGCTCCGGATGAACTCGCGGATCTCGTGCATGCCGCGTGGATCGAGGCCGTTGGTGGGCTCGTCGAGCATCAGCAGGCGGGGCTCGGTGAGCAGCGCGCGGGCGATCGCGAGGCGCTGCTTCATGCCGAGCGAGTAGGTGCCGGCGCGATCCGACGCGCGCTCTGCCAGCCCGACGCGGTCGAGCACGCGGTCGACGGCGCGCCCGACCGCGGCACCAGACAGGCCCGCGTAGGCGCACGAGAGCTCGAGGTTCCGCCGACCCGACAGCCAGTCGTGGAACGCGGGCGTCTCGACGATCGCCCCGACGTGGCGACGCCCGCGCACGACGTCGCGCTCGCCGAAGAACGCGATCTCGCCGGCGTCGCGGCGGATCAGGCCGAGCGCGCACCGCATCGCGGTGGTCTGGCCCGCGCCGTTGGGGCCGAGGAACCCGTAGACGTCGCCGACCCGCACCGACAGGTCGAGCGCGTCGACCGCGTTGCGTCGTCCGTAGGATCGGGTGAGGCCCCGCACCTCCATCGCGACGTCCTGGCTCATGGCGGCTCCCGAAGTCGCCGGCTGCGTATCACGTCGCGCCGTGGCATGAAGAGAACGGGTGCTCGCGTCGTCACAGCGGACCTGCGGAGGAATGAATGCTCAGACTTGCCGGACTCGCGCTCGCGCTGCTGACGGTCGGCGTCGCGTGCACCCCAGAACCGTGTGGGCGCTACGTCGACTACATGTGCGCGTGTCACGCCGACGAGCCGGACTTCGACTGCGACGAGCTGCACCGGGTGTATGGCGAGGCCGACCCGGAGCTGCAGGACCAGTGCGCGATCGACCTGGCCGATCAGCGCGACGAGGACGAGGAGGCTGGGCTCGAGTGTGACGTCGAGGACGAGCCGTTCTTCCGCTGAGCGCGGCGCCATGCCAGCGCGATCAGGCCCACGACGACGGCGCCGCCGGAGCCGCCTCCGGTGTCGCAGCCAGTGCGTCCGCGCTGCACCAAGACCTGGAGCACCTCGACGTCGACGCGCAGGACGGCGCTGAGCGCGGGCTCGCCGTCATCGACGACCTCGACGACGAAGTGGTCCTCACCGTGCGCGTCCCATCCGGCGGTGTAGGCGGCGTGGCCGTCCGGTGTCAGGGTGAGCATCCCGGCGGACGGCGGCGTGAGCAGGGTCCACGTCCAGCTCTGGTTTGTGTCCGGGTCGCCGGGATCGAGGTGCATCAAGGCGGTCTCGCCCTGCGCTACGCGGAGCGGAGCGGCGCGCGGCGAGGGGCGGTGGTTCGCGAGCGGGGTGCACGCTGGCTCGGTCAGGGCCTCGCCCAGCACGTCCTCGATCCACGCCCGCGCGCCGTCCGGGCGCGTGTAGATGCCACCCTCCCCACACGTCACCGTGGCGCCGTCGGTGCTGCGGGAGGTCACGCCGACGAGGAACGCGCCGTCGAGGGTGTCCAGGTAGATCGGTCCGCCGCTGTCGCCGCTGCAGGAGTCCACGCCGCCCCCACCCGCGATCAGCTCCCCGCCCGGGCTGATCGCGGGCCGACAGCCCGCGGCGATCGTGGTGCAGTCGGCGTCTTCGACGCGCACGCGCGCCTCGTGCAGGAGTGTGTTGCCGTCCGTGGCCCACGCGTCGGTGGCGCCGAAGCCGACGATGTCGGCGCGCGCACCGTCGACGAGCCAGCCGTCCAGCACGCAGCCCAGCGCCACGCCGCGTGGCGTCACGGTCGCCGCCTGCTCGAGCTTGACCAGGGCCAGATCGAACGTGTCCCAGTAGTCGGGATGGGCGGTGACCGCGGTGATCCCGATCGTCTCCGTGGGCGTGTCGAGATCGGTGCTGCCGAGCACCGCGCGCGTCAGTCCCCAGTCGCAGTGCCCCGCGGTGAGCACCCAGCGCGGAGCGATCAGGGTGCCGGTGCACAGGAAGGTGTCGCCGGCGAACAGCGCGACGACATCGGGCCACGCGCCCGGCTCCGAGGGCTCGCCACCGACGATGCGCACCTCACCGGCGCGCGCGCTGCCGGCCAGCAGCATCGAGAGTACGACCAGTCCTCGAACGTGCAGCGGATCCTCCGACGGGCGCCTCCAGCAACGGAAGCGGGAGGCGCGTGGTCCCGTGGCGGGTGGCCGCGCTCTCGTGCCGACCATAGTCGGCGGCGATGGACGTCCGCGCGCTGCTCCAGGAGAGATTCGGTTTCCCCGACTTCCGTCCGGGGCAGCGCGAGATCGTCGAGCACGTCGCCGCGGGCCAGGACGCGCTCGTGGTCATGCCGACCGGCGCGGGCAAGTCCGTGTGCTACCAGATCCCTGCGCTGGCGCGCGGCGGCACGACCCTGGTGGTCAGCCCGCTGATCGCGCTGATGAAGGACCAGGTCGATGGGCTGGTCGAACACGGCGTCCGCGCCACGTTCCTGAACTCATCGCTCTCGGCGGTGGAGTACCGCGAGCGACGCGAGGCGGTGGCGCGCGGCGAGGTCGAGCTCCTCTACGTCGCGCCGGAGCGGTTCTCGCCTGCGTTCATCGAGTTCCTCCGCGGCGTCGACGTTCGCCTGCTCGCCATCGACGAGGCGCACTGTCTGAGCCAGTGGGGCCACGACTTCCGGCCCGACTACTTGCGGCTCGGCCGGGTCCGCGAGGCGCTCGGCCGACTGCCGACGGTGGCGCTCACCGCGACCGCCACGCCCGAGGTGCAGGCCGACATCCGCAAGACGCTGGGCCTCGGCGGTCGCACGTTCATCCGGGGCTTCGACCGCGAGAACCTGATCCTCGAGGTGCTGCAGGTCGACGGCAAGACCCACAAGGACGCACTCCTCGCCGATCTGGTCGGCGCTGGGCCGGCGCTGGTGTACTGCGCGACCCGCAAGAACGTCGAGCGGGCCACCAAGGCGCTGCGCGAGGCGGGCGTGCGCGCGGGGATGTACCACGCCGGCCTCAGCCCCGACGACCGCAGCCGGGTGCAGGAGGACTTCATGGGCGGCCGGGTGCCGGTCGTCGTCGCGACCAACGCGTTCGGCATGGGCATCGACAAGCGGGACATCCGGGCGATCCTCCACTACGACATGCCCGGCACGGTCGAGGCCTACTACCAGGAGATCGGACGCGCGGGACGCGACGGGCGCATGAGCCGTGCAATCCTGCTCTTTCAGCGGTCCGATCGCCGCATCCACGAGTTCTTCATCGACACGGCTCACCCGCCCGCCGAGTGGGTGCACCGGCTGTGGGATTGGCTCGGTACGCGGGGCGAGAACCCGATCTACGCCTCGGTCGAGGAGATGGCCGCCGCACTGCCCGAAGAGGCGGGCGATCGCGCGGCGTCCTCGTGCCTCAACATCCTGCGCCGCGAGGGCATGGTCAACCGCATCGCGCCGTCCGACCGGTCGGCCTGGCTAAGCGTCGCCGCGCGTCCGCCGCAGGAGGATCCGAAGGGCCTGCGCGGGCAGGTGTGGGCGCTGCTGCTGGAGCGTCAGGTCTCGCCCGGCGAGTCGCTGTCCTTCTTCCACGACGCGTGGTGCGCCGACCTCGGCTGCGACCGCGAGCAGCTGCACGCCGCGCTGCGCGGGCTCGAAGATCGTGGCTTCCTCACCTATCGGCCGGCCGAGCGCGTCGGCGGCGTCGAGATCCTCAAGCCCGGCGAGCCGCTGCAGCTCGACGATCGGCTGCTCAAGGAGCGTCGCGGTCGCGAGTACCAGAAGCTCGACCGCATGGAGGGGTATACCGGCGCAGCGTGCCGGCGGCGCTACGTGGTCGAGTACTTCGGCGAGACGGCGCCGTTCGAGCGGTGTGGCACCTGTGATGGGTGTCGTGCAGGTGCGCGCGCGGACACGCCGCGCGTGCTGTCGGCCGACGAAGAAGGCGCGGTCCGCAAGCTGCTCGCCTGCCTGGCACGGATGGACCAGCACGCGGGCACCACGGGCTGGTCGGTCGATCTGCTCGCGAAGACGGCCACCGGCTCGACCGAGCAGAAGATCGTCCAGTTCGGGTTCAATGCCCTGAGCACGCACGGGATCCTCGGCCCGCAGCCCGATCGCCCGGGTGCGGGCTGGACGGTCGGCGAGGTCTCGGATCTGGTCGAGGCGCTCGTCGCCGCGGGTTGTCTCGAGGAGCGCTACGTCACCCGCGATCTCGGCGGCAAGCCGCGCACCTACAAGGAGGTCGCGCTCACCGAGAAGGGCCGTCGGGTGATGCGGCAGCAGGAGTCCGGGTTCACGATGGTGTTCCCGCACGCGCGCAAGCTCGCGCGCCAGCGGCAGGCGCCGCCGACCACGTCGGGGCCGACGCTGCCCGGCGATCTCGTCGCGCTGCTGCGAGACGTGCGCAAGCAGCAGGCGGCCCAGCGCGGCGTCCCGGTCTACGTGATCGCGACGAACCGCACGCTCGACGACATGGCGCGGCTGCAGCCGACCACGCGGCAGACGATGCTCGCGGTGCACGGCATGGGCGACAAGCGGATGGCGATGTACGGCGGGCCCTTCCTCGAGGCGATCCGGCAGTGGGCGCAGCGCTGAACGGACGGCCGCGCGTCGGTGCGCTAAGGCGGGCAGACGGAGGGTGAGATGGACGAGGTGGCGGCGCTGCGGGCGGAGATCGAAGGGCTGCGTTCGCGGCTGCGTGTGCTCGGCTGGAGTGCTGCGGTGGGCGGCGTCGTGCTCGCGGGGCTGTTCGGGACGACGCTGAACCGGCAGGCGCCGGTCGCCGATCGGCTCGTGGCGCGCGAGGTCGCGATCGTGGACGCGGACGGGGTGGTGCGCGCGCGCCTGGGCACGTCGGGGCTCGGGGATGCATCGCTCTCGCTGCACGATCCAGCGGGAAAGGGTCGTATCTGGCTCGACGCGAACACCGAGCACGCCACGCTCCGCCTGACGGATCCGGGCCAGCGGACCCTGGCGCGGCTGTCGACCACGCCGGGGCTGACCGGGCTGCATCTGGCGCGGGCCGAGGGGGCCCAGACGGTGCAGCTCCAGGCGTCCGGGGAGTCCACCTCGCTGATGCTCGCAGATCTCGACCGGGCGCTGGTCGCGCTGCTCCGCGCGGACCCGGGCGGCACCGAGCTTCAGCTCAACCGAACCCCTACTGGCGGGTCGCCGACCGCCGCGTCGCTCTCCGCCGGCGGGGACGTGGCCGAGAAGGGGGCGGCGCTGATGCTGGTCGGTCGCCAGCAGTACCTGGAGGCCTCGGTGCATCCGGATGACGGCGAGCCGCGCGTCGTGCTCGCGGGGGAGACGCGCCTGTCGTCGAGCACCCGCGCTGGGGGAGACGCCTGGAGCCGCGCGCCTCGGCCTGGCCCGAGCGGCGAGTAGGATCAGTCCGCGTCGGGTGCGGTCTCGTCCTCGGCCGCGGGCTGTGCGGCCCCTGCCTCCGGCGTCTCGGACGACGCGCCAGGGACGGCCAGGCCGGTCGCCTTCGCGATCGCCTGGGCGGCAGCCTGGGCGGCGGCCGCGAGGCGGACCGGATCCGCGAGCTGGCGCGCGAGCGCCAGCACGTCGGCCGAGACGTGGCCTGTGGAGGTGCCGCTGACAGAAGGCGCCGCGCGCGCCGCGAGGATCACCAGCGCCGCGCGGCCCTCCTCGGATTTCTCCCAGTGATCCAGGTGGAGGGCGCGGTGCGCGGCGAGCGTTGCGTGGAGGCGCTCGGGCACCTCGTCGGGCGCGAGCGCGAGCACCTCGTCGGGCGAGAGGAGCTCTTCGCCCAGCTGGGCATGCTGGTGCATGCCGTTGCGCTCTGCGAGCAGGCTCACCCAGCCGTCGGGGCTGAGCTCGCGGCGCAGCGCGAGGATCCGCTCGCCGTCCACGCCGACGGGGACGCGGAGGAAGGGCCGGGCGTCGTCCAGGCTGCGCACGATCGCGTCGACCACCAGCGCTGGCGGCTGCGGTGCCTCGAGGACACCCTGCTTCGCGGCGTCCCAGGCCTCGTGGAGGTGCGCGTACGGCGAGCTGGCGCTGTGGGGTGCGCTGAGCTCGCGGGCGTGCTCGAGGAAGCGGGTCGCGAACGAACCGGGCTCGATCACGCGCACGCGCATCCCGAACGTGCACGTCTCGAGGAACAAGGCTTCGGAGAGCGCCTCCAACGCATGCTTGGTCGCCGCGTAGAAGCCCGACTCCGGAAACGCCATCCGCCCGGCGACACTGCTGATCTGGACGACCGTGCCGCGCCGCGCGCGCAGCGTCGGCAGCAGCGCGCGCGTCAGGTGCATCGCGCCGAACACGTTGACCGAGAACATCCGCTCGACGGCGTCGAGATCGGCCTCCTCCTGAGTGCCGAAGATCGCGTAACCGCCGTTGTTCACGAGGAGATCGACGGGCGACCACTCGAGCGCCTCGTAGACCGCGCCGCGGATCGCCGCGGGATCGGCCAGGTCCATCTTGAGCACGAGCAGCCGAGCGCGCAGCTCGGCGTCTGGCGCGAGCGCGCGCTCGAGGCCGCCGATCTCGGGATCGGTGGCGACGACACGCCAGCCCAGCGAGAGGAGACGCGCCGCGAGGGCATGGCCGAAGCCCGACGCGCAGCCGGTGATGAAGGCGGTGTACATGGGACGCAGGCGTAACCCGAGGCGCTCGTGCCCGGTGGCGGAACGTGCGCACCGGCTGGCAGCGCGCGGTCGGACAGCCCGACGCGGTCGCCGAATTGCATCGGTCGACCGACCCTGCGAAGATGTCTCGGCCTCTTGGTTGGGGCGGGGAGGATCGCATGTGGACACGATGGTTGGCGCTGGGCCTGATGCTCGGCCCGGGTCTCGCCGGCGCGCAGGAGCCCGACGCGGACAAGCAGGCGGACGTTCTCGCGGCGCTCGACCTTCCGACGCAGGCGCAGGCGCTGCGTGAGGACGGCGTGCCCGCCGACGAGGTCCGTGAGGCGCTCACGGCCAGCCGAGAGAAGGGGCTGAAGGCCTCCGAGGCCGGCAAGGCGATGAAGCACGCGCACGAGGCGGCGAAGGAGCATGGCCGCGTCGACAACTTCGGCGCGTTCGTGAAGAGCAAGCTCGATGAGGGGCTGCGCGGGCAGGACCTCGCGGCCGCCATCCGGGCCGAGCACGAGCAGCGGGGCCATGGGCGGCCAGACCTCGCGGGTCGCCCCGACGACGCGGGCCGCCCGGACGGTGCCGGCGGCGACGCCGGTCGCCCC
>CAYQSE010000175.1:0-12629 GCA_964419905.1 uncultured Enterobacteriaceae bacterium
AGGACCGGCACGAAGATGTAGAACGATTGCTGGATTTGAGCCGGGAACAGTTTCGCCTGGCCCAGGAAAAAGGCCGCGGTTGCCATGAACAGCGGGAAGAACATGCGCCACAGATGCCGGACCAGGCGCGCACCGGGCGAGCGCGTGGGTCGCTGCGCTGTGGCGCCGCAACCGCGAGGCGCGCCGCGCGGGCCTCTCGGAGCTCGCCGACGTCCGGAACCGCCTCGAGCTGTACGTGAGCGCGATCTGTCCCGGCGCGCCGCCGATAGGCGTCGCCGAGCCCCCGATGGTGCGCGGTCGGCTCTCGCGCTGGCTCGCCGGGATCCCGGCGCACCTGGCACAGCGGGACGCGCTCGCGTCCACCGATGGGGCGCGGATCCGCCTCCCCCGCCGGCTGGACCGCGACACCGAGCCCGAGACCCTCGCGCTGTACCGCCTGCTCGCGCTCGAGCAGGCGGCGCGGGCCACCCGTGGTACCCCGCGGTTCCTCCCCGCCGAGCCCGCGCTGCGCGACCTGTACCTGCTCTCCGAGGCGACGGCTATCGACCGATGGATCGCTGCCGAGGTGCCTGGGCTGCGCGCCGCCCTGATCGACGAGCGACAGCGGCTCCACGCGGCGTGGCCCGGGCTCCCACGGCTGAACGGGCCCGAGCGCGTCCTCCAGGGCTGGCTGCTCGCCGCCCTCGGTGCGGATCCCGAGCGCCCGCCGGCGCCGATCCGCCTCGCCGACGATCCGGCGGCCTCCCTCGCGTGGGCGGAGCACCAGCGCGCCGCGCTCGGTGACGCCCACCGCTACCGGGGCCTGCCAGCCGTCGCGCTGTGGGGGCGCGTCGAGCGTCCGCCGCGCGGGCATCGGGCGTCCGAGGACGACGCCGAGACGCCCGACGAGGCATCGTCCCCGATGCAGCGGATCCGCGCGCTGCTGCGTCGCCCCGAGGTGCGCGAGGCGCCGGACGACGAGGACGACGACCGCCCGGGCATGAGCATGGTGCCCACCCAGGATCGGATGGAGAAGGCCGAGGATCCGATGGGCCTGAACCGCCCGACCGACCGGGACGACGACGCCGATCTCGACGATCTCGCCGAGTCCCTCGAGGAGCTTCCGGAGGCGCGACTGGTCCGCACGAAGGCGCTCCCGCGCGAGGTGCTCGCGAGCGACGATCCGCCCGAGGTCCACCCGGGGCGCGTCGAGGACGGCGCGCGGCGCGTCGGCCTCACCTACCCGGAGTGGGACCACCGCTCTGGCGCGTATCGGCTCGATCACGTCGTGGTGTGGTGTCCGGCGCCCGAGGAGGCCTCCGACGCCCGCGTGGCCGCGCTGGTGCGGCGCAACGCGCCGGTCGTCCACGGGGTGCGGCGTCGGTTCGAGCGCCTGCAGCCCCGGCGGGTACGCAAGGGACGCCAGAAGGACGGACCCGAGATCGATCTCGACGCCTACGTCGCGTCGTTCGCCGATCAGCGCGCCAGCGGGCCGGTCGAGGACCGACTGTACGCCATCCAGCGGCCGCTGCGCCGCGAGCTCGCGATCGCCCTCCTCGTCGACGCCAGCGGGTCGACCGACGCGTGGGTCTCGGCCCAGCAGCGCGTCGTGGACGTCGAGCGCGACGCGCTGCTGATCGTCGCCGAGGCGCTCGACGCGCTCGGCGACCGGTACGCGATCCTGACGTTCTCGGGGAACGGGCCGCGCGGCGTGCAGGTGACCCACCTCAAGGACTACGACGAGCGGTACGGCGCGCTCGTGCGGCGCCGCATCGCAGGCCTCGAGCCGCAGCACTTCACCCGCCTCGGCGCCGCCCTGCGCCACGCGACCGCCGGGCTCGCGCGCGAGCGGGTCGCGCACCGAATGCTCCTCGTGCTCTCGGACGGCAAGCCCAACGACCTGGACGAGTACGAGGGGCGCTACGGCGTCGAGGACGCCCGGCAGGCGGTCGCCGAGGCGCGCCTGCAACACATCCACCCGTTCTGCCTCACCGTCGATCGCCAGGCGCCCGCGTACATCGCGCGGATCTTCGGCCCGACCGGCTACGCGACGCTGCGCGAGGCCACGGCCCTGCCCCGCGTGCTCGTCGACGTCGTCCGCCACCTGATCCAGGCGTGAGCCCGGCATCGCGTCGAGGGCCCGCCGGGTCACGCGGCCTCCGACCCCGGGTCCTCCTCCAGTCCGACAACACCGAACATACGGCGGCCGCTCCGTGAAGGTGCTGGATTGCATCGGGGATGCTCTCTGTAGCGAACCGACGCTTGCACGGTCCTCCGCAAGGTGACAAGCTGGGCGGAGCGAGGCGGTGCCCGCCCGCTCTGGAGTCTCCCGTGGCTGTTGCACCCATCACACGATCCGCTCGCATCGGCGCCGGCCTGGTCCTCGCGCTGGCCACCGCCTGCATCGCCGTCGACCTGTCCGACTACCAGTTCGACTCGTCCGGCACCTTCCTCGACATCCCGGAGTTCGGCGTGTCGATCACGGAGTTCGAGGAGTGGGGGTCGAGCGCGCGCCTGCGTCCGAACGGCACGGTGGAGCTCGAGGGCACGGCGCTCGTCACGATCGACGGCATGGGCGCGCGGGACATCTGGACGGTGGCGATCGTCGAGCCGCTCTCCGAGGGTGGCCGCCGCGCGCTGGCCACGGTGGACGAGAGCACCGGTGCCAGCCGGATGTACTACTTCGACGAGGCCGAGAACTTCGTGAGCATCGGCGACGAAGACGGCGGCGTGCTGGTGTTCGGGAACGCCGACGGCTCCTACGACGTGGTGACGGCGCGCTTCGATCAGCTCGGCAACCGGGACGAGTACGAGCACGCAGAGGACGGCATCGCCGCGTGGAAGCTGGTGCAGCAGTACAACGAGTTCACGAGCACCTCGGCCTACTCGCTGGTGATGGCGTACGCCATGGGCCAGAGCCCGTCACTGGCCGCGCGCAGCATGGTGGACGTCGGCGGCAACTACGGCACCCAGCTGGCCGCCGACGGCCCTGCCGTCTGTGACATCTTCAATGCGCTCTGCGTGTGCGCGCTGTGCAGCGTGTCGACCACCCCCGAGCCCCAGTGCGACTTCTGCGAACTTGACTGACGACGCGCGGCCGCTCCGCGCTACGTCCGGTGCAGCGCGGACCGTCCTGGTTGCTGTCGGGTCCTTGGCGTTCGGCGTCGCCTTCCTCCACCCCGCCCTCGCGCTCGGCGCCTGGGTGGGCGTCGCCCTGCTCGCGGCCGCGCTGTGTCGGAGTCGCGGCGCCGTCGAGACGTTCACCGCCTGCGCGCTGTTCGTGTTCGGGGCCCAGGTGGCGGGCTTCTGGTGGACCCCCCCGATGACCGCGGTGATCTTCGGCGCGGGGGGGCCGCGACCGGTCCTGATCTCGGTGGCGATCATGCTGCTGTGCGGACTGTCCGCGGGCGTGGTGCTGGGTGTCGTGGGTGTGTTGGTGAACCGGGCCCTGACGCCTCGCTGGTGGCTGCCTGTCGGCTGGATGCTGGGCGAGGTCGTGCGGATGGACCTCACCCGCATCAGCCTGTCCGACTGGCTGGCGACCCAGTGGACGGTGCAGCCGGTGCTCAAGGCGCTCGCGCACCTGGGCTGGGAACCCACCACCTTCCTGTGCCTGTTCGCCGCGGCTTCCGTGGGTGAGGCGTGGGTGGAGCGGCAGCGCCGCCACCTCGTCGCGCCGGCCCTCGTCGCCCTCGCGTTCGTGTGCCTGCCGCGCCTCGATCCCGGCGACCTGTCCGTCCTGGAGGGCGTGGCCGTCGTCCACACCGACAGCACCGTGGACCTCCCCCACCGTGCCCCGGAGGGCGACACGCTCGAGCTCGTGATCTGGCCCGAGGCCGCGCTCGACGTGCAGCCACGCCTCGCGGAGGGCCCCGTCGAGGGCGTGACCCTCCCCCCGCTCCTCTTCGGCAGCGATGCCGACCACCTCGTCGGCCTGGTCACGCACCTCCCGCTGGTCGGGCGGCACAACCAGGCGGTGGCCCTCGCCGCGGACGGCACGGTGCGCTCGAGCCGCGCCAAGCGCGTCCTGATGCTCGGCGCCGAGGAGCCGCTGTGGGGCTTCGGACGCGAGCGCTTCGAGCGGGGTCGCGCGCCTGCGGTGCTGCAGGTGGGCGGACGCGCGGTGATCGCGGCCATCTGTGGGGAGGTGCTGGACCGCCGGCTCGTCGCGGAGGGCAAGGCAAGCGGCGGCGAGCTGCTGGCCGTGCTCGCGCGCGACTGGATGATGCCCGACCCCATCGCGCTCCGACAGCTCCTGGCGATCCAGGTCCTGCGCTCGGTGGAGTACGCCGTGCCGTCGGTCCGCGCCTCGCACGGCGGCTGGTCCACCGTCGTCGGGGCGGACGGGCGCGTCCTCGCCGCGTCGACCGGACCCGTGCGCCGGCTCTTGCGCTGGAGCCCGGAAGCGGGCGCGGTGGAGGTCGACTTCCAAGGCCGGCCGCTGCCTCGGGAGCCCTCCGCCGCGCCCCCACCCCAGGTGGCGGTCTTGTATTCGAAGGAGGCCCCCGAGCTGCGCACGCGCTGCCCCGAAGGCCGGTGCGCCCATTACGCGCTCGAGGACTTCGCGTGTCCCGGCACGCCGACACCCACCGTGGTGGTGGCCGGCCACGGGCGCCCGCCGACCTACCTCTCCGTCGATGCGGCGACCGTGGCCGCGGCGGCCGCGTGCTTCCAGCCCGAGCTCATCGTGATCGACGCCTGCTACGGCGCGTCCTCCGAGCTCCTGGGCGCGCTCGCCCCGCTGGACGCGGAGTTGGTGGCGGCCACCTCCCTGATCCCGCTGAGCGGCCTGCACTACGGCGAGGCGTTCTTCTCGGACGCGCCCGCCGCTGTGCGCGCAGCCGCCGTCACCCTGCCCGGGTTCGCCCCCCTCACCCGCTGGCACGGCGACCCGGAAGCGCTGGCAGAAGCCCTGCGGACCGTCGAGCAGCTCGAAGCGTCCGAGCTCGCCGCGCGACTGGTGCGGCAGCGCCCGCCGCTCATCGGCGTGACGTTACCCGGGGGCGGCACCGTGGTCGCGCCGATCGACCGCGCGAGGGTCTCCGACATCCCGCCGGCGATCCGGGGTCGCTGATGCGCGCGCCGCTGCTGCTCGCCCTGCTGGTGCCGATGTCGGTCGCAGCCCAGGAGCCTGCGCGGATCGGCGTGCACGCGCTGTGGCTCGAGGGCCGCAACGACGAGAACCGGCCCGAGATCGATCGCTTCTTCGACTGCCTCATCGGTGGCTCCACCCTCAACCAGTACTGGCAGGGCGAAGCGGGCCTGGCCTACCGCGGCTCCGCCGCGCTCGCGCCGCCTCCTCGCCGGCTCGGCTACGACGACGTGGGCGCGTGGCTGCGCGCGGCCCACCGCCGCGGCGAGGTGCCCCGAAACGAGGCCGACGACCACAGCGTGTACGTGCTGTTCTCGAGCGCGATGGACCTGCACCCGGGCGGGAACTACTGCGGCACCACCCAGCTCGTGCGGCTGGGGCGCGAGACCGTCGGGCTGGCGCTGGTCCGCAACCACCCCCACTGCTGGCCCGCGACCGACCGCCTGCGCACCGAGACCCAGGTGGGGATGCACGAGCTCGTCGAGGTGGTCGATCGCGTGCTCGGGTGGGCGCCGTGTGCGGGCGACGGCGCGTGCGAGGGGCGTCGCGCGTGCGGGGAGCCGTGCGAGAACTTCGTCGGCCTGTGGTGTCCGGGCGCGCCCGAGTCCACCTGGACCGGCTGCGACGGCGGACAGGTGCGAGGCTGGGTCATCCAGTCGGTGGCGAGCGAGGGCCGCCGCTGGGAGAACTGCGAGACCTGCATGACCTGCGACTTCGTGCCGGAGGCGTGCCCCCCGGACGCGCCGGACTGTGCCGCGGTCCCGCCAAGGACCGGCGCGCTGGACGCGCTCCCACGGTGGACGGGCGACGCCCCCCCACGCGGCGCGGTCGCAGCAACCACGGCGCTGCTGACAGGCGCGCTGGGGATCGGCCTCTTCGCCCTGCTGGGCCGTCGACGCCGCGGACCCGCACGGCGCAGCCCCCGCCCTTAGTGGGAGGGACCTGAAGCGTGGAGGGGACGCGCGACGGGATGGGAGCGGTGCGTCCAGGGCTGCTGGTAGGGTGGCGGCAATGGAGAAGATCGATGCCCGCCGACTCGCCATCCACGTTTGCCCTGCCCGAGCCCGCGAGCGACAAGGAGGCGAGGTTTCAGGCCGTCGCCGACGCGGTGGTGCGACGGCTTCTGCGAGGCGGGCCGAACGACCTGAAGTACGCGGCGATCGCGCGCAGCGCGGGCGTGTCTCGCGCCTGGATCTACAAGTACTTCGGCGCCGAGGTGGACGACCTGCTCGACTATGTCGTCCGCGCATTCGGGGATGCCTTCGCCGAGCTGGAGGTCGAACGGGAGGGGGACTGGCGCGAGAGGATGGAAACCGGCACGCGAAAGGGCCTTCGGGACGTCGCCGCCGCGCCCTGGCTCATGACGATCCATGGCCGGTATCGTCACAGTGACAACCGGCTTGGCGTGGGCCTTCGCGATCTTCTGCAGCGCTTCGTGGGCAGCATGGTGCAGAACATGCCCGCGCCCCTTCGACGCGACCGGGACCGCGCGACCCGCTTTGCCGAAGCGTTCATGGCGGCCCGCATCGGCATGTTCGTGGAGTGGTCCGACCCGGCCGTGCGCGCGCGGCTGGACGAGGACGAGGTGGTCGACGACCTGCTCGCCATGGTCGACCGCTACATCGCCTCGGTCCGGGCGTGACGCATTTCGCCTCGAGCGTCACCACGATGAGGAGCCTTCTACCTGGGACACGCCTAGATCACCGGCGCAACCCAGGAGGTACTCCATGTCTCGTCTGCTCTTCCCGCTCGGTCTCTGCTTCGGCCTCATCGTCGCGTCCCCTGCCCTCGCGGAGTCTCCGCAAGACCCTGCGACCCTCCACGTTCGCGTCGGCGCCGGCGCCGACCTCGGCAAAGCTGGCATCGGTCCCTCCGCGTCCGTGGAGGCCCTCGTCGTGAAGAACGGCTGGGTCGGCGGGGTTCGCGCCGATGGCGTCTTGCGGAGGCTCGTCCTGTCCAGTGCGGACGAGCTCTCGGGTCAGCTGGAGGTCGGACGTCAGGTTCCGATCGGTCGCGTCCGCCTCCAGATCACCGCCACTGGCGGCATGACGTGGTCCCGATTCACGGAGGTTGGAATGTGCGCGCCGCTCGACCCCGACGGGCCATGTCGCGAGCCGGTCGAGGAGACCCGGCTCCGTCCCGAGGTCGGGGGCTCGTTGGGCGTGACGAACGCTCGTGGGAACCTGTGGGTCGGCCTGCGGGGCCGCGCGATCACCCCATCGATCGGCCTGGGTTTCACGCTGGGATTCTAAGCGCGTGGAGCCGCCAGCGTCGCTGATCCTAGCTCGCGCCCGGGTTGATCAGGGGGTTCAGCCGCAGCGCCGCATCCAGGTTCAGCGTGCCGCCAGCGGCGTCCTTCAGCCGCGGGTCGTCGGTCTCTTCGCGGCGCTGCAGCTCGCCACCGGACCCGCTGTAGGCCTGGTCGCCGCGTCCGTCGTTGCCGCCGCCCGCCTTGCCCCTGTCGACGGCCCGCCCGGCGTCGACGAGGTCGCTCCGGCCCATCGGCACGGCGGGGACCCCGGCGTCGACATCGTCGCGGGGCCGTCCGCGCACGCCAGCGCCGGGAGAAGCGCCGGTGGGTTGGCGAAACTGGTTCTCGCTGCTGACCGCCTTGTAGACGCTCATGAGGAGGCCTGACAAGGCGCCGGTGACCCCGGCCTTTTCGCCGTTCCCGTCCTGTCGGTTGTAGCCATCCACGATGCGGTCGATCGTAGACTTCTCGCCGGACTGGCCCGTCTCGCCGGAGTGGTCCCGCTCGCGGCCCGTGCCCCCGAAGTCGCGCGCGTCGCCCCCCGTCTTCCGGTTGACCACCCCTCCTTGGAGCGTGTCGGCGTGCCGACCGCGGCTCAGCACCCCGGCCTTCATGCTGTTCCGGCGCTTGTTCAAGCTCTTCCGGTCCCCGACACCGAGCGTGCTGCCGGACACCTTGCGGCCTGCGTCCGGTCCGAGCGCCGGGTCGCCCTTCCCCATGCCCCGGCCGCCCGTGCCATGCGCCTGCTCGACCGTCGACGCGGCCTCGAAGCCGAGCCGCGAGAGCGTGGGGACGTCGTTCGCCGTGGAGGCATCGACCGTCGTGGCGCTCCGGGCCATCGCATCGCGCTCGGCGGCGAGCGACATCTCGGCCGCGTTGGACGACGTGGACGACGAGCCGGGACCCTCGTTCGTAGAGCGGGATCTGGCCCCGCTACGGGCCTGCTTCGACTTCATGGCGACACCAGCGGTGCGAGGAGGAGCTGCCTCCAACGCTTATGCCCGACCCGGTCTCCTCCGTGCCATGGTCATTTCTTCGAGTCGGCCCCCGGGGGCGTTCGTCGCCGTGGCCACGGAGCGGTCGCTCGCTGCGGTCGAGGGACTCCGTCCAGCGATCGTTCGCAGGGCCGCGGTCAGCGCCCCTGCGGGCGTGCGAACCGGGCGCGGGCCCACAGTCCGGCGACGACGGGCTCCCCGAGCAGGTACCCGAGCGTCGTCACGAGCGGGACGGTCACGCACGGGCCGATCACGCACCGCAGCAGGACGTCCCGCGGCCGCACGCCGAGCGCGCCCGCCGTGAAGAAGGTCGCGTTGCGCGCGCCGACCGAGAACCGCCCGATCAGCACGGCCATCGGCCCGCGCGCCCGCGCCTGCTCCACCCGCGCGGGCGACACGATCCGCGCGACGAACCGGTTCGACAGAGGACGGGAAACATCAAGGACTCCGAGCGCCTACGCGAGGCCCCGGCCGTGCTCCTCGAGCCCCTTCGGGAGCAGCTGGAGCGCGCCCGTGCCCAACACGAGCGCGACCTTCGGTCCGGTGCCGGATGGGTCGAGCTCCCGGACGCCTACGCACGCAAGAGCCCTACCGCCGGCTGCAGTTGGCCGTGGCAGTGGCTCGTCCCTGCTCGCCGCATCTACACCGACTCGCTCACCGGCCAGTGCATGCCGGTCGGCGCGGGCGGCTTCGGCGGCGGGGGGAGCGGCGACAACTGCGGGCCTGGCTTCGTGACGATCGATCTGGCGCGGTGAGCGGGTCCAGCCACGATCCACCATGCGCAGGGGCGTGATCACCGCGGTGGTGGTCAGCACCCAGAAGGCCGAGTTCTCTCGTCTCGAATAGATGAGGAGGCTCGTTTGTGATGCAGCTCGGGCTGGAGCCCTCGATGCCTTCGTTCTCCGAACACCGCCGAAGCGCCGTCCATGGGACCGACCCGCGCTCGACCGCGCTGGCCTTGTTCGTGGCCAACGTCCTGGTCTTGTCGGTCACGAGCCGGATCGTGCAGGGGCTCACCCACGACGAGCTGCGTGCGTTCGGGCTGGTGGCCCTCGGGGTGTCGACGGTCGTGATGTTCCTGGGCTGGCGTCTGCCGGCCCTGCGACCGGGACGGTGGACGGACTGGCTCGCCGCCAGCCTCGGAATGGGCCTGGGTGTCGCGCTGGGGTGGTCCATAGCGCTGAGCTGGGGGCTGAAGCGGTCACGGTCGTTCTTCGACCTCGGCACCTGGGATGACCCTCGTGGGTGGATCCTCGGCGGTGGGATGGGGTTGTTCTTCGGGCTCCTCTTTGCCAGGGGCGCCTCCGATCCCTACCCACCGGTGACACGGCCGACGGACACGGCGTAGCGATTCGGAAGTTCTCGCTTTGCTCCATCCTTTGTGGCGAGTGGTCTGTTCATCGATCGCGGCCGTGCCGTGGAGGATGGATCCTGGAGGTGACGCGTCCGCGCGTGGGCGACCGCGTCGTCGAGGACGAGGCCGCGCCGACCCCGGTTGCGCGGGCACGAGAGCACCGCGCGTTATGCGCGACGGGCCCCTATCCCTCGGTGTAGGGGGCCCAGTCGAAGGGCGAGCGCCGAACCTCCACGGGTCGGCCCCCCAGGTGCCGCCGACAGGCTTCGGACGCTCGGGTGTGCAGCAGGCTGACCCGCTCGAGGCGCGCGAGGCCAGTCAGAAAGCCCAGGTCGCCCGACTCGAGGCAGGCGCCGCGCTTGTCGGTCCAGGACACGAGGACGCGATCCTTCGCGTCTACGGCCAGCCAGGTCCACTCCGCCGCCATGCCCCCTCCCCAGCGGCCCTTCAATCGTCCGCCGGCAACGCGGCGCGCAAGGACCCGTCCCAGGCCACCGCGCCCCCTGTGGGAAAGCAGCTCGTGGTGGTCGCCGAGGGCCAGCGTCCGACACGGTCACGGTGATCTCCGAGAAGCCCTGGTCCGAGCCCGTCGAGCCCTGATGGGTACCCGATCCGCATCCGGCAGACTACGGAGTTCGGATGTTGAACTTCGACAACACGTTCGCGCGGTCGCTGGACGGCCTGTACGTCGCCTGTCGCCCCGACGTGCCCGCAGCCCCCCACGCGGTCGTGCTGAACGAGCCGCTCGCGCGCGATCTCGGGCTCGACGTGGTGGCGCTCCGGGCCCACGGTGCCGACCTGCTCTCCGGCGCGCGGCTCCCCGACGGGGCCGAGCCGCTCGCGCAGGCCTATGCCGGACACCAGTTCGGCGGGCTCTCGCCGCAGCTCGGCGACGGGCGGGCCCACCTGCTCGGCGAGATCGTCGATCCTGAAGGGCGGCGGTGGGACCTCCAGCTCAAGGGCTCCGGGCGCACCGTGTTCTCGCGGGGCGGCGACGGCAAGGCCGCGCTCGGGCCCATGCTCCGGGAGTACGTGATCGGCGAGGCGATGCACGCGCTCGGCATCCCGACGTCCCGCGCCCTCGCCGTCGTCGCGACCGGAGAGTCGGTGCGGCGCGACGGGCCGCTGCCCGGCGCGGTGCTGGCGCGGGTGGCGGCGAGCCACCTGCGCATCGGCACCTTCGAGTTCTTCGCGATCCGTGGCGACGTGGAGGCGCAGGGCCGACTGCTCGACTACACGCTCGCGCGCCATTTCCCCGACGCCGATCACGCCGAGCCCGCGCTGTCGCTGCTCACAGCGGTCCGCGACACGCAGGCGCGGCTCGTCGCGCAGTGGATGGCGGTGGGCTTCCTGCACGGCGTGATGAACACCGACAACGTCGCGCTGTCGGGCGAGACGATCGACTACGGGCCGTGCGCGTTCCTCGACGCACACGACCCCGCCGCGGTGTTCAGCTCGATCGATCGCGGCGGGCGCTACGCCTACGGCAACCAGCCCCGGATCATGGCCTGGAACCTCGCCCGGCTCGCGAGCGCGCTGCTGCCGCTGATCGACGACGACGCGGACGTCGCGGTCGGCCGGGCGCAGCCGATCGTCGAGGGGTTCGCCGAGGTCCACGAGCGCGCGCTCCGGGCGCTGATGGCGCGCAAGCTCGGGTTTTCCTCGGAGCGCGCCGAGGACCCCGCGCTGATCGACGCGCTGCGCGCGATGATGGCCGCCGCGCACCCGGACCACACGCTGACGTTCCGCCGGCTCGCGGACGCCGCGCGCGGCGAGGAGGCCGCGTTCGTGACCTCGTTCTCGGATCCGGACGCGACGCGCGCGTGGCTCGCGCGGTGGCGGGCGCGGCTGGCGGTGGACGGGGCGCCCGCGGAGCGCGCCGCGGCGATGGATCGGATCAACCCGCTGGTCATACCGCGCAACCACCAGGTCGAGGCGGCGCTCACCGCGGCGGTGGCGGGCGACCTCGCGCCGCTCGACACGCTCGTCGAGGCGCTCCGGGCGCCGTTCCAGGTGCGGCCGGGGCGCGAGGCGCTCACCGAGCCCGCGCCCGCCGCGTTCACCGCCTGCTACCAGACGTTCTGCGGGACGTGAACGCCGGATTTCTGGCGCGGGTCTGGGTCCTCGTCCACGGCGACTCGCTCGTCGAGGCGCACGGCGTGAAGAAGGGACACCTGATCGAGATGGCGCTCCTGCATCATCTGCAGGCGCTGCGCGAGCTGCCTGCGGACGCGATCAATCCACCGCGGTTGGTCGTGTCCCCAGAGACGGGGAGTGGCTGCTCGATCTCCAAGAGCAACCGCAGGAGCCCACCGAGGCGATGCGTGAGCTCTACGCTCGCGTCAGGTCGAGGTGGCCCACCTTCCGGAGAGCCTTCGGAGCCGATTCCCCGGGTATCCGCTCCCGGTGCTCCGGCTCGCCAGGTTGGCGGTGGATCGGACAGCGCAGGGCCGGGGCATCGGCAGCCTGCTCCGCGTGACGGTGTTCGAGCTCGCCCACGAGCTGGCGCGCACCGTCGGTTGTGCGGGCGTCGTGGTGGACGCGAAGGCCAACGCGGTCTCGTTCTACACAGGTCTTGGCTTTCGCCCCATGGACGTCCGCAGCGGCGCCTTGGAGGATCGGCCGGAACCGACCACCATGTACCTGCCCCTGTCCGCCATCCCGAGGTTGTAGGAGACGCCGCATGGGCCTGCTGACCTTCAGCCTCAACGTCACCCTGGATGGCTGCGTCGACCACCAGGAGGGCGTCGTCGACGACGAGACGCACGCCTTCTTCACCCGCCTCATGGACGAAGGCGGGGCGATGCTCTGGGGCCGCGTCACCTACGAGTTGATGGAGCGCTACTGGCCGGCGGTCGCCCGCGGCGAGGCGGAGGCGCCGCCGGCGATGCGCGAGTGGGCGATCAAGCTGGAGGCCAAGCCGAAGTACGTGGTGTCGTCGACGCGAACGGACTTCCC
>CAYQSE010000176.1:0-11920 GCA_964419905.1 uncultured Enterobacteriaceae bacterium
CTTGCCGTTGTCCATCGTCTCGAGCGCTGCGATCTCGCGGCTGCGCTCCTGCAGGTGCCTGGCGATGCGAAACAGGTACTTGCCCCGCTCGGCGCCCGGCATCTTGCCCCACACCTCGGTGTGGGCGCGGCGCGCGGCCTTCACCGCGACGTCGACCTCGGCCTCCGACGCGGTCGCGATCTGCGCGAGGACCTCGCCGGTCGCGGGGTTGATCGTGTCGAACGCGTCGTCCGTGCGGCCGTCGACGAACGCGCCGTCGATGAAGTGGCCGTAGCGAGGGCGGATCGAGACCGGGATCCGCTCGGGCGAGGGGGAGAGCGGCAGCGCGTCGCCGAGCTGCAGGCGGGGGCGCTGGTCGGGGGCCTTGTTCATCGGGGAACCCTGGAGTGGGGGATCAGTCGACGGAGAAGCGGCGCGGGCTCTGGTAGGTGCCGTCCTCGCGCCGGAGGATCTGACGGAGCAGGTCGTTGACGAGGCTGCTGGCGCCGAAGCGGAACCACTCGGGCGTCATCCACGCGGCGCCGAGCGTCTCGGCGAGCAGCACGAGGTAGTGCAGCGCGAGCTTGCTGTCCTTGATGCCGCCCGCGGGCTTCATCCCGACCATCTCGCCGGTCTCGAGGAAGTGCTCGCGGATCGCCTCGAACATCACCAGCGTGACCGGCAGGGTGGCCGCGGGCTGGATCTTGCCGGTGGAGGTCTTGATGAAGTCGGCGCCTGCGGCCATCGCGAGCCGCGACGCGGCGGCGACGTTGTCGAGGCTGCCGAGCTCGCCGGTCTCGAGGATCACCTTGAGGCGCGCGTGCTCGCACGCCTCCTTGACCAGCACGATCTCCTCGAACACGGCCTGATCGTCGCCAGCGAGGAACGCGCCGCGCTCGATCACCATGTCGATCTCGTCGGCGCCCAGCGCGACGGTGCGGCGCACCTCCTCGATCTTCAGCGCGAGCGGGAGCTGCCCGGAGGGGAACGCGGTGGCGACGGCGGCGATCTTCACCGGGCTGCCCTTGCCGAGCGTCTCGCGCGCGGTGGCGACCAGGCTCGGGTAGACGCAGACCGCTGCGGTGTGCGGCAGATCGGGCCGCTCGGCGTGCGGCGTGAGCGCCTTGTGGCACAGCGCGCGCACCTTCTCGGGGGTGTCGCGCCCCTCGAGCGTGGTGAGATCGACCATCGACAGCGCGAGGCGCAGCAGCCGATCCTTGGCCTCGGCCTTGATCGAGCGCTTGCGCGCGCGGTCGCAGCGCGCGGCGACCATCGCGTTGTCGACGTGGGCGGCCCGCCAGCGGCGGGCCTCGGCGGGAGAGAACACGCGGGCCACGAGGCCTCCGTTCCGGCGAGGGGACGGGCAGAGCGTATCACCGCGCGGGCGTCAGCGGACCCACACCTCGACGTTGTCGATGCCGATCGACTCGTTGTTCGCGGCCTGGTCGAGCAGGTTGCCGACCCAGAGCTCGAACGGATCGACGCTGCTGCCCACGTGCTCGACGATGCGGTGCGAGCTTTCGAACCACGTCGGCTGGCCCGAGGCGCCGCAGACGTTCGACACGCCCACCGTCCCGAACGACCAGTTGTCGAACCACAGCAGGTACTCGTAGGTGGGCGCGACGTTCTCGAACAGCGAGACCCACACCAGCTCGCCGTCCCAGCTGTCGATCTGGAGGATGTCGAGCTCGATCCACAGCTCGTCGTGGGGGACGTCTGCAAGACGGCGCTTGAAGATGCCGTCGTCGGTCTCGTCGTAGCCGCCGAGGATCTTTCCGAAGCCGACGGGTGGGGGATCGCCGCAGGTCGTCACGGCGGGCGTCCGCTCGCTGCTGCCGTTCACCGCGGAGAAGCGCCAGCCGTTGGCCGAGTCGTCCTCGAAGTCGTCGTCGACGAGCAGCATCCAGCCCGCGCCGGGCCTGTCGTCGTCTCCTGCGGTCATGTCGCAGAAGTAGAGGGCGCCCTCCTCGTCGCCCTGCGCCTCACCCGCCGGGTTCAGGCGGTACACGCGATCGGTCCTGGCGAGTGAGGGGAAGGCTTCGAGCACGTCCTTGCACGTGGCGCCCCACACGCACTCCGTGGGACCGGGGAACGCCTCGTCGCAGTCGTTGTCGACGAGATTGCACTGCTCAGGGGCGCCGGGGAAGGTCTCTGGGTCGGTGTCGTCGCAGTCGCCCGCGGTGTCGACGTGGTGGGGGGTGGGGGCGCTGCAGCCCGTGACCGAACCTTCCTCGACGCCCACACCGTCGCCGTCCCCGTCGAAGTACCAGGTGTGCAGCGGGCTCGCGCCGTCGTCGACGAGACCGTCGCAGTCGTCGTCGACGTCGTTGCAGACCTCCACGGCGCCTGGGTGGACGGCGTCGTCGTCGTCGTCGCAGTCGTCGTTGTTCGCCTGCCAGGACTCGGTCTCGTCGGAGGGGTCCGCGCACGCACGGCGGGCGACGTCCGGATCGCCGAAGCCGTCCTCGTCCGCGTCGAGGAACCACAGCGGGGCGTCGGGCGCGTCGTCGGGCACGCCGTTGCAGTCGTTGTCCCGGCCGTCACACGTCTCGACGCCGCCGGGGAAAGACAGGTGGCCGTCGTCGGCGTCGTCGTCGCAGTCGAGGTCGTTGTCGACCCACGCGCCGCCGCCGTCGTCGCAGCGCGCCGTGGTGACCTCGGGGTCACCGAAGCCGTCGCCGTCGGCGTCGCGGTACCACGTGGGCGCGTCGGTGGCGCCGACGTCGACGTGCCCGTCGCAGTCGTCGTCGAGGCCGTTGCACACCTCGACCCCGCCCGGCTTCGCCAGCGCGTCGAAGTCCCAGCAGTCGTCGTCGTTCTCGACCCACAGCGTCGGGTTCGGGTTGGCGCACGCGCGCAGCGTCACGTCGGGCGTGCCGAACGTGTCCCCGTCGGCGTCCAGGTAGAAGGTGGTGCCGTCGACGGGATCGTTGTCGGCGTCGCCGTCACAGTCGTCGTCGTTGTCGTTGCAGGTCTCGTCGGCCCCGGGGTGGACGTTCGGGCCGGTCGTCGGGTCGTCGTCGCAGTCGTCGGGGTTGGCGACGTAGCCCTCGGGTGCGTCGCAGGCGTGCAGGACGTCCTCGGCGTCACCGAAGCCGTCGCCGTCGGCGTCGCGGTACCAGGTGAGCAGCGCGGTGACGTCGTTGTCCTCGCCCCCGTCGCAGTCGTTGTCGATGCCGTCGCAGATCTCGACCGCGAGGGGATGGATCGCGTCGTCCTCGTCGTCGCAGTCGAGGTCGTTACGCACCCAGCCGGATTCCGCTGCGCACGCCTCGCGCGAGGTCTCCGGGTCGCCGAAGCCGTCGCCATCGGCGTCACGGAACCAGGTGAGGGCGAGGCCGCCGTCCACGGCGCCGTCGCAGTTGTTGTCGATGCCGTCGCAGACCTCGTCGGCGCCTGGATAGGCCCGCGGATCCTCGTCGTCGCAGTCCTCCTCGAACCCGAACCCGTCGCCGTCCAGATCGTCGTCCGGCGTCAAGGGATCGCAGTCGTCGTCGATACCGTTGTACGGGATCTCGGTCGCGCCCGGGTTGACGTCGGGGTCGGCGTCGTCGCAGTCGATGCCGGAGTGGTAGCCGTCCTCGTCGCGATCGACTCCGACGAGCTCGGCCTTCTGTTCGGGGCACGCGGCGAGCAGCAGCAGCGCGAGGAGGGTGAGGGGCCGCATCACTTCACCCACACAGAAACGTTGTCGATGCCGAACCCCTCGTCTGTCTCGTTCCCGTCTGCACCCGCGATGACGCGCACGCTCGGGGTCGTCGCGCGGTCGGTGTGCAGCAGGGTGCGGCGCGGGTAGGCCCAGAGCTCGCCGCGGTCGTTGCGGAAGATGTTCCCGCAGAGGTCGCCGTCGCCGGAGCTGGTGTTGCTGGAGCTGAAGCGGCCGTCCCAGATGATTCGGTCCTCGACCTGCACCCACGCGATGTCGGTGGACTCCCAGTCGTCGACGAACAGGTAGTCCAGCGCGACGTGGATGCGCTCGTGCGGGACGCCCAGGGTCGAAATGTTCCGGAAGAACGCGCCCAGCGAGTTGCTGCTGTCCACGTGCGCGGCCACGGGCCCGAGCATGCCGCCCGATCCGCAGCTGGTGGAGCGCGTGGCCGCGACCGCGGCGCCGAGGTCCGTGCGGCGGGAGAGCTGCCAGCCGTCGACGCCATCGCCCGCCGTGTTGAAGTCCTGGGCGTACACCTGGGTCCAGCCACCGCCGGCGCGTCCCTCCTCGCCGACGAGGTCGCACACCACCTCGCGGGTGCCCGCGGACTCGCCGTCGATGGTGTAGGTCTTCTGGACGTTGGACTGCCCCTCGTCGATCGGGTCGATCTCCCAGGCGTCCCACAGGGCGAGGAGCTCGAGGCAGCTCGCGCCGCCGGTGCAGCCGCCGCGGCCCGGATAGATCGTGTCGTCGGCGTCGTCGCAGTCCACGAACTCGGGGAACGCGGCGCAGTCGGTGGCGTTTGGCCAGCCGTCGCCGTCGGCGTCGTAGTCGACCAGGCCGTCGCAGTCGTTGTCGCGGCCGTCGCAGCGCGGCGTGGCGCCGTCGAACACGGTGTCGTCGAAGTCGTTGCAGTCGTCGGCATTCGCCACGTGGTTCGTCGGCGCCGCACCGCACGCCGCCAGCGGCGCGTCGAGGTCGCCCTGGCCGTCGCCGTCGCGGTCGAGGTAGTAGACGGTCGCCCCGGTCGCGTCCGGATCCTCGAAGTCCACGTCGTCGACCACGCCGTTGCAGTCGTCGTCGCGCTGGTTGCAGACCTCGACGGCGTCCGGGTGGACGTCGGGGCCGGTCGTCGGATCGTCGTCGCAGTCCTCGGCGTTGTCCACGAACCCATCGGGCGCCGCGCACGCCCACGCGAAGGTGTCGCGAGCCCCGTAGCCGTCCTCGTCGGCGTCGCGGTACCAGATCGACGCGTCGAACGCGTTGTCCACCACCCCGTCGCAGTCGTTGTCGATCGCGTCGTCACAGACCTCGATGTTGCCGGGGAACGCGAGCGCGCCGTCGCCGGGCACATCGAGGCAGTCGAGCGCGTTCGCGACGTGGTTCAAAGGCGCGAAGCACGCGCTCACCGGCGTGGCGTTCGCGTCGCCGAAACCGTCGCCATCCAGGTCGGGATGCCACGTCTTCGGATCGACGGGGGCGTCGTCGGGCACGTCGTTGCAGTCGTTGTCCTTCCCGTCGCAGATCTCCGGCGCGCCCGGGTAGCTCAGCGGGTCGAGGTCGTCGCAGTCGGCGGCGTTGTCGACGTAGTGGGGGGGGGCTGCGCACGCGAGGACGAACGAGGCCACGCTGCCGTAGGTGTCCCCGTCCTGGTCGAGGAAGAACGGCGTGAGGTCGCCCGCACCGTCGTCGATCGCCCCATTGCAGTCGTCGTCGCGCCCGTTGCACGCCTCGGTGGCGTCCGGGTTGACGTCGGGGCCGGTGGTCGGGTCGTCGTCGCAGTCGCCCGCGCGGCTCACGTAGCCTTCGGGCGTAGAGCACGCCGAGAGCGCGTCACTGGCGTCGCCCCAGGTGTCGCCGTCGCGATCTGCGTAGTAGATGGCGGCGCCCTCGACGCTCGGCGGCACGCCCCGGTCGGTGAACGTGTCGCAGTTTCGGTCCACCGCGGAGCAGTCCTCGGTGGCCGCGGGGTGGATCGTGTCGTCGTCGTCGTCGCAGTCGCCCGCGAGCGCGACGTATCCCTCGCCCGGCGCGCAGGTCTCGGTCGCGGTCTCCTCGTCGCCGAACCCGTCGCCGTCGGCGTCGAGGTACCACAATCCATTCAGCGCGTTGTCGACGATGTCGTCGCAGTCGTCGTCGCGTCCGTTGCAGATCTCGAGCGCGTCAGGGTTCACGCTGGGATCGGTGTCGTCGCAGTCGTCCGCGACGCCGAAGCCGTCGCCGTCCAGATCGTCGTCGGGCGTCATCGGATCGCAGTCGTCATCGATCCCGTTGTAGGGGATCTCCTGCGCGCCGGGGTGGATCGCGGCGTCGTTGTCGTCGCAGTCGACCTCGACGCCGTACCCGTCGCGGTCGAGATCGGGACCGTCGATCTCGGCGTAGTAGCGGCACGAGGCCGACAGGGCGAGGAGCGTGAGGAGCAGCGGCCGCATGCGTGGCCTCCGTGAGGTCCGGGACACGTTAGCAGCAGGCGGAGCCACGGGCGACTAGGGCCCGTCGGGAGAGCCGATGCGCGTCGAGACGATCCTGGAGTCCATGCGCGACGGGGCGGCGCAGACGCCCGAGTCGATCGCGGCGTTCGTCCACGGGGTCGTGGACGGATCCTTCTCGCGGCCCCAAGCGTCGGCGTGGCTCGCCTGGGCCTACGTGCGCGGCCTGAGTGATGACGAGACCGTCTGGCTCACCCGCGCGATGACCGAGTCGGGTGAGGTGCTCGTGTGGCCCGACGGGCCGCCGTGCGTCGACAAGCACTCCACCGGCGGGGTCGGCGACAAGGTCAGCCTGGTGCTCGCGCCGCTGTGGGCGTCCCTCGGCTACCGGGTGCCGATGGTGTCCGGGCGCGGCCTCGGCCACACCGGTGGCACGCTCGACAAGCTCGAGTCGATACCAGGTTTTCGTGCGGATCTCTCGCGGCAAGAGCTGGAGCGTGCGCTCGATTCGGTCGGCTGCTTCATCTCGGGGCAGACCGCGCAGCTCGCACCCGCCGATCGCGTGCTCTACGCGCTGCGCAACGAGACGTCGACGGTGCCGTCGATCCCGCTGATCGTGGCCTCGATCCTCTCGAAGAAGCTGGCGTCGGGCGTAGGTCGACTCGTGCTCGACGTCAAGGTCGGCACGGGCGCGTTCATGACCGATCTCCCGCGTGCGCGAGCGCTGGCCGAGGCGCTGGTGCGCGTCGCGGTCGGTGCGGGCCTCGACAGCCGTGCGCTGATCACGCGGATGGACCAGCCGCTCGGCGCGGCAGTCGGCAACGCGCTCGAGGTCCGCGAGGCGATCGCTTGCCTGCGCGGGGAGGGGCCCTCCGATCTCCGCGAGCTGGTGTTGACCCTCGCAGACCATCCCGACGCGGCGCGCGCGCTGGACGACGGGACGGCGCTGGCGCGGTTCGAGGCGATGATCGCGGCCCAGGGGGGCGACCCGCGTGTGATCGACGACCCGTCCCGGCTCGCGGGCGGCGGCGCGACGGTCGCGTCGGTCGTCGCGCCGCGCGACGGCTTCGTCACCCGGGTCGACGCGCTCGCGATCGGGCGCGCGGCCTTCCTCCTCGGCGCGGGCCGAAGCCGCGCCGAGGATCCGGTGGATCCGGGCGTCGGCGTCGAGGTGCTCGTCGCGCCCGGCGACGCGGTGGTCCGCGGGCAGCCGATCGCGCGTCTGCACCACCGTGCCGGGCGCGCCCTGAACGAGGCTGAGGCGCTCGTCGCGAGCGGCTTGACACTCGGCGATGCGGCGTCCCCCCTTGCGCCGCTGGTGCACGCTGTGGTCGTTTCGTCGTGATGTAGGCGTCGCGTGCGCGCGCCTCGGTCGTGAGGTCTCCGATGGTCCTTCCGTTGTGGTTGCTGGGCGAACCCGCCTGGGCCGCCCTGATCGAGCACCAGACCACGGCGGTGGATCGGCTCCGCTCGCTGGTCGGTATCTTCGCGATCGCGGGCATCGCCTGGGCGCTGTCCGAGAACCGCAAGGCGATCAGCTGGCGCGTCGTCGCGTGGGGCATCGGCCTGCAGCTCGCGTTCGGCGCGGTCGTGCTCTCGCCCACGATCTCGAACTTCTTCTACACCGTGGTCAACACCGCGGTGGGGCAGCTGCTGTTCTTCTCGGGCGAGGGCGCGCACTTCGTGTTCCAGACCACCGAGCCGCACCTGATCGAGATGCCCGATGGCACCAAACAGTTCTTCGCGGGCCGGATCTCGCCGCCGGTGAAGACGTTCGCGTTCTGGGTGCTCCCCACCATCGTGTTCTTCAGCTCGTTGATGAGCGTGCTGTACTACTACGGCGTGATGCAGCGCCTCGTGCGCGTGATCGCGGTGCTGATGGTCAAGACGCTCGGCACCAGCGGGGCCGAGAGCCTGTCGGCCGCGGGCAACATCTTCGTCGGCCAGACCGAGGCGCCGCTGCTGATCCGCCCGTTCGTCGAGAAGATGACGCGCTCGGAGCTGATGGCGGTGATGACCGGCGGCTTCGCGACCGTCTCCGGCGGGATCATGGGCGCCTACGTCCTGTTCCTCGGCAGCATCGAGAACATCGCCGGCCACCTGGTCATCGCGTCGATCATCTCGGCGCCGGCTGCGCTCGCCTGCGCGAAGCTGATGGTGCCCGAGACCGAGGAGAGCCTGACTGCGGGCGAGGTGAAGATCGACTTCCCCACCACCTCGTCCAACGGGATCGAGGCCGCGGCACGCGGTGCCCGCGACGGCCTCGAGCTGGCGTTCAACGTCGCGGCGATGCTGATCGCCATCGTCGCGCTGGTCGCGATGTTCGACTGGTTCATCAGCTTCGTGCCGGTGTCGTTCTGCGACGCGGGCGGCGTGGTGGCGGGCTACGGCTGCGGCGCTGGCGTCGCGTTCGAGCCGCTGACGCTGTCGCGCGTGTTCTCGTGGGTGTTCGCGCCGATCGCGTTTCTGATGGGCACCCCGCTCGGCGAGGTCACCACGATGGGTCGGCTGCTCGGCGAGAAGATCGTGCTCACCGAGTTCCTCGCCTACATCCATCTCGGCGAGCTCGCCGACGCCGCGGTGCCGGTGATCAGCGATCGCACCGCGATCATGGCGAGCTATGCGCTGTGCGGGTTTGCGAACTTCGCGTCGATCGGCATCCAGATCGGCGGCATCGGCGGCATCGCCGAGAGCCGGATGGGCGACCTCGCGAGCCTCGGGTTCAAGGCGATGATCTGCGGGGCGCTCGCAGCCTGCATGACCGGCGCGGTCGCCGGCGTGATGCTGTGACGGCCTACCAGACCGTGCGGCCGCGCGCGTAGTCGTTCGCCATGCGCGGCACGAAGAACAGGTCGATGAACTGACCGATGCCGAGCAGGCCGAACGTGAACAGCCACACCAGGCCGCTGACCCAGCGACCCAGATAGAAGCGGTGCAGACCGCAGAACCCGAACCAGCCCAGCAGCAACAGGACATACGCGACGGGGACGCTGGGCTCGTGATGATGGGCGAGGGACGTGCTCGACATGGGTGGCCTCCGCGTGGCTGTACGGAGGCGCCTGGTGGACTATTTCAGCCCGCGTCGATCTTCAGCCGGCGTCGGTCGAGCCACGCCATCACCGCACCGGCGGCCGCACGGGTCGTCAGCGGCAGGAGCTGACGGCGTCGCGGCAGCGCGTTCATCGCGAGGACGGTGACGGCGAGGACCTGGCGCATGGACGCTCCCTTCGGGTGCAGCGATCTGTTGCAACCCTCGTGCCGTGCCGAGGTGCGGCGTTCCAAGGTGGGAGACGAACCCGCTGCGAAGCGCGCTACGCAGGTGCGGGCTCGCGCCGCGAAGCACGCTACGCGGTTGCGTCGGCGCGTCGGCAGGCGATAGCGGCGATCGGGAGGTGCGCGTGCTGCAGTCGTTCGACGGGCTGGTCCCGACGGTGGATCCGACCGCGTGGGTCCACGAGGGCGCGTGGGTGATCGGGGACGTGCGGCTCGGTCCGCGCGTGAGCGTGTGGCCCGGCGCGGTGCTCCGGGGCGACATGGGCCCGGTGATCGTCGGCGCCGACTCGAACCTGCAGGACGGCGCGATCTGCCACGACACCACGGATCTGTCGCAGACCGTGCTCGGGGAGCGCGTCACCGTGGGCCACGGCGCGATCCTGCACGGCTGCGTCATCGAGGACGACTGCTTGATCGGCATGGGGGCGATCGTGATGGACAACGCGCGCATCGGCGCGGGCTCGATCGTCGGTGCGGGCGCGCTGGTACCGGTGGGCAAGGTGATCCCGCCGGGCTCGCTGGTGCTCGGCGCGCCCGCGCGGGTCGTGCGTCCGGTCGATGCGCGCGGTCGCGAGATGATCGAGGAGGGCTGGCGCAGCTACGTCGCGAAGACCGCTCGGTGGAAGGCGCTGTCCGGCTGATCGCGGCCCCCGTGTGGGAGGCGGAGGTGAAGCGCGCTACTTCGCCCCGCTCGTCCACACAGTCCCCACAAGCCAGGGTCCGCGGTGCGCATCCGCAAGCTCGAGCTCAACGGCTTCAAGTCCTTCCCGGACCGCGCGGTCGTGGAGTTCGGGCCAGGGATCAGCTGCGTCGTGGGCCCGAACGGCTGCGGGAAGTCCAACATCCTCGACGCGATCAAGTGGGTGATCGGCGAGCAGTCGGCCAAGGCGCTGCGCGGCGGCGAGATGCTCGACGTGATCTTCGCCGGCAGCCAGGCGCGTGCGGCGGTCGGCTACGCCGAGGTCGCGATGACGCTCACCGCCGAGGACGGTGAGCCGTTTCCTGGGGACTACGCGCGCCTCACGGAGCTGCAGGTCGGCCGTCGCCTGCATCGTACGGGGGCGTCCGAGTACTTCATCAACCAGACGCGATGTCGGCGCAAGGACATCACCGAGCTGTTCCTCGACACGGGCGTGTCGAGCGACCTGTACTGTTTCATCGAGCAGGGCAGCGTCGGCAAGATCGTGCAGGCGACCGCGCTGGAGCGGCGCGCCCTGATCGAGGAGGCGGCTGGCATCAGCCGCTACAAGACGCGCCGGGAGGAGGCCCGCGAGCGCCTCGTGGCCACCGGCACCCAGCTCGACCGCGCCGCTGACGTGGCCGAGGAGATGGAGCGCCGGCTGCGTCTGCTCGAGTCGCAGGTCGTCAAGGCGGCGCGCTACCGTCGACTGCGCGCGCGGCTGCAGCAACAGGAGATCGTGCTCGCGCTCGCGCGGTATGCGGATCTCGCGGCCGAGCGTCGGGCGCTGCGTGAGGCGGTCCGCGACGCGCGTCGACGTGCGGAGGCGGGTGAGCGCGAGCTCGCACGCCGGCAGCACGAGCTCGCGGCGAGGGCCGAGGAGATCGCGGTGGTCGAGGCCGGCGCCGCGACCTGGCGTGACGAGGTCGCCGAGCAGGATGCGCGCATCCGCGAGCTGGAGGCGACGCTCGGGTTCACCGCGCGACGGCGCGAGGAGCTGACCCAGCAGACGGAGAGCGTCGCGCAGGAGGTGAGCGCGCTCGAGCAGTCCGCCCTCGACGCGGATCGGCAGGAGGCGAGCCTCGGGGACGAGATCCGCGCCCTCGACGCGGCGATCGAGGTCGCGAGCGGCCGCGAGTTGGCGGCGAGCGCGGCGCTCGCGGCCGCGCTGGAGCGCCTCGAGACGGCCCGCGAGCGCCTCGCGCGCGCCGAGGAGGAGGTCGCGGGCTCGGCGATCGGCGTCGAGGCCGCGCGGGCGCGCGTCGCGGATCTCGACGCGCGGCTGCGCGAGCTTCCCGCCCTGCTCGCGCGGCGCGAAGCGGAGGTTGCCGCGGCCGAAGCGGAGTGGAGCGCGCTGCGCGGTGGCGGGGTTGGAGGCGGACGCGCGGCGGGACCTCGAGCGCTTGCGCGACGAGGCCGCGGCGGTCGAGGCCGCCGCGTCGAAGGCGCGAGCCGTGTGGGCGGAGGCCGAGTCGGCCGAGGCGCGGTGGCGCGAGGAGCGTGCGGCCGAGCGGGCAGGGGAGGCGCGCGCGATCGATGAGGCCGAGCGCGCGGTACGCACCGCCGAGGCCCGCGTCGATCGGGCCGGGTGCGCGGGCGCAGAAATAGTTGGTGAGACTGGGCAGGCAGACCCAGCCCAGCTGCTCCAGCAGGTGCTCCTGTTGCTGCTTCCAGCCACTCAGGCGGTGGCGGCTCCACACCAGCCACTGCTGCGCTTCCACCGTGGTCCAGGCCTGCAGCAAAGCAACGCCGTGTACCCCGATGGGCCACGAGGGCGCCAGAGATTCCAGTTCACCTGCAAAGCTCTGGGCCTGCAGGGGTGCAATGGCATAGGCCGCGCGAACACCGGTCAGGCCCATGGCCTTGTTCGGCGACCAGAGCTGCCAGAGTCCGTCGAGATCGGCATCGCTC
>CAYQSE010000176.1:11930-12472 GCA_964419905.1 uncultured Enterobacteriaceae bacterium
CGTGCTGACGCGCGATCTGGAGTCTCTCGGTTTCACCGTGCTGCCCTCGGCAGCGCCCTGGCAGGCCTGCGCTTCGGCCTCGCCCAGCGGGCTGGAAGGTTCACACAGCCACACCAGGTCGGCTTGGCTGGCGAAGTCGGTCTGTTTCAGGTGCCAGGCGCGTGCAGCCTGCGCGTAGTCGCCATAAGCCAGAGCCGGTTGCCAGAACCGGCGAGCGCCTTCGCGCACCGCGCAGGCGGTGATGCGGCTGGCACCGGGCACGATGCGGCGCGGGTCCACCCGGTGGAATTCGGCCAGCGTGCGGCGCAGGTCGGCGTAGTGGGGGTCGGGGTAGTGGCTGGCGTCGGCCTGCTGTACCGCCCGCAGGGCCGCCGGGCAAGGGCCGCAGGCGTTGGCATTGGTGGAAAAGTCCCACCGGGGAACGCCATGGGCATCCGGTCCGCCGTGTTCACGATTCATGTCCAGTTTCCCCATTCAACGCCAGCCGCCACAAGCCCTGCCAACAGGGCCAGCGCAGCCACCACCTGGCCACCGAGGCGCAG
>CAYQSE010000177.1:0-6938 GCA_964419905.1 uncultured Enterobacteriaceae bacterium
CTCCTCCTCGCTCAGCATCGCCAGGCAGTTAGAAAGTCGTTCGACCAGCCCGACCATTTGTCGAATGCCCGGTGGAGTCGTGAACTCCATCGGGCGTTCCTCGTTTCTCGGGTTCGAACGATGCGGGAGCGGCGTTGTGTTGGACGCTACGGCCCAGCTTCAACCGTCGTTTCTGGATCGGGTCCGGCCGGCCCACCTCGCCACCTCCACGCCTGCGGATCCCAGCGACCTTCGGTGCCCGCGAGCACCGGATCGAGGAACGCGCGGACGGCCAGCACGAGATCATCGAGCGTGCGCCACGGAAGATCGTCGCTGGCGGCCATCCTCGCGTACACGGGCTCCCAGGAGCGCGCCGGATCGGGCAGGGAGGGAGGGACCGCGTGCGTCCCCCGATGTGTGAACGTCTCGCCGATGGCGCTAGGGAGCGCGACGCTGTCGAGGTCCGCCACGGTCGCCAGCAAGGCGAGATCGGGCAGGTCCTTCACCCTCGAGTTGGGCCGTGGCCGAGGCAGGGTGTAGGCGTGCAGCTTCTCGGCAACGTGCGTCGCCACCGGGTAGACCCAGAACATGGGCACCGGGAGGCCGACGAACGTGAGCAGGTCATTGCCTTCGATCGGTTGCGGTGATCCGACGATGGGCTCGCCGATGGCGATGTCGACGCCGAACACGTCCGCGTGACGGCGCCCCGCGAGGGTCACCGTCTCGCGGAACCGCTGGCCCTCGTAGCGCAGACCGTCGGCCTCGATCGTCGGGTGGTCCGCGTCCCGCTCGACCTCGAAGGCGAGGTGGTCACCCAAGCCGCGCGGCGTCGCGGAGCCGGTCGAGGAGGCCGGCTTCGTCGACTGTCACCCGCAGGTCGACGTCGCGCGTCGTGCGAGCTCGTTCGAGGCGAAGCTCCATCGCCAGCCCGCCCTTCAGGAAAACCCCGTCGAGCCTGTCGAACACCCGCACGAGCAAGCGCTCCATCACGAGGAGCTGCCGAACGCGGTTCATCGTTCGACCCGCCGCTCGGGACCGCTCGGCGATGCGGGCCTCCAGGGCCGCCTTGAAGGCAAGTGGCGTGGCGTAGGTGCGCGTCACGTGGAGACCTCGGCGGCTTCGAGCTCGCGCTCGGTGAACAGCCCGCGACGCAGGCCATCCCGTACGGCCTGGTCGACAAGGTCGGGCTGGACATGGTCCGCGAGGCAGTCCGCCAGCGTCCGCAGCGGCGTGGTGACGGGGACTGGACCGCTCCAGGCGCGGTCGGCGACCGGGATGTCAGCGTGGTGCAGCCGCACGATGGCGGGCACCTTGAGGCGACGCGCCCGCCACGACGCGGGCACCGTGAGATCGACGCGCGCGGGCAGCACATCGGACAGGCCGTGGAGGAGCAGCGCGGTCTCGTGCGAGACCACGCCTTGCTGGTCGCTCCACAGCCAGGCAACGACCAGATCTTCGTGGTCGGCAGAGGGGAAGTCGCGCAGGCGGTAGATGCCGCGCTGGATGCGGAGGAAGCGGCCCGCCTGGACGTGGTGGTCGAGCAGAGGGCGTGAGTAGCCCGCCTCGGCAGCCTGGGCCGTGGTGAAGTGGCCGTCCTGGGCGGCGGCGAGGGTGAACAGCGATGTCCAGTCGGGGCCCGTCATGCACTAAAGTTAAGTCCACCTTAACGTTACTGCAAGATGCCTCGGCCGAGACTTGGCCCTCGGTCGACCACGGATCGTCCCATGCGGAAGCGCAGAGGACGTCGCGGTGACCTTGCCCCTCTTTGACGGACCACCGCGTCAGGCGGCTGCCTCCGCGGCAGCCTGGTGAAGGTGTTCGAACTCTCTCGGCGAGCGGCATCCCAGCGTGGCGTGGCGCCGGTTGCGTCCGCCGCGCCCAGGCCGCCGGCAAGCACTGCGGTCGGCCAAAGGTGGAGCTGGACCTACGCCCCGCGCTGGCGCTGCTCCGCGAAGGACGCGGCCTGAAGGAGGTGGCGGCGATCTTGAAGGTCAGCCGCGCCACGCTCCGGCGGCGGTTGCAGGACGAGGGGGCCTGGCCGGTGGCGCGAGACGGAGCTGCGGCCGCGTGACGCCACTCGGACCCGATTGGGTACCGAGTGGGGCGAGGCGTGTCCGGCAGCGGGGACGGGGTGTCCAGAAAGCTGCGCGCCGCGAGGGGGGCCGGAGGCGGCGTCGAGGGGTCCAGAGGGCGGGGGCAGAAGGGTGGCCAGAACCATGTGGTTGTGGTGGGGTGCCTCGTCGGGCTCTCCGCTGGTGTCGGCCCGGCTTCGGTCGTCGTTCCTCCTCTCTGTTGACAGGGCTCGCACGCGAAGCTGCCCCCCTGCCGCCACCGCTGCGCGCGCCGTGAGCTGCGGTGAGCGCCAGCTGGATAGAATGTGCGTTGGGAGGTTGCATGGGCCGGCGGGATGGGCGGCGGGACGTGGTCGTCACCGCGGGCCTGTTGGGCACTGCGCTCGCGATCGGCTTGTGCTGGCCTGCGCCGCGCGTGGAAGTGCTGAACGCGCCGGTCGTGGCACCCCGCGTTGTCGATTCCCGAGTGGTGCCGCCGGGCGTGTCGCTGGAGGTGGCGCCGATTCGGCGAGCGCCGCGCGTCGAGGCGTCCGGGGACGACGTGGCGACCACCGACGCCGTCGTGTGGTTCGATGCGGACGGCGAGGAGCGTCCTGCGGTGTCATGCCCGGTCGCTCTCGACGGGCCGCCCCCTGATCGCCATGCGGGGCTCGAGCAACTTCGCGGCCTCCCGCAGCCCGAGAACGCGCTCGTCGTGCTGCGGCGACCGCGCCCGACGCCCGAGGCGCCGGGCGCGGTGGACTTGGTCCCGATGCCGGCTCAGGTGACCTCCGATCGCCTCGAATTCCCGGTTCTGGAAGACTTCTCGGAAGCGAGCGTCCACATCGACGGCTACCTCGAGGCGCGCGCGACATGGGGCGAGCTCGGCTGTCCGACCGTCCGGCTCGAGCGCGCGGCGAGCGTGGTCGGCACCGTCGACCCTGCGTGGGGCGATCCGTGGGTATCGGGGTGCGGTGGCACGGCGCCGGTGACCGACGATGGGCGATTTCGCCTCGATGCGCGACCGGGGTCGTGCGAGGTCGTTGCCACCCGCATCGACGACGACATCCAGGTCACCTCCGAGCCGGTCATCGCGCACGCGCGCATGGACCGCGAGGTCGCGGTCCACCTGACGCTCCCGGACGCCGTCCAGGGCACGATCGGACTATGGGTCACCCTCGAGGAGGAGGGCGTGTTCGTCACCCGCACCCTGGACGGCTTGCCGGGGTCGCGCGCAGGCGTCGAGGTCGGTGCGCGCGTCGTCGCCATCGACGGGGTCGCCCTCGACGACATCGAGGCGGTCAGCCGTTTCCTGATGGGTCCGCTCGGCGAGGACGTCGATCTCACCCTCGCTACGGTCCACGGGACGCGCACTGTCACGCTCGAGTACGCGCCGTTCAGTGCTGTCGTGCGCTGAGGGCTGTGGCGCGGTGTCCTAGACTGGCCAAGTTGATGCCGTTCGGTTCGGCCAAGGTGATCACCTCGGGTCCGGTCAAGCTGTTCACCGCTGCGCGGCGCGCCGGGAGGGCAGCGCCGTGAACCGAGGGCTTTGCGACATCGACAAGCTGAGAGAGCGGGTGCGCCTGCACCGGATGGGAAGGAACGCGCGCAGCGTCGCGCGCACCCTACGAATGAGCCTGATCACTGAACGCCGATGCCGGCTCCGCCTCGAGGAGGCCGGTCTGCTCGCCGGATCGCCGGACGACCTGCCTGTGCTCGACGAGCTCGTCGCGGTGTGCATGCGGCCCGAGACGCCGCCCGAGCAGGAGCGGTCGTCGATCGAGCGCTGGCAGCACCGCGTGACCAAGCTGGTCGAGGCTGGTCATCACGCCACGGCGATCCACGCGCTGCTGCGGGAGGAAGACGTGCCCTTCGCGGGCTCGGTCTCCGCGATGAGGCGCCTGGCTGCGCAGATCAACAAGGCGCGCGGCCCGCGACCGGAGGATGGCGTGATCCAGGTCCAGACGCCGCCGGGCGAGACCGCGCAGGTCGACTTCGGCTACATCGGTCGCGTCGCGTACCCACGTACGGGCGTCGCGCGACGCTGACCTTCCCGACGCGCCACATCCCGACACGGGCGCGGCTCCGCAGGTTTGGTGCGTGGGTCAACGAGGGTCGGGCGTTGCAGCTCCCGACCCTCACCTTTTCAAGATCGGCTCCATGGCCCGATCCGGCGTGCCACGGAGGGCCGTCCTCGCCCTCGGCTGCGGGCGGCCCAGGGGGTGAGGCGTCGACCGCTCTGATCGGGCGGATCTCACCCAACCCAGGCGGGTCTCGGAGATCGCCTACAAGCTCCCCCGGTGGTCATGCGATACCGAATCACGCCCATCGGACCAGCCCCTTGAAGCGGCCGACCCGGACCACGGTGCCTTCCGATGCTGACGGTGGCTCACCCAGGTTGACACGGCGGGCAGGCCCACCTCAGCGAGTGCTCCGGCTGCGGGTTGCCGCCAGCTCCAGCTTCTTCTGCTGGGAGGGGGAAAGCATCTCCCCGAACGGGCGAAGGAGGGTGAGATACGCGGCGTAGTCCCTTCGGTGGAAGGCTTCCTCGGCCAGCGCGGTGGCCTCCAGGTACCGGTCGGCGCGGATCTCGCGGGCGACCCGAGCCCGGGCCGCTCGCACCCCCGGTTCGTCGAGGTCCGTCCCGGTGATCTCACGCACCTTCAGGAGCCTCACGAAAGCGTGGTAGGGGTGGGACCTGTCCGCGTCGGTCTGCGCGGCGCCGCGGTCGAGGTCCAACGCTCCTCCCATTCAGGCGGGACCTCCGGAGCGGAGCCGGGTCCCATCGCGTCGACCAGGGATAACCTCGCGCGGGAACGCGTCGGCGATACCCGCCAACAGCGTCCGACGGGTCGCCGACGATGGGCCGAGCGCGCGCTGGACCGCGCGAGGGGGAAGCCCGGCGCGGGTCATGGGTCGAAGGGGGCCTCCTCCTCGAGGACGGCGAGGAATGCGGCGGGGGTGGTCGCCCGGGCGAGCAGCGCCATGGGGACGTAGACGTCGAGCTCGGTGAGGACGGCGACGGCGATCTCGGTGAGGTGCAGGCTGTCGATCCCGAGCGCCTCGAAGCTGCGGTCGAGGTCCACCGGAGCGAGCGCGAGGCGCTCATCGCCGACGATCCGCCGCGCGTGCCGCACGAGCAGCTCCACTCGGTTCATCCGACCTCCAAGTGCGCGACGAAGACGCCGCCCAGTTCTACCCCATCGACGCGATGCGGCGTGAACGTCGGCGGCCCGAAGCCGGCGGCGGACAGGAGCGCGCGCCAGTCCGCTGGTGCGCGGAGCGGGCCCTCGGGACGGTGCCGCCAGAAGCTCGGGAGCTGGCCGAAGGTGAGCTCGACGAGGGGGAACGGGCCCCCGGGGGGGCTGATCTCGCCGAGCACCACCGCGCCCCCGGGGCGCAGGGAGCGGCGCGCGCGGCGAAGCACCGCGAGCGGATCGGCGGCGAGGTGCAGCACGTTCACCGCGACGACGGCGTCCACCGGGTCGACGTCCCAGTCCTGGTCGATGTCGAGGACCCGCGCTGTCTCGCGCGGATCGGCCGGTCGCGCCGCCACCAGGCGGGGCGAGACGTCGGTGAACACGTAGCGCGCGACGCTCGCGTGCTCGAGCACGCCCGTCGCGCCGGTCCCCGCGCCGAGCTCGAGCACCTCGCGCGCGCCGGTCAGCGCGGCGAAGGCGAGCTTCGCGTAGCCCGAGAAGAGCGGGCTCTCGGCATACAGCCTCCGCGCCAGGTCGAAGTCGCCGCCCGGGAACAGGACGTCCTCCGCCAGGCGGCTGCCGCGCAGGGTGTCCTCGAGGCCGTCGAGCGCGCGCACGAGCCACGCGAACGCGACCGGGTCGGCGCGCCACGTCGCGTCCATCACCAGGCGCTCCGCGTAGGGCCGCGGGAGCGCGAGCTTCGCCGTGGGCCGGCCGTCTCGCAGGAGCCCCTCCGCGGCCGCGAAGCGGAGCATCGCGCCGTGCACCCCGGCGGCCCGCGGATCGACCACGGGCCGCGCGCGGAGCACGGCCGCGACCCGCGCGAGGCAGAGGTCGGACGCCAGCGTCAGGATCATCGCAGCCTCGCGCGCACGGTCTGGTAGCCGTCCGGGTGCGGGAGCACCGCGACCGAGCGGGCGTAGAGGCTCAGGGGCTGCAGGGCGGTGCACCGGCGCCCGTCGAAGGTGATGAGCCCGACCGGCGCGAAGCTGATGTCGGACACCAAGACGGTGTCGGCGCCGGTCACGCGCTGGTCGCGCATCGCCGCCAGTCCGCCTGCGCGACGGACCGCCTCCACGAGGTGGAAGTCGGCCGCCAGGGACGCCCGGTCGACACCCCGGATGGCGGCCTCGATCCGGCGCGCGAGGCTCACGCCTGGCGCCTCCCGCACCTCGGCCGCCGGCGCCCGCACGACGGCAGGGCGGAGCGCGTTGCCGAAGTAGCGCGCCGGGATCTCGGGGAGGATCCGGCGCAGATCGACGGGGACGGCGATCGACACGTCCCCGTCGGCGCCCTGGGCGAGGTCGCGCCACACCTCGGCCGCGATCGAACAGAACGCCGACGGCCCGTCCTTACGCAGCGCCTCCCGCGCGAACACCCGGGTCTGCACGCCCACGACGTTGGCCGCCTCGATGGGTGGGGTGACCTGCCGGCTGCGCAGACCCGCCTCCTCGAGGCTGCCCCCTGCGTCCTGCGCCGCGCCGAACAGGCGGTGGAAGATCCCGCGGTCGAGGGCGGGAGGCCGAGGCGACCGCCCCCGCGCGAGGTCCACCCAGGCCATCAGCAGGTCGAAGGAGGCGGCGGCGTCGCCCAGGACGTGGCTGAAGCTCACGATCAGCGCGCTCGCGTCGGGCGCCGCGACGTGGACGAAGCGCGCGAGCGGCGCGCCGGGGGTGTTGTGGACCGGGCGGAAGATCGGCAGCAGCGC
>CAYQSE010000177.1:7038-12448 GCA_964419905.1 uncultured Enterobacteriaceae bacterium
AGGACGATCACGGGAGCCCACAGAACGCGACCGACACCGTCCGGCGGCCGAGGTAGGCCGCGCGGCCGTGGGACAGACGCAGGTTGTCGAAGAACAGGACGTCGCGCGCCTCGGTCCGCAGCGTGAAGCGGGCTGCGCGGTGTGCGTCGAGGACGGCGCGGAGGTCGTGCTCGGTGAACGGGTCGCCCCCGCCGAACGTCGCGTCGAGGATCCGGAAGCCCGCCGCGCGCTCGAGCGCCCGGGCCAGCGCGACCGCGACCCGCCCGTGGACGAAGCGGTTGACGTGCGCCGTGTGGAGCTGGTTGAACCAGCGCGCGCCCCGAAAGGCCGGCAGGACCGTCGACAGATCGAGCCAGTCACCGCGCCAGCGGTGGGGCACGCCGCGTGCGGCGAGCGCGGCCTCGGCCTCGGCCCGGGTCGACACCCCCAGGCTCGCCTGCCAGCTCTTCAGCCCGCCCGAGCGCGTCGCCTCGACGATGCGCAGGAACGCGGAGCCCGCGGGCGGGAGGCGACGGACGTAGCGGACGCCCTCACGACCGAGTCGATCGCGCAGCCCCGCGGGCAGCGCGGCCGCCACCCGCTCGTTGTCGGCGAACCACGAGTGCCCGCCGACCGCGGCGGGCGTCTGGACGTGGAACATCAGGTGGGTGGGAAACACCTCGGAGTAGGCCATCTCGGCGTGCAGCGGGATCGGGATGAGGCTCGGGATCCGGCTCGCGGTGTAGACCTCGGGGGCGACCTCCGAACGGTCGGTCTGCCCGGCCAGGTAGGGCCCCACGCGATCGGACAGGGCCCGGGCCACCCGCCCGAAGTCCTCGGCCGACGCGACCGGGAAGCCGCGGAGCACGACCAGCCCGTCCCGCGCGAGCCCCGCCTCGATCTCGGGCCGCGCGGCGCGCAGCGCCTCGCACGCCGCCGGGAGCCGCGCGGCGGGATCGGCGCTCGTGATCACCACGTCAGCACCGTGCAGCCCCAGGTGAACCCGGAGCCGAACGTGGCGAGCAGGACCCGCATCCCGGGCCGCAGGAAGCCGTCGCGCCGCGCCGCATGCAGGCAGATCGGCAGCGACGCCGCGCTGGTGTTCCCGGTCGTCCGGATCGTGGTCGGGAAGCGCTCCAGCGGTACCCCGAGCCGCTCGGCGACCCGCTCGACGATCCGGGCGTTCGCCTGGTGCAGGACGAAGAGGTCGATCGCGTCCAGCGGCAGGTCGAGCGCGCCGAGGCGATCGCGGATGATCCGGGTAAACGTCTCGATCGCCTGGAGGAACACGAGCTGACCGTCGATCTGCCCGTAGTGCTCGCCGCGCTCGACCATCTCCGCCGTCAGGCGCCGCTCGCCGTTCGCCGTCCCCGGGGCCGGCATCCACAGCGCCTTCGCGAAGCTGCCCTGGGCGCCGAGCGCGATCGGGCCGATCCCGCGCTCGCCGGGCTCGAGGACGACCGCGCCGGCGCCGTCGCCGAACAGCATCGAGACCCCGGCCGCCTCAGGGGAGAGGTCGAGCCCCTTCGAGTGCACCTCGGCCGCGACCAGCAGCACGCGGCGGTGGTCCCCGCACCGGATGGCCCGGTCGGCGACCGAGAGCCCGTACAGGAAGCCCGAGCACATCGCCCCGACCTCGAACACCGGCACCGGCGGCATCCGCAGCTTCGCCTGCAGGAAGAAGCCCGATCCGGGGATGTAGTGGTCCGGCGTGTACGTCGCGAACACGATCAGGTCGACGTCGCCGGGCGCCAGGCCCGCATCCGCCAGGGCCTCCCGGGCGGCGACGACCGCGAGGTCCGACGTGCCCTCGTCGGCCGCCGCCCAGCGCCGCTCGACGATGCCGCTGCGCTGCGCGATCCACTCGGCGGTGCGCCCGAGGATCGGGCCGAGCTCGTCGTTGTGCACCACCCGCTCGGGCAGGTGGGCGCCGAGCCCGGTGATCCGCGACCTCATCCGAGGTCCGCGAGGAAGTCGAACGCCGTCGGCCGGCCGGCGATCAGGTCTTCTGCCACGGCCATCTCGGCCTCGAGCATCGCGAAGGTGAGGCGGATGCTGCCCTCCATCGCGCGATCCACCGCGCGCCAGTCCGCCTCCGTGCGGCAGGCGACGCCGAGCACGCGCCGCACGTCGAGTACGTGGCCCGCGTCGATGTCCGCGTGGGCGGTGAAGAAGGTGGTCTCGGCGTCCGTGAGCTTCATCCCCGCCTTCATCGCGGCGAGGACCGGCCCGCCCGGCGCGTAGCTGTCCTCCGCCCAGAAGCTGTAGCCGAGCCGCGCGGCGGGGTTGGCGTGCTCCGCGAGCCAGTACAGGTAGGCGATCTTCTGCTCGGTCTCGGGCAGGAGCGGGAACGTGGACGGATCGGCCCGCACCCCGAGCGCTCGCAGGTCGTGGAGCGCCATGCGCTCGTGGCCCACCTCCTCCTCGGCGTGCCGCAGACAGAACTTCCGGTAGACCGGCGGCAGGTCGTCGCGGAGCGCCACCCGGGCCTGGTTGTACGGGGTGTGCGACGTGTAGTGGTAGGCCTGGGTCAGGTAGACGGCGTAGGTCCGGCGGTCGCGCAGCGCGGGCCCGGTGAGGAAGCGCTGGATGGACGGGCGCGAGAGGAGCTCGGCCCACAGGGTGCGGAGGTGGGCGTCGAGCGCGTCGAGGGTCACGGGAGCTCCCGGTCGAGGTGGGCGAGGAAGGCGGCGCCCCAGGCGCGGGCGGCGTCGAGCGCGACGGTGTCGGGGACCTTCCACTCGAAGACGAAGCCCTCGGGGGTCTGCAGCGCGTTGACGACGAGATCGTGCGCCGTCCACGGGACGTCGGCGCCGACGTAGCGCACCGCGAGCCCGCCAAAGGACACCTCGGGGACCCGGTCCTCGTTGAAGACGACGGTGGCGTCGGCGGGGCCCTGCAGGCGCGTGTGGCAGCCGACCGCGTCGAGGGGGCCCTCCATCCGCTGGCCCGCCACCGGGGTGGCGACGCCGGCCCCCGCGAACGGCGAGGTCGAGAGCCAGCGCTCGAAGTGGGTGCGCAGCACCTCGGAGCGCGGCCGTCCCGCCTCCCGCGCCGCCTGGCGCAGCCGGCCGGTCAGGGACGGGGGCGCGTCCAGGCGCGCCGTGTGGGCGGGCCGGGTCGCCCGCGAGGGTGTGTGGACGGCGGGCGCGTGGGTCGGGACGGCGGGCAGCTCGGCGCCGCCATACAGCGCGCCGAGCTCCGAGAGGAGGACGCCGAGCGACCACCCGTCGACGACCGAGCGCCACGAGCGCAAGGTGAGCCGCTGCCCGTCGAGCGTGTAGGTGCAGACGTCCCCCCGCCGCCGGATCAGCGCCTCGAACGCCCGCTGCAGCCGCTCGAGATCGAGGCCGGGGACCTCGATCGTGACGCCGAGCTCGTCGGTGCGCCGGGGGCCGAGCAGGCGGTCGCCATACCGCGCGCAGGCGGAGCGGACGGCGCCGACCAGCGCCTCGACGTCCTCGTCCGTGTGGGCGGTGGACAGAAAGCAGGTGCGGCCCTCCCACAGGTAGATCCCGTCGAGGAGCAGCAGCCGGTAGAACAGGTCGGCCTGCCCTGCATGGACGAAGCGGAACAGCGAGCCCGCGACGTGCACGTCGATGTCGACGCCGTGTGCTTGGAACACCGCCCGGAGCCGGCCCGCGAGATCTGCGGTCCGCTGGTTCAGCGCGTCGAGGAGCGCGTCGTCGAGGTGCGAGAGGACGGCGTTTGCGGCGGCCATCGCGAGGGGGTGCTGGCAGAACGTGCCGGCCACCACCGTTCGCAGCGGGCCCGGCGCGCCCTCGCCGTCGCTTCGCCAGGCACCGCCGTCCACCGGCGCCATGAACCGCGAGGACCCCGCGACGACCCCGATGGGGAGCCCGCCGCCGATCACCTTGCCGTAGGTGGACAGGTCGGGCTGCACGTCGAAGAACCCGGCCGCCCCGTTCATGCCGAGGCGGAAGCCGGTGATCATCTCGTCGAAGATCAGCGCGGCGCCGCCGTCGGTGCAGACCGCGCGGAGCGACCGGAGGAACGCGCGCGGCTGCAGCCCCGGCCGGCGGCTCTGGACGGGCTCGACCAGGACGGCGGCGAGGGAGGCGGCGTGCGTCTCGATCCACGCGAGGCTCTCCGGGGCCCCGTAGGGGAGCACCACCGTGTCGGCGACCGCGGAGCGAGCGACCCCGGCCCCGAGCCCGATCGTCTGCCCGCCCACGTCCATCGCGAGGACCGCGTCGCTGGTGCCGTGGTAGCTGCCCCGGAAGACGACGATCCGCGCGCGCCCGGTGACGGCCCGGGCCAGGCGGACGGCGACCATCACCGCCTCGGTGCCGGAGTTGTAGAACGCCGCCCGATCGTGTCCCGTCGCGTTCGTGATGCGCTCGGCGACGGCGGCCGCCAGCGGCTCGGTGGGGCCGAGCGCCAGGCCGCGCGCGATGGCGTCGTGCAGCGCGTCCTGGACCCGGGGCGGGGCGTGACCGAGCAGGTGCACGCCGAACCCCATCGCGAAGTCGACGAAAGGGTTGCCGTCCACGTCGACGAAGGTGGCGCCCGCAGCTCGGTCGACGACGATCGGGTGGGTCAGCGTGCGCTCGCCGGGGTCGAACCCGACGGCGGCCCGGTGGTCGGCGAGGTGGGGCCGAGCGGCGTCGGCGTGGGCGCGGGAGGCTGCGAACCGGGCGTCCCAGGCCGACACGACCTCGGGAGGCAGTCGTGGGACCCGCGCGCGCGCAGGCCGCTCGTCCGCCTCTCCCGCGTCGAGCCAGCGCCCGACGGCGAGCGGCGTGCGCAGCTCATTCAGGAAGCGCTCGAAGGGGACGTCGGCGTCGCGGTAGTTCTCGACACATTGGTGGAGCTGCATCACCTCGAGGGAGTCGAGCCCCAACGTGTCGAAGTCGCTGTCGAGCTGGTGGGGCTCGAGCCCGATGGACAGCACCTCCTCGAGGGTCCGCCGCACCCACTCCACGCCCGTCACCCGATTCTCTGCGGCCATCGGTACCTCTGACGCGTCGCGCGCGCGAAGCGTAGCGCGGTGAACCGACCGCGCCCATGGAGCGCCGCGTCGGGCGAGTCCATGACCGCCGAGGCGCTCGTAGACGCCGAGGGCACAAGCCTTAGCGCGCGCGCCGGTAGTGCATCGCCACCGCACCGCAGCGGAGCGGCGTCGCCGAGATCAGCTCGAGCCGCCGCGTGCCCGGCAGCCCGCGCTGGAACAGGGTCGGACCGTGGCCGGCGATCCTGGGGTGCACGAGGAACTTGTACTCGTCGATCAGATCGAGCCCATCCAGCGCGGTCGCGAGCAGGCCGCTGCCGAGCAGGACGCCGGCGGGGGTCGCGTCCTTGAGCCGCTGCACGCCCGCGCGCAGGTCGCCGGCGAGGTGGTGGCTGTGGGCCCACGGGAAGTCCGTTCGCGTCGACGACACCACGTACTTCGGCTTGGCCTCCAGCTTGA
>CAYQSE010000178.1:0-12287 GCA_964419905.1 uncultured Enterobacteriaceae bacterium
GGTCCGGCTACCAGGCCGCCGTGCTCGCCGCGATCGTCGACCACGTGTACTCGATCGACATCGTCTGCCCGCTGGTCGAGCGCGCCGAGCGCGACCTGGCGGCGATCGGCGTGAAGAACGTCACGCTGCGCTGCGGCGACGGCTGGGCGGGCTGGCCCGACGCGGCGCCGTTCGACGCGATCGTGCTGGCCGCGGCGACGCCCGAGATCCCGCCCGCGCTGCTCGCCCAGCTCGCGCCCGGCGGCCGGCTGGTGCTGCCCCTCGGCGGCAGCGGTCACCAAGCCCTGGTGGTCGTCGAGAAGGAGGCGGACGGCACGCTCCGCCGCCGCGAGGTCGCGCCGGTGCGCTTCGTCCCGATGACCGGCGAGGCCGATCAGCGGCGCCGCTGAGGCCGACAGCACCAAGCCGTCACCACGACATCTCGGCGTACTGTCCGTCGGCCCGGATCTCGATCGCGTCGAGGTCCTGGTGGAACGCGGCGAGCCGGATGTCGAACGCGTTGACCGAGAAGCCCCGAGCGAGGTCCTGGTCGCACCACGCCGACGTGTGCCCGACGAACACCTCGGCGAACGGGCCGTACCCGTCTTCCTCGACCTCGCCGCGCCAGCACACGGTCAGCGTGTCGGACGCGCATCCCCAGAACGAGATCATCAGGCTGAGGTCGTCGCCGCGCACCGAGAGACTCTCGACCCGCGCTGTGCCCGGATCCGGTGCGTCGGCACACAAGGTCAGGCGCGGCGCCGACGGGGACGACGGCGTGGACGGGGCCTGGGGCGGCTGGCAGGTCGCGGCCGCGACCCCTACGGCGAACAGGATCCGCATCGGAGTATCTCCATAGAACGGTAGAAATCGGACCTCAGAGGAGGCCGCCCCCGATCTACACGGCCACGCGCCGATCCGCCAGCCCGTCGCGCCGTGTTGCTGCCGACCTCGGACTCGCCTAGTGGAGAGACAGCTCCACCCCTCGGAGACGTCATGCCCCTGCTCGCGCTGCTCGTCGCGGCCTGCGCCGCTGGCGTCCCTGCTGCCCCGGAGGCCCCGATGGAACCCACGCACGCTTCGGTCCAAGCCGCCGCCGCCGCGATCGACGCCGAGCTCGCGGCGTGGACGGCGACGCCCGAGAGCTACATCCTCCGCCCCGCGAAGCGGCCGGAGCTGACACAGCACCAGCTCTACTTCCTGATCCCGGTGGACGCGTCGCATCCGATCAGCGTGTTCCTCGCGGTGAAGGGCAACGAAGCGCCGTTCGTGACCACCGGCCGCCCCGAGGCGGCGTGGCGGGTCGTGGAGGCCGAGCCCACGCTCGCGACATCCCCCGCGCTGCCCGTCGTGGTGCACGATCTGCTGCGGGATCAGACCCGCCACCAGCAGGTGGTCGAGGGCTCGGGCGCGGTGTCCGCGGACGACACCGGCTGGACCGTCACCTTCGTCGTCGACGACCAGGCCTCGGGTCGCGAGCGCTGGACGGTTCGCCTCGCGGGCCCCGCCAGCACGCTGTCCGTCGCGAAGGAGGGCTGAGATGGGAGGACCAGGCAAGCAGCACGCGCCTACGCAGACCCCCGCGGCCCAGAGCGGCCCCACGACCCAGCCGCAGCACGACGACGCGCAGTCGACCTACGGCAACGCGTTCGTGGCCTCGCAGCTCGCCAGCGACGAGCACGCGCATCACGATCACGGCCAGGAGCCGAACCCCGACGCCAGCGCGACCGCCGACCTCGATGTCGAGCGCCCGGTCGGCGGCGCCATCCCCGCCACCATCCGCGACCCGCTGATGACGCGCCTGCGCGGCAGCCCGCGCGCCAGCGGCCTGATGGACGAGATCATCGCCGAGCGCGGCAACCTCGCGTTCCCGCTGAAGTGGTCCAACCGCGGCAGCTATCAGTCCGGGGGCGAGATCTGGCTGAACCGGGCGGAGAGCGAGGCGTCATGGTTCGGCACGATGGCGCACGAGATGGTGCACCTGCTCACCCACATCAGCGGGCAGGCTGCGAACGCGCGCCGGATGACCCGCGAGGCGTTCGTGAACGCGAAGATGGAGGACGAGATCAACGCGCAGGCGTTGGCCTACGTCGCCTGCCTGCAGACCGGCAGCAACGCGGGCGGCGCGGGCTTCCTCGAGTTCGTCGGCTGGCTGCGGCAGAACCACTCGGAGCTGACCGTCTCCGAGAGCGACGAGGAGCACGAAGCCGCGAACTGGCGCGAGATCGAGGCCCACGCGATCACCTGGCTCGAGGCGAAGTACCGCGGGGACTGGAAGACCTCGAACACCGGCGAGAACTACTACGACTACTGGGGCGGGTACTGGGATCGCGTCAACCCGCGCTGAGCGCGGCCGGGCGACGGCGACCGCGCCGCGTGCTAGGCAACGGCCCGGAGCGCTCGTGATGACCCAGCTCGATCCCCACGCCGAGATCCTCGCCGACCTGCGCACCTTCCTCGTCGAGGTCATCGGCGAGGCCTGGGCCCACGACGTGACGATCGACGTAGATACGTCGTTCTCGGACGACCTCGAGCTCGAGAGCATCGAGTTCGTCGCCCTCGCCGAGAAGATCCAGGCCCACTACGGCGCGCGCGTCGACTTCGTGAGCTGGTTGTCGAACCTGGAGCTCGACGCGATCCTCGCGCTGCGGGTCGGCGACGTGGTGGAGTACATCGCCCGGTGCCGCTGATCGCCGCCAACGGGACGGCGCTGCACGCGGTGACGCTCGGCGACGGGCCCCCGGTGGTGATGATCCACGGGCTGATGCTCGGCTCGCTCGCGCAGTGGTACTTCACCGCCGCGCCGGTGCTCGCGCGCACCCACCGCGTCGTGCTCTACGACCTGCGCGGGCACGGCCGCTCGGCCCGCGAAGCCCGTGGCTACGACCTCGCGACCCTCGCCGACGATCTGGACGGGCTCCTCGCGGCGCTCGACGTCGACGGGCCGATCGACGTCGTGGGCCACAGCTATGGGGGCCTGATCGCGCTGACCTGGGCGCTGCGCCACCCGACGCGCGCGCGGCGGCTGGTGGTGGCCGACGCCCCGCTGCCGCCCGGCACCGCGCTGCCGCTGATCGGCGACGGCTCGCCCGAGGCGATGCTCGACGCGCTGCCCGCACCCGTCCGCGACGCCGTGCTCCACGGCGGGCGCCGGGCGCGCCGCCTGCTCGAGAGCCTGCACTTCCTCGCACGCGACACCACGCTGCTGGCCGACCTCGTCGCCGAGCCCGGCCCGCGCGACGCCGCCCTCGCGCGCCTCCCCTCCCCCACGGCGGTCGTGGTCGGCGACCGCTCGGCGTGCCGAGCCGCGGGCGCGCACCTCGCGGCCACCCTTCCCGACGCGCGCCTCACGGTCGTCCCAGGCGGCCACTTCCTCCCGGTGGAGGCCCCGACCGCGCTCACCGACGCGATCGCGGCCCACCTCGCCGCCTGACTACCGCAGCATCCCGATGAGCCGCTCGGTGCCGACCTCGTCGAGATCGCGCTCCGCCCACCGGTAGAGATCGGCGTCCTCGCGGGCGGCGTGACGCCGCAGCATCGCGAGCAGCGCCTGCACCGTGCCGTCGCGGATCACGCCGAGCTCCACCTCCATGCCGAGCGCGTCGAGCGCGTCGCGGAGCTGGCGATGATCCAGCCTCAGCGTGGCGATCTCGGCCGGGTAGTCGGCCTCGTAGAGCGGGAACAACAGCGCCTCCTCGGTGCCGAGGTGCGCGAGGAGCGCGGACTCGAAGCGCCGCCACGTCTCGATCAGGGCGCGCTTGTCGACGCCAGCCTCGGACGCGTCAGCGATCTCGTCCACCAGCGCGTGGATGCGCTCGTGGTCCTCGCGAAGTAGCGCGCGAGGGGATGAGGTCGTGGTCGTCATGCTGCACCTCCACCCGAAGTTGCTGCAACCGTCATGCCATCGGGGTGGTTGGTCCGGTTCTTGAATGAAGAAGAGGCGGAGGTGCTCGATGACGACCCTGCACTGGATCCTCGTGGCGAACGGCAGCGAGGCGCGCATCTACGCGGCCGGCGCGCTGCTCTCGGACCTCGCCGTGGTGCGCACGCTCGATCACCCGAAGTCCCGCATGCGCTCGCGCGAGCTCGACAGCGACGACCGCGGCCGCACCCGTGAGGGCCCGAACCTGCCCCACTCCGCGATGGACGGCTACGACACGCCGCAGGATCGCGAGGTCGTCGTGTTCGGGCGCGAGGTGGCCGAGGTGCTGCGCCAGGGCCTCGACGACCGCGCCTACGAGCGGCTGATCGTCGTCGCGCCGCCCCGCTTCCTCGGCGTGCTCCGCGACGTGTGGTCGCCGCGGGTCGCGGCGCGCGTCGTCGCCTCCCTCGATCGCGACTGGACCGACTTCGAGGCCGACGCCCTGCCCGAGCGCCTGCTCGGCGCGCTGCCCGAGACGACGGGGATGCCCGAGCACCCTGGCCTGTGAGCCGTCTGGGGCTTTCACACACCCGATCCGTGCCAAAGCACACGCCGGCCCCACGGGGTCAGCCCACGTTGTAGGCTCGGGTCGGGAGGGCACATGCCGAAGATCGACGCGCACCCACCGGGCACCCCATCGTGGGTCGACCTGATCACTCCGGATCTCGCGGCCGCGCGTCGGTTCTACGGCGGCCTGTTCGGCTGGACCTTCGATCCGGTCGGCGCCGACGACGGCGCCTACACGCTGTGTCGCATCGACGGCGACGTCGTCGCGGGCATCGGCGAGCACCCGCCCGACGACGGCTACCCCTCCTCCTGGAACACCTACTTCGCCGTCGCCGACGCCGAGGAGGCCGCGGTGCGCGCCGTCTCGCTCGGCGCCGAGCTGCTCGACGGTCCGGTCGACGTGATGGAGGCGGGCGTCCTCGCGTTCTGCGCGGACCCGACCGGCGCCGTGTTCGCGCTGTGGCAGCCGAAGGCGCACCGCGGCGCCGAGCGCATCGACGAGCCCGGCGCGATGGCGTGGCGGGAGGTGAACACCCGCGACGCCGCGACCGCGCGCGCGTTCTACGCCGCCCTGCTCTCCCTCGACGTCGCGCCGCTAGAGGGCATGGCGTACTGGACGCTCGAGCGCGACGGCGCCCCGCAGGCGGGCGTGATGCAGATGGACGGCGACTGGCCGGCGGACCTGCCCCCGCACTGGATGAACTACTTCGCCGTGGCGGACACCGACGCCGCAGCCGACACCGTGCGGCGCCTCGGCGGCGAGGTGCACGTACCGCCGTTCGACACGCCGTTCGGTCGCATCGCCGTCGTGTCCGATCCAGCCGGCGCGATGTTCTCGCTGATCCAGCTCGCGCTGGACGAGGCGTAGCGGCTCGCCGCGCCGCCGGGACGCGCTTCACGGGGCTCGACGCCCCGCCGCCATCGGCGGACGAGGGCTTCGTGACCCTCCGCGCGGTCCTCCGCCAGGGCAGCCGCGACGGCACGTTCACCGAGCGCAGCCGGTCCAACCCGGCGGGCGTTGCCGCTGCCCCTCACGCGTGCGTCTCCCGTAGGGTCCGCAGCGCCTCCTCGACGCGGCGATCGGCGCCGGCTCCGGTAGCCGTCGTCACGAAGCCCTCGCTGTCGTACACGAAGTAGGTCGGCAGGCCGAGCACCCTGGAGGCGTCGGCGATCTTGCCGTCCATGTCCAGCGCGATGGGGTTGGCGAGCCCGACGGCCCGCGCGGTGCGCTCGATGAGCGCCCGATCGGTGTCGGACGGGCGCAGCGGCGTGTGCACGCTGATCACCTCGATCTCGGAGTCGGCGAGCCAGCGGCGCACCGACGGCATCTGGGCCTTGCACCAGCCGCAGCTCACGGCCCAGAAGTGCAGGACGGTGGCCTTGGCGGGGCGGCGCGGGGCGAGGTTCAGCCAGCCGGCGCTCGGCTCGAGGACGGGCAGCTCGTTCGTGTGCATGGGGGCTCCTCTGTTGCGCCCTTGCAGACGCACCGAGCGGGCGCCCATTACGCGATCAGTGCCCCCCGCAGCCGTGATCGCCGTGGTCGTGGGTCGGGGCGGGCTGGCCGCAGGTGCAGTCGAGGCAGCCGTGCTCGGCGCAGGTGCCGCACGACAGCGCCACCAGCTTGCGTAGGGCCTCGCGGGCACGGAACACGCGCACGCCGGCGTTGCTGCTCGTCAGGCCGCTCTGGGCGGCGAAGTCCTTCACGGCGACGCCCTCGACGTCGATGCGGCGGATCGCCTCGGCGTACTCGGGCTTGAGCGTCTGGGCGAGCGAGAGGACGCACTTGCAGACCTCGTCCTGGGTCTCGGCGTCGGCGGCGGCGGGGTCGAGCGAGGCGGCGAAGCTGTCGAGGCTCCGCCGCCGCGCGTCGTTGCGCCGGTAGTGGTCGACGACCGCGTTGCGGAGCGACCGGTAGAACCAGGCGAGCACGGAGCCCTCGTCGCGCAGGGTGCCGGCGCGGTCGAGGCCGCGGGTGAAGGCGTCCTGCAGGATGTCCTCGGCGGTCTCGCGGCTCCCGACGCGGCGCTCCAGGAAGCCCAGGAACGCACGGTGGTTGTCGACGAGGACGCGGGCGACCTCTGGGCTGACCGCTTCGCTCATGGGCCCTCCACCACGACCAGGCCGTGGATCATCTTCATGCCACAGTGAAACGGGATCTCGCCGGCGGTCGGCGTGCCGAGGTCGATCTCGACCGGCTCGTTCGTGGGGAGCTCGCGGCGGATGCCCAGGGTCGGGAAGACGACCTCGCGCGTGCAGCCGGTGTACTCCGTGCGGACGAACCTCAGTCGGATGGGCTGGCCTGCCTTCACGACGATGCGCTCGGGGTGGTAACCGCCTTGGACGATGATCTCGATGGTCTCGGCGGCCGGGGCCTCGGCGGCGGCCGGAGCCTCGGCGGGAACGGCGGCGGCCTGGGCGTCCGCGAGGGAGCCCATTCCGAGGAGAAGTAGGAACAGCGAGCGTGCGAGCATGGCGATCTCCAGGGTTCACGCTTGGAGACGCACGACCCCCGCGGGCATTACGCGGCGACGGGGCGACGCGGCGCGACCGAACCGGCGCAGGCGGAGCGAGTTGGCCAGCACCGACACGCTCGACAGCGACATCGCGGCGCTGGCGAACACGGGGGTGAGCAGCCACCCGGTGAACGGGAACAGCAGGCCCGCGGCGACGGGGATGCCGACGACGTTGTAGACGAAGGCCCAGAACAGGTTCTGGCGGATCGTGCGCAGCGTGGACCGCGACAGCCGGAGGGCGTCCGGCAGGGCGCCGATGCCGCGGCCGAGCAGCGCGATGTCCGCGGTCGCGACCGCGATGTCGGTGCCCGAGCCGATCGCGATGCCGACGTCGGCGGCGGCGAGCGCCGGGGCGTCGTTGATGCCGTCGCCGACCATCGCGACGCGATGGCCCGCGGCGCGCTCGGCCTCGACCACGGCGCGCTTGTCGTTCGGGCGCACCTCGGCGTGTACCTCGTCGATCCCCAGGTCGCGGGCCACGGCCTGGGCGGTCGCGCGGCGGTCGCCGCTGACCATCACCACGCGCAGCCCCATGGCCTTCAGCTCGGCGACGGCCTGCCGCGCGGCCTCGGTGGGACGGTCGGCGATGGCGACGAGGCCGGCGAGACGTCCGTCGACGGCCACGAACGACGGGGTGCGTCCGCCCTGGGCGAGGCGATCGGCCTCGGCCTCGAGGGGCGTCGCGTCGATGCCCGCCTGGGCGAGCCACCGCGCCGTGCCGATGCGCACGAGGCGACCGTCGACGCGAGCCGCGACCCCGGCACCCACCTCGACCTCGAAGTCCGTCGCCGCGGGGAGCGCGCCGAGGTGGCTCGCCCCGTCGACGATGGCCCTGGCGACGGGGTGCTCGCTCGGACGCTCGGCGGCGGCGACGAGGCGCAGCAGGTCGTCGGAGCTGCCGTCCGTCGCGATGACGTCGGTGAGCTGCGGCTTCCCGGCGGTGAGCGTGCCGGTCTTGTCGAGCAGCACGGTGTCGACGCGGCTCGCGGCCTCGAGCGCGACGCCGCCCTTCACGAGGATGCCGAGCTCGGCGCCGCGGCCCGTGCCGACGGCGACCGCCGCAGGCGTCGCGAGGCCGAGCGCACAGGGGCACGCGATCACGAGGACGGCGACGAACTGCTGGACGGCCGAGGCGAGGCCTCCGCCGGACGGATCGAGCACGAACCAGGCCACGCCCGTGAGCATCGCGATCACGAGGACGACGGGCACGAACCGCGCGCTGATCACGTCGGCGAGCCGCGCGATGGGGGCCTTGCTGCCCTGCGCCTGCTCGACGGCCTTGATGATGCGGGCCAGCGCCGTGCCCTGGCCGGCGCTCGTCACGCGGGCCACGATCGCGCCCGCGCCGTTGATCGTGCCCGCAAACACGAGCGAACCGGCCTTCTTGTCGACCGGCAGGCTCTCACCGGTCAGCATCGCCTCGTCGACGGTCGAGGTGCCACGCACGACCTCGCCGTCGGCGGGGACGCGCTCGCCGGGCCGGATCAGGAGCTTCCAGCCCGGAGCGAGGCGCTCGATCTCGACCTCGTCCTCGGTGCCGTCTGGGAACACGCGGGTCGCGACCTTGGGTTGCAACGCCACGAGGCCGCGGACGGCGTCCGACAGGCGCTTCTTCGCGCGGGTCTCCATGAACTTGCCGAGCAGCACGAACGTGAGGATCGCGCCCGCGGCCTCGAAGTAGACGTGCGGCATCACGCCGTGCTCGGCGTGCGGGAACAGACCCGGCGCGAGCACCGCGACGGTCGAGTAGCCCCAGGCCGACAGCGTGCCGAGGGCGACCAGCGTGTTCATGTCGGAGGTGCGGTGCTTCGCGGCGACCCACGCCAGCCGGAGGAAGCGGAACCCGGGGCCGAACACGATCGGGGTGGCCAGCGCGAGCTGCGCGTAGAGCGCCCACGGGCCGTCGGTGCCCGGGATCGCGCCGTGCGACATCGCGAGCACGAGGAGCGGCACGGTCAGCGAAGCGGAGATCACGACGTCGCGCTTCAGCTTGCGGACGGCGGCGTCCTCGGCCTGCCGCTGAGCGTCGACGCGCGCCTCGGGGGTCGAGGCCGGCGCGGCGGTCACGACCTCGTAGCCCGCGTCGCGCACCGCCTGCTCGATGCGCTCGAGCGAGACGAGGGTCGGGTCGTGGACCACGGTCGCGCGCTCGGTGACGAGGTTGACGGTGGCCGAGGCCACCCCCGGAACGGCGAGGAGCCCGTCCTCGACGCGACGGACGCAGCTCGCACAGGTCATGCCGCCGATGGGAAGATCGAGGCGGGTGGGTTCGGACGATGACATGGGACCTCCGTGTGTACCGGGAGGACGCACGCAGGCCGCGGCCATTACGGCGCTCGGCTCGAGACGCCGAGCCGTGCCGCGTTCAGGGTCCGGATCGCGGCGCTGTAATGGCGGCGAGCGAGGTGCGTCAGCGGGAGCGTCGAAGGAGTTTTCATGCGACGCCTCCCTGCCGCCCTGTTCCTCGCGCTGCTGCTCCCGTTCACGGCCCACGCCGCGCCGGTCGCGCTCGTGCTCCAGGAAGACCCTCCCCTCCCCGGCGCGTCGCTCGTTGGATGGGAGGCGCTCGACCCGGCCGCGGCGTCGCATCCCGACGACGTGCTCGACCTCGGCGAGGCCGTGTCGACCACGCTGGCCAACAGCCCCGCGATCCGCGCGCTCGAGGCCGACGTCTCGGCGGCGCGCGCCGACCTGATCGACGCCCGGGCGTTCCCGAACCCGACCTGGGAGCTCGCGCTGTTCTCGAGCGAGCACCCCGAGCGCAAGCTCCCGCTGGCCGTCGGGGCCGAGCTCGACGTGTCCGCGATGGTGCTGGCGGTGCTCCGCGCCCGCGGCGTCCGGCCCGCGGTCGAGGCCGCCCAGATCCGCGCCGACGAGGGCACGCTGCGCCTGGCCTACGAGGCCCGCGCCGCCTTCTACGACCACCAGGCCGCCCTCGCCGCGTGGGGCGCTTCGCTCCGATCGGTCGATGCGCTCGCCGCGAGCCGCGACGTGGCCCGGGCGATCACCCTGGCCGGCAACGCGCCCGCCCGGGAGCTCGTGCTGCGCGAGATCGCGTACGAAGAGGCGCGCATGCGGGCAGCGGAGATCGAGCTGAACGTCGTCGCGACGCGCGAGCGCCTGACCCGACTGCTCGGGACGCCTCCGGGCGCAGTTCGAGCGACCCTGACCCCTGCCCCGGTCACGCTGTCGATCCCCGAGGACGTCGAAGCCGCCGCCGTGACCGCCAGCCGCGAGATCGCGTCGCTCGACGCCGACCTCCGCGCAGGTCGTCGTTCCAGGACCGCGGCTCGCGTCGCCGGGTACGCCCCGGACCTCGCCGTGCGCGTCGAGTCCGAGCGCCTCGACGACGCGTGGGGGACGTCGGCCGGGATCGAGGTGAAGGTGCCGCTGTTCTCGTACGGCCGCGGCGACGTCCTGCGCGCAGGCGCAGGGATCGACCGGCTCACGGCGCAGCGCGACCAGGCCGAGATCGACGTGCGCTCGGCGGCCCGGGAGTCCCGCGTCCGACTCGAGTCCGCCCACCGCCGCGCGCTGCACCACCAGGACGTGATCGTCCCCGCGAAGGAGCGCGCGCTCGATGAGACGCTGCGCCACTACAACGCCATGCAGGTCGACACCGACGTGCTGCTCGACGCCTGGCGCGACCGGGTCGAGGCCGAGATCGCGCTGGCCGACACGCTGCGCGAGCTGTGGACGGCCCAGGCCGCCCTCGACGCCCTCCTCGCCGGCGCGCGCGTCGACGCGCCTCGGAACGCCGCCTCGCCGCTCTCCCTGAACTCCAGCAACTCAGGAGGTCACTGACCATGGACCGCCGCCAGTTTCTCGTGTGGACCAGCGCCGCCGCCGCGGCTTCCGCGATCAGCTACGCCACGCCGTCTCGAGCCGAGACGTCCCGCGCGGTCGTCCCCGGCGGGCAGCCCGGCGTCATCACCCCGAACGGACGCAGCCTCCCGCTCCGCACCGTCAACGGCGTCAAGGTCGGGCACCTCGTCGCCGAGGAGTTCGACCACGCGTTCGCACCCGGCCTGCGCGCGAGGGTGTGGGGCTACAACGGCGGCACGCCCGGGCCGACGATCGAGGCCGTCGAGGGTGACCGCCTGCGGATCTACGTCACGAACAAGCTGCCCGAGCGGACGACCGTGCACTGGCACGGCCTCGTGCTCCCCAACGGCATGGACGGCGTCGCGGGCCTGACCCAGAAGCCCATCCCGCCGGGCCAGACGTGGGTGTACGAGTTCACCCTGAAGTACGCCGGCACCTACATGTACCACTCGCACTACGACGAGATGACCCAGATCGCGCTGGGCCTGGTCGGCATGTTCGTCGTGCACCCCCGGCGCCCCGTCTCCGTGGTCGACCACGACTTCGTGCTGATGGCCCACGAGTGGATGCTCCCCGTCGGCGCGAGTCGCCCCGACCCGAGCGCGATGTCGGACTTCAACTTGCTCACGTTCAACGGCAAGGCGTTCCCCGCGACCGAGCCGATGCTCGTCGGCAAGGGCGAGCGCGTGCGCATCCGCCTCGGGAACCTCGGCCCGATGGACCACCACCCGATCCACCTGCACGGACTCGCGTTCAAGGTCACCGCGACCGACGGTGGCTTCGTGCCCGAGTCGGCGCAGCGGCCCGAGACGACCGTGCTCGTGCCGGTGGGCGCCACCCGCGTGATCGAGTTCGTCGCCGAGGAGGCGGGCGACTGGGCCGTGCACTGCCACATGACCCACCACGTCATGAACCAGATGGGCCACGGCCTGCCCAACGTCGTCGGCGCCGACCTGGCGGCGGTCGACCGCCGGATGAGCCGGATCCTGCCCGCCTACATGACGATGGGCACGACCGGCGGCGGCGGCATGGGCGAGATGGAGATGGACACCCCGGCGAACAGCCTGCCGATGAAGGGTGGCGAAGGGCCATTCTCCTACATCGACATGGGCGGGATGTTCACGATCCTCAAGGTCCGCGACGACGTCGCCACCGCCGACAAGGACGGCTGGTACGTGCACCCGGAGGGCACCGTCCCGGGGCCGGCGCGCGCCGAGGACCTGTTGCTCGACGGCGTCCTGGCGCCCGACCAGCCGCTGTAATGAACGGCGACTCCTGCGTCTGCATGGATGCGGGGCAACGACGCCCCACCTTGGAGTTCCAGATGACCGAGACCCGGCTCGACGTGAAGGGAATGACCTGTGGGTCGTGCGTGCGACACATCAACGTGGCCCTCGACGACATCGACGGCATCGAGCAGATCGAGGTGAGCTTGCGCGAAGGGCGCGTCCTCGTGAAGCACCAGCCCGGCCTCGACACGGCCACGCTGGTCAGCGCCATCGAGGGCGCGGGCTACGACGCTCGGATCGCCCCCTGACCGA
>CAYQSE010000179.1:0-12274 GCA_964419905.1 uncultured Enterobacteriaceae bacterium
CCAACTCGACCCGCGGCGCCAGGAACTGGGCATGGACCTGCTGCGCCCCGAGCAGGAGCTCGTGGAAGCTGCGAACCGCCCGCTCGAACGCGGCCAGCGCGGCGGGCGAGCACGCGGGGTCGGTGGCGAGCGCATAGAGCTGCTGGGCCAGCTCGAACGAGCGCGTCGAACCCTCGGCCATGTGCTCGAGGAAGCGGAAGTGCGCCTGTGCGGTCGCGTCTCCGGTCGGTGGGACGGCCATCGCGGCATCTCCCGCGGTCTGCTTGCCTGCCATGGTCATCTCCGGTGCACCGATGAGTGCCGCTTCGAACGCATGCTGCGTGCGCTCGCTCTTGTAGGACGTGCCGTTCAACCGCACGACGGATCCGGGCCTCGTCTCGGGCACGTCCGGGAGGGACTGCCACGGGTCGAGGTCGTTGAGCGCGACGCCGGCGACGCGTAGCTGGACGTAGGCGTCACGCAGCGACAGGTCGCCGTCGCTCGCCGGGGACCCCATCGACGCGAGGGCGAGGTGGGGGCGGTCGCCGAGGATGTTGCCGACGAGCCCGGTCAGGACACGCCCAGGCCCGCACTCCACGAAGATGCGACCGCCCGCGTCGTGGAGGGCCTCGATCTCCTTCCGGAACTCCACCGGGTGCACGAGCTGCGCGGCGAGCAGCTCTCGCATCGCTTCCTCCGCCGGCGGGTAGGGTGCCGCGGTGGTGTTGGCGAACGTCGGGATCCGGGGCGCGGCGAGTCGAACACCCGCGACGGCTCGCGCGAACGGTGCCTGGGCGTGCGCGACCCGAGGGGAGTGGAACGCGCCCGACACCGGCAGCAGCGTCGCCGTGACGCCGAGCGCGGCGAGCTCCGCCTTCAGCGCCGAGAGATCGTCCAGCGATCCGGCGACGACCACCTGCGTGCGCGAGTTGCGATTCGCGACCGTGACCCCCGGTCGATCGGCGAGGAAGGCTTCGAGCATCTCCGTGTCGCCCCCGACGGCGAGCAGCGTGCCGGGGTCGACGCCCGAGGGGGGCGGTTGCGCCATCGCCTCGCCGCGGGCCACGAGGAGCGAGAGGTAGTCGTGCTCGTCGAGCGCCCCGCTCGCGTGCAGCGCGGTGAGCTCGCCGAGGCTGTGGCCCGCGACGAAGTCGGGCGCGAACCCGCAGCGTTGGAGCAGCGCGAACAGCCCGAGGTTGAGCGCTCCGATCGCCGCCTGCGCGTTGTTCGTCGCGCGGAGCCTCATCGTCTGCGCGTCGAGGTCGTCCTTCCCGAAGGCTGGCGGTGGGTAGACGACCTCGGTGATCGGCGTGTGCCCCTGCGCGACGCGGACCGCGTCCAGCTTCGCGAAGGCCGCGTGGACGGGGGAGAAGTTCGCGCACAGCGACGCCCCCATGCCGACCGACTGCGACCCCTGGCCCGGGAAGAGCGCGACGACCCGCCCGCCCACGTCCATCGCGCGTTCACGGAAGTGGAGCTTCGTGGGGGTGGTGAAGTCCCCGCGGGTCCGCGCGAGCGCGACCCGGGCCTCTTCCAGGCGGGCGCTGGCCTCGTCCGGGGTCGTCGCCAGGAAGCCGATCCGCGCCGCTCGGGATCGCCGCTGTCTTCGAGGCCTCCACCCACTCCCGGAAGCGGCGCGCGCCCGCGTCGGACCGCAGCGCCTGTGCGGTGTCGGCGCACAGCGCGTCCAGCGCGGCGGCGTCGGGGGCGTGCAGGAAGAGGGCGAACGGGGTCGCCCGCGCGCGGGGGCTGTCGGTCCGGTCTGGGGCGTGCTCCTCGAGGACGACGTGGAAGTTCGTGCCGCCGAAGCCGAAGCTGCTCACGCCCGCCCGCCGTGGCGCGGTCGCGAACCACGGACGGGTCTGCGTGTTCGCGTAGAAGGGCGCGCGGATCGCCGGGTGCGGGGTCGTGACGTGGATCGTGGGCGGAAGCACCTTCTCGTGGAGCGCCAGCGCGACCTTGATCAAGCTCGCGGCCCCCGCGGCGACCTTCGTATGGCCGATCTGCGACTTCACCGAGCCCAGCGCGATGGGCGTCGAGGGGTCACTGCCCATCACCGCGTGCAGCGCCGCGAGCTCGGTGGGGTCGCCCGACGGGGTGCCCGTGCCGTGGGCCTCCACCAGGCCCACGCTCGACGGGGAGACGTCGGATGCTTCGTAGGCCCGACGCAGCGCCAGCTCCTGGCCCTCCTGGCGGGGGGCGTAGATGCTGGCGAAGCGGCCGTCGCTCGAGGCCCCGACGCCGCGAATCACCGCGTAGACCCGCTGGCCGTCGCGCTCTGCGTCTTCGAGGCGCCGCAGGGCCAGGATCCCGACGCCCTCGCCGACGAGCATGCCGTCGGACGCCGCGTCGAACGGGCGCATGTGATCGTGCGCCGTGAACGCGGGCGTCTTGCTGAAGCTCACGAAGCCCATGGGCGTGTTGTTGGTGTCGACGCCACCCGCCAGCATCAGGTCGCAGCCGTGGCTTCTCAGCTCGTGCATCGCGAACTGGATCGACGCCATCGAGGAGGCGCACGCAGCGTCGACCGAGCAGTTGATCCCGCCGAGGTTCAACCGGTTGGCGATACGGCCCGGCACGACGTTCGAGAGATAGCCGGGGAAGGCGTCTTCGCGCCATTCGACGTAGGCCTTCTTGATGGTCTCGATGATCGCGTCGATCTCGGGCTCGGGGACCTTGCGGCTCTGCAGGACGCGCCGCCAGATCGGGTACTGCAGGCGCGCCGCCAGGGGGCCGACCAGGCTGAGCGCGCTCGCGCCGAGCACCACGCCGGTCCGCTCGGCGAGCGGGTTCGACGCGCCGTAGCCGGCGTCGGCGAGCGCGCGCGACGCGACGACGAGCCCGAGGAGCTGTGCGATGTCGGTCAGCTCCAGGATGTTGGGCGGGAGGCCGAACTCGAGCGGGTTGAAGTCCAGCCCGGGCAGGAAGCCGCCGCGCTTGCAATACGTCTTGTCGGGGACCGTGGGGTCGGGGTCGTAGTAGTCCTCGATCGCCCAGTGGCTTGGCGGTACGTCGGTGATGCAGTCGACCTCGCCCAGGATGTTGCCCCAGTACGCGCCGATGTCGCTGGACCCGGCGAACATGCCGGCCATCCCGACGATCGCAATCGGAGCCCGATCCGGGCCGGCGGCGCCGCGGCTCATGCCACGCTCCGCGCGCGCGGCCTGGCTACGACCTGGTAGCCCCGGTCGGGGCTCGCGATGTAGGCGAAGTACGTCCTCAGCAGGGGCGTGCTCAGCGGGGGACAGCGCCCATCGGGCCCGAGGAGGCGCGCGACGTTCGTGGCGTCGTAGTGCAGCCTGGAGAGGTTCTCTCCTTCCCCGAACGCGGCCGCCTCGCCGCGGCTGGACAGGTAGAAGGCAGGGATGAACTGCGGGTATCGGCGACAGAGCAGCTTGAGCTGCTCGTACCACGTCTCGAACGACACCCGCTTCAGGTCGTACCCCTCCGCCTCCATCCAATCGACGATCTCGGTGGCCGTCAGCGGCTCTTGCTGCACGAGATGGAAGATCTGGTGCTCGGCCTCGCGCAGCAGCGAGAGCTCGACCAGCGCGCGGCTGCAGTAGTCCACCGGCGTGAGGTGCAGCAGCGCCTCGATGGGGGTGACGTAGCCGTTGCACAGCGCCACCGCGAGCATCTGCGCGACGGGGTCCATCTTGTTGTGGATGCCCGTGCGGGTGTCGCCGGAGATGAAGCCGACGCGGTAGGTCGTGACCGGGAGCCCGCGCTGCTGTGCGAGGGTGACCAGGTGTTCGGCGACCCACTTGGAGCGGTCGTAGCCGCGACCGAAGCCGTCGCTCGTGCCGACCAGGTTGTTCTCGTAGACCCGCCGCGCCAGCGTGTACGCGTCGGAGTTGAACACGGCGTAGGTCGAGGTGTAGTGGACGTTCTTCGTGCGCCGCGCGCACGCGAAGCGCAGGACGTGCACCAGCCCGCCCACGTTGGTCGCCTTGAGCTGCTCGTACCCGGGCATGAAGCTCACGTCCGCCGCGAGGTGGTAGACGGTGTCGACGTGCTCGGCGAGCCAGTCGTGCGTCGCCTCGTCCATGCCCAGCCGCGCGAGCTCCATCGTGCCGGGCACCGCGACGACCCTCGCGCCGATGTCTGGATGGGCGAGCTGGTAGTGCGCGAGGTTCGCGACGAGCCGCTGCCGCCCGGCGTCCGCGTCGTCGGCCCGGACGAGGCAATGGATCGTCGCCTGCGTGAGCCGCAGCAGGTCGAAGATCACGTAGGCGCCGAGGAAGCCGGTGCCGCCGGTGAGGAGGATGTGCTGCGGCGCGTCGACCGCGCGGTAGGGCGAGGTGGGCGCGACGTCTTCGTCGAGCGCCAGCTCGGAGGCGAGGTCGTCGGGACGGGCGGTCAATGGAGCCTCGCCGCGATGCGCTGCGAGAGGTAGTGCGAGACCGCCAGGATCGTGAGCAGCGGGTTGACCCCGGTGCACGTCGGGAGCGCGCTGCCGTCGACGACGAACAGGTTCTTCAGCTCCCACGACTGGCCGTGGGGGTCGAGCGCACCCAGCCCGGGCCGCATCGCGACGCGCGCCGACGACATCTGGTGCGCGCTGAACAACGGGAGCCCGTTGCGTCGCAGGCCCGCCCGCTCGACGCCGTCGAGGAACGCGTTGAACGAGCCGTCGCGTGCGGGGCGTTAGGTCGGGGCGTGCGCGAGCGGCGCGCGCACCTCGGTGGCGCCAGCGGCGACGTGGATCCGCATCGCCTCCTGCATCCCGACCATCATGTGCTTCGCGTCGTGCGACGACAGCGTGTAGGCGATGGACGGCCGACCGCTGGGGTCGAGCGTGACGCGCCCGCCGTCGCGGTCGCGCGTGATCGCGATGATGTTCGCGGTGGCTTCGCTCGCCTGCATCCTGCGCTTGTGCGCGCGGCCCGACTCCCACGGGGTCGCGAACGCCAGCATGCCCAGGTGCGCGGGCGCGTTCATCAGTCGCACGCCGAATCCACGCCCGTCGAGGTTCGCGAACTGCGCGCTCAGCCGGGTCATCGGCGCGCCCTCCCACGCGCGGATCGGCTGCGCGAAGACGCCCGCGGTGCCCACGGTCGGGTGGAGGTGCAGGTTCCGGCCGATGTGGCCGTTGCGAAGGCCCGAGCGCAGCAGCAGCGCCGGGGTGTGGATGGCGCCGGCGGCGACGACGACGGCCCTGCAGGTGATCTCGACGTCGCGATGGCGGCCCTCGCCGCGGTCCACCCGGACGAGCGCACCGCAGACCGCGCCGGCGCGCTGGTTGACGCGCTCGACCTTCGCGCGAACGAGCACGCGCGCCCCGCGGTCGGTCGCGTCCTGGAGGAACGTTCGCGGGGTCGTTCGCTTCGCGCCGGTCGGGCAGCCGAGGTGGCACGCGCCGCAGTCGCCGATGCAGGGCTCGGCCATGCGCGGGATGCGCGTCACGTCGTAGTCGAGCGCGCGGAGGCCGGCCTCGAAGACTTGCGTGTTGACGCTGGGCGTGTCCTCGCGCGCGGGGTCGAGCCCGATCCGCTCGGAGACGGCCGCGAGGCTCCGCTGGAACTCCGGGCCGCTCACGCCGTCGAAGCCGTAGGTGCTCTGCCACTCGTCGAGCACCTCGGCCGGTGGGCGCAGGCCACCGGCCCAGCTGACGGCGGTGCCGCCACCGAGCGTGCTGCCGGCGAGGACGAGCACGCTGCCGTCCGCGGTGGTCAGCGCGCCCTGTCGCTCGTAGAGGCGCTGTTGGGCCATGAACTCGCGCCCATCGTGCTCGTGCGCCGTGACCCGATCGCCCTTCTCGACCACGAGGACGTCGAAGCCGGCCTTGGCGAGCTCGGCCGCCGCGACCCCGCCGCCCGCCCCGGAGCCCACGACGAGGACGTCGCACGAGATCGGGCGATCATCGACCGACAGCAGGTCGATGGGGGGCTCCTCGACCCGGACCGACGGCTGCGCGCGCTCGTATCCGAGCAGGGCGTGGGTCGGGTTCGGCGGCGCCTCGGGCAGGTCGAGCGAGTAGAACAGCGAGAGGACCAGCCGGGAGAGCCCCGCGAACGCCCGGCGGACCTGCGGGATGCGGTGCGCCGAGAACGCGAAGAGCAGGCGCGTGCGGGCCTCGAGCGTCAGCCCCGAGAACATGCCCCACACCCCGCCGGCGACGCCGTTGAACGCTGGCTGCTCGAGCATGCGCAGGAACTGCTGCACCTCGGCGCGCCCCGCGTCGTCGAGCGTCCCTGCCAGCGCCCGCTCGACCATGTCGCCGAGGTTCACGTGCGACGCCGACATCTCCATGAGACGCGCGTCTTCGTCGGGCGAAGCCTCGAGCGACGGGATCAGCGTGTCGCACAGCACCACGAGCGTCGCGCGCTCGGCGTCCGTCAGGAACTTGTCCTTCATCCTTGCGCCTGCGCCTCGAGATCGCGGCGTTGCAGCGCGAAATAGAACAGCAAGTGCCACTTCGTCAGCGAGAGACGGACGTGGGCCTTGCCGAGGTAGTAGTTGTCGTCGAGCTGAACGAGCTCGTCGAGGATCCGCCGCATGGCCGGCGGGTTGTCTGGGCTGTCGTAGTCGATCTTCAGGACCCGCCGGTCGGGGTCCTGGAGGCCGTCGCCCGGGTAGGTCCGAAAGGAGAAGCCGGTGAACGCGTGCTCACCCGCCGGACGGAACCCGCGGTAGGCGGGGAACAGCACGCGGGCGACCGACACGAAGGCCGGCGTCAGCAGGTTCTCGCCGCTCGCGGTGTCGGCGTCGAACACCTTTCCCAGCCAGGGCTTCGTGCTCGTGATCAGCCGGGCGAACGGCGGTGTGAGGAGCGGCGCGACGTCGGCGGCGATCATCTGGCCGTTGGTGGCGCCGTTCAGCGGCGCGTGCGGGAAGGCGCCGTCCCGAAACATCGTGTTCAGCTGATCGAGGCCGCGTACGCGATCGCGTTGGACGTCGTATTGTGCCGCCTCGATCCGGCGCAGAAGCTGAGAGGGCGCTGGCATGTCGTTCAGGACTCCGGTTCCGGTGTGCGGGGTGAGAGGCACCCCCCGGTACAGCAGAAGGGTTGCTGTGGGGCACTGCGGGATTGGAGCCCCGGGATCGAGACGGGCCCAACGGCTGATTCCTACAAGCTGCTGGTGCTTCGTGTCTACCCTCGACCTCTCTGGCCGAGGATCCGAGTACCGACGTTGCCAGTCATCGACGCCGAAGAGCGCCGCTCGACCCGCGGATCCGGCCAGGAGCGGGTCGCAGCGACGAGGCCATGTGGCGATCGAGGGATCAGATCGACCGCGATGCGTTGGAGTGGTTCATTCCGTTGAACGGTGCAGGTGCGGTCCTCCGGTCGCCCGCGACGTGCGGATCGCTCGCGGCCGGCTAGTACTCGGTCGGTCCGATGTCCCAGCCGACATTCGGTCGTGGGTTCCCGTAGTGGTCCTCGTCGACCCGCTCGGTGTCACCGAGCCAGATCGTCGGGTCGACGCCGTGGTCGATCGCCTCGACGCTCGCCGCGGTGAGGCGGACATCGTCCGGCCAGTCGACGAAGTGCGGGTCGCCGACGCGGTTGCCCGTCGGGCTGGTGCAGCCCCGCGGCCAGGCCACGCAGTCGTTCACGTCGTCGCCGACGACCGGATCGTCGGTGGGGTCGAACGCGACCCACGCGCTGTCGACGGGCCCCCACAGCAGGTTGTGTCGGAGGAGCACGGTGGCGTCCTCGGGGAGCAGCACCGCCGAGCGGGTGGATCCGCCGGACAGCACGAACACGTTGTTCGCGAGCGTGACGGTGCTGTCGCTCCGGATCGCGGCGGCGTGCGTGGTCGCGCCGTCGATGGCGAACGCGTTGTGCACGAGGAACCCCGTGGCGAGGCGGACCGCGAACCCCGCGTCGGTGACTCCGGAGCGGACCACGCTGTTCGTGATCATCGCGTGGCCCCCGATCAACGCGGGCATCTCGGGGCCGTAGACCACACAGCGCTGGAGGTCGAGCACGCCGGGCGCCGCGTGGACCACGGCGACGGGGGACGCGTCGGCGCCGTCGGTCGCGGTGAGGACGCTGTCTGCCAGGTAGGCGGAGCCCCCTTCGAGCGTCAGCGCAGCGCGCGCTCCCGTCAGCGTCACCCGATCGAGGAACAGCGACGCAGTGGTCGCGTGGATCGGCAGCCAGCCGTCGATCGTCGCGTCCTCCAGCGCGAGCAGGCCACCCGGCGCGAAGATCCCCCTTCCGTCCGCGGCGCCAGCGATCAACGTCACCCCGTCGAGGAGCGCGGTGCCGCCGTCGAGATGGATCAACCCCCACGCCGTGTTGGAGGTGACGACGAGATCCGTCGCGTTCCACGTCGTCGCCCCGACGTGGACGACCGCTTCGTTCGCGGCTGTGGTCGTCGACGTGACGGTGAGCGACTCGGTGACGGCCGTGCCGTCGATCCGCAGCGTGGTGCCCGGGCCGCTCAGCGCGAGGTGGCGCAGGATGCCGTCGGTGGATGTGGGGACGAGCACGGTCGGCGCCGTGTCGTCGGGCGCCGCGATCTCGGTCACCTGCTGGGCGGGGTCGAACGCCCACGTCGACGGGGCGTAGCCGCCGACGACCTCGCCGCCGACACTGATCTGTTCGGCGTAGACGCCCGCCGCCACGCGGACCGGCCCGCCGGCCGTCGCCGCGCGCGCGAGCCCGGCGCTCACGGTGCGCAGCGGCGCCTGGGGGGTGCCCGGGTTGGCGTCATTGCCGCTCAGGGCCACGTACACACCCGGCTCGAACACGGGGGGGTCGCCGGTGTCGTCGCTGTCGGTGTCGGAGTCGCTGGTGTCGTCGAGGCCGGAGTCGGAGTCGCTGGTGTCGTCGAGGCCGGAGTCGGAGTCGCTGGTGTCGTCGAGGCCGGAGTCGTCGGTGTCGTCGACACTGGTGTCGTCGAGGCCGGAGTCGTCCACACCAGTGTCTGCCGTGTCGATCGGCGCGGTGTCCTCGGTGTCGGGGTGTCCGGTGTCGGTCGAGTCGAGCGGGCTGGGCTGACAGGCGAGCAGCCCGATCGAGAGAGCGACCCTTCTCATCATGCGACCTCCGAACGGCCGCCTCACGCTACCACGGGTTCGCCCGCGCTCGGGGGAAACGCCGTCGGATGGCGCGATCCGCAAAGGTCCTACTGCTCGGACGGCCCGATGTCCCACGCGCCGACCGGGCGCGCCGCGCCGTAGAAGTCGGTCGCGGTGTGCGGGGCGTCGATCCAGGTCGACGGATCGATCCCGGCGTCGTGGGCGTCGGCGTTCTCGACCAGCCGGACGTCGCCTGCGTCGAGGTCGACGTAGCCGGGGCTCCCGACGATGTTGTGGGCGGTCCCGCTGCACGCGAGCTCGCGGATGCCCCAGGCCGAACAGTCCGTCAGGGCCACGGCGTCCACGCAGGTGTAGTAGCCGGGCCGGAAGGCGCAGCTCGTCGCCCCGTGGAAGAGGTTGCCCTCGAGCACCTTGCCGGTCCCGCCCCCCGGCAGGAACGCGCTCGCCCGCGTCGTGGCGTCGAACGCGAGGACGTTGCCGACCACCCGGATCCCGACGTTGACCAGGGACGTGACCGCGATGGTGTTGCCAGCGCCGCGCGCCTCGATGTGGTTTCCGAACACGACGGCGGGCACCTCGGGCAGCGGGTCTGGCTGCCCGCTGCCGGCGTAGGTGTGATGGACGCCGATCGCCTCGAGGCCCGGGGTGTGGACGCGCACGACGTTGCCCCGCGCGACGAACCCGGTCGAGGGGTGACCGAGCTCGCGGAAGGCGATGCCCGACACCACGTTCGAGGCGCCGCTGCCCTCGAGCGTCACCGATGTCCGCTCGACGAGGCCGCCGTAGCCGGTCAGGGTGATCCCGCTTCGGGTCGTCTCCTGGGGGGTGTAGGGCGCGTCGACGCGGACCTGGGATCGCGAGATCCGCAGCTCCTCCCCCTGTTGCGCCAGCGCCGAGATGCCCCCGTAGCGGACGTCGAACACCGAGTCCTCGATGACCAGCGCGCCGAAGGCCGTCGAGACGCCCCCCGCGCCGCCGCTCACCTCGACACCCTGGAGGGTGGTGCTCGCGTCGCGCACCACCACGACGGGCTCGAACTCGGCCGCCGCGGTGGTGGACAGGTGTGCGCCCTTCGCCTCGAGGTCGACGCGCTGGACCCGCGCCGCGTGGTTGCCGCCGACGAGGCGCCCCCCGTCGATCTCGACGGTGGCGAGGCCAGCGGCGAGGGTTCCCGTCAGGCCGCGGGTCGCGGCCTCGATGTCGCAGTCGCGCAGGACGAGCGCCGCGCCGTCCGTCTCGAACAGCACGCCGACGGCCGTGCTTCGGACGGTGACGCGCTCGAGGGTGGCGCCCACGCCGGCGACGACGACCGGCGCGCTCGTCGTGACCACGAGGTCGGTGAGCAGCGGCGCATCGGTGGGGTTCGCGGTCGTGATCGGGCCAGCGACCCTGCTCGGATGGTCGTCGGGATCCAGGCGCCAGCTCAGGGGATCGTAGCCGCCGTGGACCGCCACCACGAGGTCGTCCACGAGGTCGAAGCCGACGTAGTCGCCGCCGGCGACATGGATCGCCTCGCCGTCGGCGATGGCGAGCGCTGCACCGATCGTCTCGAACGGCGCCTCCTGCGTGCCGGGGTTGGTGTCTGCCCCGGTGGTGGACGACACGAAGAGGCCCCGGAGGTCCGGCGGCGGGTCGGCGGATTCCGTGTCGGCGGAGTCCGTGTCGGCGGAGTCCGTGTCGGCGGAGTCCGTGTCGGCGGTGTCCGTGTCGACGACGTCGGTGTCGACGACGTCGGTGTCACCGACGAGGCCGGTGTCGTCCGTGTCGGGGGCTTCAGCGCTGCACGCGAGCAGGAGGAGCGTCAGGAACATGGAAGGCCTCCCCGGACGCGCGCATCATCGCCGCTTCGGGCCGCGAAGACCAGCCCGCTGGCGCGCCTGGAGGCCAGAAGCGCATCGCTGGCTCCCTCGCGGCTCGCGTGGCGCGCGCGGAAGTCAGAACCTGGTCAGGACTCGGACCCCACGGTCAGACATGTTGGGTGCGCCCGAAGTCCTCTCGGGAAGCACCCTCCTCCGACGAGACATGCCATGAGCCGAAGCCATCGTCCGGCCCGCGCCCCGACCACCGGACAGGGGGCGAGCCCCGAGCAGGTGTCCCCCGACCGAGAGCACCAGCCGCAGGGCAACGCGGCGGAGGCGGCGGGGGTGCAGTCGGCAGGCAGCGGTGTGGCGGCGGCGCCTCCGGGTGACCTCCCGCCGACGCTCGCGGCGGCAGCGCTCGGGACGCCGACGGGTGGGGACCCGCTGGACGCCCACCGCGCGCGGGTACGCGAGCTGGACGCGACGGGGGCGCTCGACGGCGGCGAGGGCGAGGGGGGCAGCGGCTTTCGGGGTTCGCTGAGCCACGGCACCAGCTCTCGCATGCTGCAGGGCCTGCGGCAGAGCGAGGGCCGGATCCTGTCGTCCGCGGCGCTGCAGCGCGAGCAGATCGCGCGGGAGACCGGCGAGGGGACGACGTTTCGCGGGGACGTGCAGAGCACCGTGTCGGTCGGCGCCGGGCGGCCCGGGATGGGCGCCGCGATCGCCTACGCCGAGGCGTCGCGCGAGTCCAACCACTACAACGTCCGTCGCTACACCGAGCCCGAGCTCGAGCAGGAGATCGCGCGGCTCGAGACCATCCGCGACGGCTACCAGACGCAGGGGCGGCGCGGGTGGATCGCCGGCGCGAACACCGGCGTCCGCAACCTGGACGCGATGCCGACCTACACCGCGCGCCTCGATCAGCTCGTGGCCGAGCGCGCGCGCCGCGAGCAGCTCCCTCCGGGCGATCCGGGTCGGGTCGGCGGCGAGCAGAGCCTGTCCGACTACCCGATCGTGTTCCAGATGGACTCGGCGGGCCTGCGCGGTCAGGTCACGTCTGGGGTGGTGGAGGGTGAGGTCGAGGACGCGATCGATCTCCGCACCAACCTGCAGCGCGCCTATGTCCCGCTCGAGCACGTCGAAGACGCGCGCAGCCAGCTCTCCGAGATCCTCGGCCGCCCGGTGGAGGTGATCGCCATCGAGGCCGTGGACGCGCTGCCCGAAGGCAACGCCGTCCACCACACGCGCGAGGCGTGTCTTGCCGAGATGCGTCGCCAGGAGGCCGGTTTTCGCGCCGCGTCCGAGACGCTCGCCGAGAACGCAGGGCAGGGCGAGGCGCTGCAGACGCCAGAGGCGCGCGCCCAGATGGAGGCCGAGGTGCGCGCGCGGCGGGCGCGGTACACCGAGGAGGCAGACGCGGCGGCGGCCCAGCGGCGCGCGCCGCAGCAGCCGGCGTGGGCGGCGCCCGAGGAGGAGGAGGAGCAGGAGCCCGCCGCCCCGGCCAC
>CAYQSE010000180.1:0-12244 GCA_964419905.1 uncultured Enterobacteriaceae bacterium
ATCACGCTGCCGCTCGGCATCACGCAATCGAAGGAATATGCCGAGCTCGAGTGGCCGATCGACATCGCTGTCACATTGGTGTGGGTGGTATTTGCCATCAACTTCTTCTACACGCTCGCCAAGCGTCGCGAAAAATACCTCTACGTGGCGCTGTGGTTCTACATCGCGACCATCGTCACCGTCGCCGTCCTGTACATCGTCAACAGCCTCGCGCTGCCGGTGATGGCGGGCATCAAGTCGTACTCGGTCTACGCCGGCGCTCAGGACGCGCTCGTGCAGTGGTGGTACGGCCACAACGCCGTCGCCTTCTTCCTGACGACTCCGATCCTCGGGATCATGTACTACTACCTGCCCAAGGCGGCAGAGCGTCCGGTCTTCTCGTATCGACTCTCGATCATCCACGTCTGGTCGCTGGTCTTCATCTACATCTGGGCGGGCCCCCACCACCTGCTGAACACCGCGCTCCCGGACTGGGCGCAGACCCTCGGCATGGTGTTCTCGCTCATGCTCTGGGCGCCGAGCTGGGGCGGCATGCTCAACGGCCTGCTCACGCTGCGCGGCGCGTGGGACCGCGTGCGCACCGACCCGATCCTCAAGTTCTTCGTCGTCGGCGTCACCTTCTACGGCATGTCGACGTTCGAGGGCCCGATGATGTCGATTCGCGCGGTCAACGGGCTGGCGCACTACACGAACTGGGTCGTCGGTCACGTCCACTCGGGCACGCTCGGCTGGAACGGCATGATGACGTTCGGCATCATCTACTGGCTGGTGCCCCGTCTGTGGAACCGCGAGGGCCTGCACTCGGTGGCCTGGGCGACGTGGCACTTCTGGATGGCCACGATCGGCATCGTCCTCTACGTCGTGTCGATGTGGGTCGCGGGCATCACCGAGGGCCTGATGTGGCGGGCCGTCGACGAGAACGGCTTCCTGCAGCACAGCAACTTCCTCGACACCGTGCTGATCCTCGAGCCGTACTACTGGATGCGGCTGACCGGCGGGACCCTGTACTTCGTGGGCCTGCTGCTGATGACCTGGAACGTGATCAAGACCATCCAGGGCCCGGCGGCCCAGGCCGCGCCGCTGCCCGCAGCGGCCAAGTGAGGAGACGCCGATGACGCAGAACAGTCCCGACACCGGACACCGCATCCTCGAGGGCAAGGGCGCCCTGTTCACCCTGCTCACCGTCGCCGCCATCCTGGTCGGCACGGTCGTCGAGCTGGTGCCGATGTTCCTCTACAACCAGACCGCCGAGGCGCTCGAGGCGGGCATCGAGCCGTACACGCCGCTCGAGGTCGCCGGGCGCGACATCTACGTGCGGGAGGGCTGCTATGTCTGCCACTCCCAGATGGTCCGGCCGATGCGCGCCGAGGTCATGCGCTACGGGGAGTGGTCGCGCTCGGTCGAGTACGCGTTCGACCGCCCGTTCCAGCTCGGCTCGCGCCGCATCGGCCCCGATCTGCAGCGCGAGGGCGGCAAGCGCAGCGACGACTGGCACTGGGAGCACATGATCAACCCGCGCGGGCCGCAGCCGGGCTCGGTCATGCCGCCCTACCCGTGGCTCGCGAAGTGGTCGGTCGATCCGGCGGACGCGCAGGCGTCGGTGCGTGCGCTCCAGCGCCTCGGTCATCCGTACACCGATGACGAGGTGGCGCGGGTGCCGGAGCTGATGAAGACCCAGGCCGACGGCATCGTGGGGCGGCTCGCCGAGAAGGGCATCGAGGCGACGCACGACAAGGAGCTGATCGCGGTGATCGCGTACCTTCAGCGCCTGGGCGTCGACGGCACGCGGATGCTCGAGGCCCAGGCGGCCGCGGACGGAGGTGCCCGATGAGGCAGCTCTTCCACCAAGCCTCCGCCCCGCCCGAGCTCGGCTGGGTCGGCGGCAGCATCACGACGCTGTTCCTCGTGGTGCTCGTGAGCTGGACCGTGTGGGCGTTCTGGCCGAGCCGCCGACACGCGATGGAGCAGGCCGCCCAGATGCCGTTCGATGATGGAGGTGAGGCATGAGCCGCAGGGATCCCGACCAGCTGCTAGGACACGCCGACGAGAACGACGGCATCGAGGAGTACGACAACCCGCTCCCCGACTGGTGGCTCGGCCTGTTCCTGTTCACGGTCGTGTGGGCGGTCGGCTACACCCTCGACTACCACGTCATCTCCGACCGCAGCCAGACCGGCGTGTACGCCAACGAGCTCGCGGCCGCCGAGGCGAAGTGGCCGAAGCAGGAGGCGAGCGCCGACCTCTCGGCCGCAGACCTCGCCGAGGGCAAGGCGATCTACGACAGCAACTGCCTCGGCTGCCACGGCCCCGAGCTGAAGGGCGGCATCGGCCCGAACCTCACCGACAGCGAGTGGATCCACGGCGGCTCGTTCGACGAGGTGGTCACCGTGATCACGAACGGCGTGCTCGAGAAGGGCATGCTCGCGTGGGGGCCCATCCTCGGCCCCCAGCGCATCGGCAAGGTGGCTGGCTACGTGCTGAGCCAGAACACGGGCGAGGCGCCCGCGGCAGCAGCGGCGCCGGTCGAGGGCACGCCCGACGCACCCGCTCAGGCCGCCGCGGCCGCGCTCCCGGTCCCGCCAGCCGGATCCGCCGCGGAACAGGGCCTCGCGGTGTTCACGACGAACTGCGTCGCCTGCCACGGCGCCGACCTGAAGGGCGGCGTGGGGCCGAACCTCGTCGACGACGAGTGGATCCACGGCAGCACCGAGGAGGCGATCGTGAAGGTCGTCACGGACGGCGTGCTCGAGAAGGGCATGATCGCGTGGGGGCCCATCCTGGGCGAAGAGAAGATCGCCCAGGTCACGGCATACATCTTGCATGTGAACTCGGCACCTCCGTCAAACGAGTGATGCCATGCTGTTCAGCGGCGCGCGGAAGTGGGTCTATGCACAGGAGATCAAGGGCCGGTTCGAGCGGATCCACCGCTACCTCGGGTTCGCTCAGCTCCTGATCTTGTTCGTGGTGCCGTTCATCCCCGTGGGCGGGCACCCGGCCGTGCACATCGACCTCGCCGCGCGCCGCATGTACCTCCTGGGCGCGACGTATACGCCCGCCGACACGATGTTCCTGCTCATCGTGCTGCTGATGGCGGCGTTCGGGCTGTTCTTCTTCACCAGTCTCTACGGCAGGCTGTGGTGCGGCTATGCGTGCCCACAGACCGTGTTCATCGAGCAGATCATCCGCCCGATCGAGCGCCTGCTCGAGGGCAGCCGCACGCAGCAGATGCGCCGCGACGCCCAGCCTGGCTGGACGCTGGACCGCGTGTGGCGCAAGTCCGCGAAGCTCATCGCGTTCGCCGGCGTGTCCTGGGTGCTCGGCGCGTCGATGATGGCCTACTTCGCCGGCCCCGAGATCTGGTGGGGCGCTGCGAACTCCACCGAGTACGCGCTCGCCGGCACGTTCGCGTTCTTCTTGTACTGGGACTTCGCGTGGTTCCGCGAGCAGTTCTGCAACTACGTGTGCCCGTATGCCCGCTTCCAGAGCGTGCTCTGTGACGACGAGAGCCTGGTCGTCGCCTACGACGACAGCCGCGGCGAGCCCCGCGGCAAGGTCGCGGCGGCGCGCGGCGGCTGCGTGGACTGCAACAAGTGCGTGCAGGTCTGCCCCGCCGGCATCGACATCCGCGAAGGCTACCAGCTCGAGTGCATCACCTGCGGCCGCTGCATCGACGCGTGCGAGACGGTGATGCCCAAGCTCGGCCACCCGAACCTGATCCGCTACGCCACCATCGCCGAGACCCAGGGCGCGCCGGTGCGCCTGCTGCGCCCCCGCACCGCGATCTACGGCGGCCTGCTCGTCGCCCTCACCGTCGCCCTCGTGGTCATCGCGACCGGTCGCCACACGCTCCAGGCGAGCGTGAACCGGCTGCCCGGCCCGGCGTTCACCGTGGACGCCGACGGGTGGGTGCGCAACACCTACCTGCTCAAGGTCACGAACAACCAGACCGCCCAGGTCACCGACGCGCTGACCGTGACCCTCGACGGGCTGCCGGACGCTGAGCTGACCGTCCCGGAGCTGGCGCTCGGCCCCACCGAGAGCCGCACCGTCCCGCTCGTGGTGCGGATGCCGCCCGCGAAGGACGACACACGGACGCTCCCGTTCGTCGTGCGCATCGGCAGCCAGCGCGACACCATCGACGTGCAGGCTACGTTCAAGACGTCTCACGGCAAGGAGCCCGGCACATGAGCGACGAACCCGTCACGCGCGGCGGCCTGCACTGGCCGATGGCGCTCGCGACCGGCCTGCTGATCGTCGTCGCGGTCAACTTCACGATGATGTGGATCGCCGTCACCGGCGCCGACACGGTCGTAGAGAGCTACGACGTCGGGCGCCGTTGACCGCCGCGCCACCCGCGCTGCACGTCGCCCACTGCCCCCACTGCGGCACCGCCGTCGAGGGTGAGGAGGACGCGTTCTGCTGTGCTGGCTGCCGCGCGGCGGCCGAGATCATCCACGGCGCGGGGCTCGACCGCTACTACGCCGAGCGCGACGCGCTCCCGCCCCGCCCGGTCGCGCACGCGGTCGACTGGCGCGGCGTGCCGACCACGACGCACGACGACGGCACCTGCTCGGTGCGGCTCGCGATCGACGGGCTGCGCTGCGCGTCGTGCGTGTGGGTGACCGAGCACGTGCTCGCCGCGACGCCGGGCGTGCGCGAGGCGACCGTGAGCTACGCGACCGGGCGCGCCACGCTGCGCTGGGATCCGGACGCGGTGTCGCTCGACGCGCTCGCGGGTCGCGTGGCGACGCTGGGCTATCGCCCGCGCCTGCTCGGCGAGGAGGCGGCGCCCGACGAGGCGCTGCTCGTGCGCCTCGGCGTGTCCGCGTTCTTCGCGGTCAACGTGATGCTGCTCTCGGCGTCGATCTACGCGGGCTGGCTGGGCGGGATGGAGGCGCGGTTCGAGGCGCTGTTCCGCTGGTCGGCGCTGCTGCTCGCGACACCGATCGCGCTGTGGTGTGCCACGCCGTTCTACGAGGGCGCGTGGGGCGGGCTGCGTCACCGGAGCCTGTCGATGGACCTGCCCGTCAGCCTCGGCGTGCTGCTGATGTACGGCCACGGCGTGTTCGCGACGCTGACCGCGCGCGACGGCTTCCTCGACTCGCTCGCGATGCTGGTGACGCTGCTGCTCGCGGGCCGGGTGCTCGAGTCGCGCGGCCGGCGCCGGGCCGCCGAGGCGGCGACCGCACTCGCCGCACACCTCCCGCGCACTGCGCGACGCGTCGAGGGGGACGGCAGCATCACCTCGGTGTCGGTCGACGCGCTGCGCCCCGACGATCTCGTCGAGATCGGCGCCGGGGGCGAGGTGCCGGTCGACGGCGTGGTCGAGGCAGGCGAGGGTCTGGTCGCGGTGGGCCTCCTCACCGGCGAGTCCGAGCCCGTGCAAGCACGCCCGGGCGCCCGGGTCGTCGCGGGCGCGGTGGTGCTCGACGGGCACCTGCGCGTGCGCGCCCACAAGGTGGGTGAGGACACCCTCCTGCACGCGATGGCCACCGGGCTGACCGAGGCCGCGGATCGCGGCGTACAGCCGAGCGCAGCCGACCGCCTCGCCCCCTGGTTCACCCTGATCACGCTGGCCCTCGCCGCGGGCGCGCTCGCCGGCTGGACGTGGGGGGCCGGGCTGGAGCGCGCGATCGCGGTCACCGTCGCCGTGCTCGTCGTCGCGTGTCCCTGCGCGCTGGCGCTCGCGCAGCCCCTCGCCGCCGCCGCTGGGCTCGGCGCTGCCGCGCGACGCGGGTTGCTGCTGCGCTCCGGCGACGCGCTCCTCGCGCTCGCCGACGTCGATCTCGTCGCCCTCGACAAGACCGGCACCCTGACCTCGGGTCGTCCAGAGGTGACCCACGCGGACGACGCTGTGCTGCGCATCGCCGCGGGACTGGAGCGCGCGAGCCACCACCCCATCGCGCAGGCGGTGCTCGAGGAGGCGATCGCACGCGGCATCCCCCTGCCAGACGCCCGCGACCTGCGGGAGGTGGCCGGTCAGGGCGTGAGCGGCGAGATCGACGGCGTCCGATGGACGCTGGCGGCCGGCGGGCCTGGACAGGTGGACCTCATCGGGCCCGACGGACGCCTCGGCGCGATCACGCTGCGCGACACGCTACGCGACGACGCCCGCACGCTCGTCGACGGGCTGCGCGCCCTGGGGCTCCGCGTGGTGCTGCTCACCGGCGACCACCCCGACGTCGCCCGCGCGATCGGGGCGCAGGCGGGCATCGACGAGGTGCTCGCCGGCCGCGATCCGAGCGAGAAGCGCGCGCAGATCCGCGCGTGGCGCGAAGCGGGACACCGCGTGCTGTTCGCGGGCGACGGGCTCAACGACGGCCCGGCGCTCACCGAGGCCGACGTCGGCGTGGCGATGGGCACCGGCGCCGCGAGCAGCGTGCTCGCGGCGGACGGCGCGCTGGCCCGCGCGGCGATCGCACCGCTGGCGGCCGGTGTGCTCGCCGCGCGCGCCGCCCGTCGGGCGATCCGCGGGAACCTCGTGCGCTCGCTCGGCTACAACGTGCTCGCGGTCACCGCTGCGCTGGCCGGGCTGGTCAACCCGCTGATCGCGGCGCTGCTGATGCCCGCGAGCAGCCTGCTCGTCGTGTGGGGCGCGTCCCGCGTCGAGCCGGCGGTCGCTCGGAGCGCGCGATGAACGCGATCGTGTTCCTGATCCCCATCGCGTTGGTGCTCGGCGGCACGTTCGCCGCACTGTTCATCGCGGCGGTGCGCGGCGGGCAGTACGACGACCTGGACGACCCGCCAGAGCGGATCCTCCACGACGACCCGTAGGATCAGCCCTTCTTCGCCCGCGAGGCGGCGAGCCACGAGAACAACACGCCGAGCACGACGCCAAAGGACAACAGGATCCCCGCGCGGGCGACGTCCTGGACCGTGCCGACGAACGCCTCCTGGTGCGCCTTGTCCAGCGGCGTGAACAGCCCCGGCTTGTGGGACTCGACCCCGTTCGTACCCGCCATGCTCCCTCCACTTTGCTGAAGGCTTCATAACACTGTCCCCGGGCCCCGACCCTTTCCGATCTCGGCCCGGAACTTGCATCCTCGTCTTGTCCTTCACCCAGCGGAGGCACGATGACCGAGCGCCAGGCCACCGATTCCCGACGCTGGCGGCAAGAGTTTCCGCTGTGCCCACGCGTGGTGGAGAACGTGCGCTGCTGGCTGTTCGAAGACCTGAACCACGCGCTCATGCCCGGCGCCGACCTGGACGCCATCGCCGCCGCGATCTGCGAGACCACGCGCAACGTGCGCAGCGCCTGGTCGCACGCTGAGCGCCTGCGCATCGAGGTCGTGATGGAGTACGGCGCGGTCGAGATCCGGCTGGTGCCGCTCGGCGACGACACGCTCGACGACCAATCAGAGTGGTTGATCTACCGCCCCGTTTGAGCGTCGATGCGCCGCGTCGTCCTGCACCTCGGCGACCACGAGCCGATCGATCAGCTCGGCGGAGATCCGGCGGCTGATCACGAGCCACTGGTGCGCCGCGGGGAAGCGCGTGGGGCGCAGCAGCACCTCTTCGGCCCCGTCCAGCCGGCAGCGATCCGGGGGGGCCACCACGTCACCGGGGATCGCCATCGTGATCGTCGGGACGGGGCTGCCCCCCTCGCGCAAGGCCGCGAGGAACGACGAGCTCGGCAGCGACTGCCACACGGGTCGTGAGACCGCGCCGAGCAACGGGACGCCGGCGAGCGCGAACCAGGTCCCGTGCACCGGTGCGCCGAGCATCACGATGCGCCGGACGTACGGCGCGCCGCCGAGCGCCTTGACGTAGTGCAGCGCGACGAACCCGCCTAGGCTGACGCCGACCAGCGTGACGCGCGCAGCACCCGTGGACGCACGGATCCGATCGACGTTGTCACCAAGCTGACGTGCGAGTACCTCGACGTCCCGAAAGGCGAGCGGCGACAGGTCGACGAGGTGCGCGGAGTAGCCCGCGCCGCGCAACCGCCACTGCAGCGGCGCCATGAACCACTTCGGGCACAGGTAGCCGTGCACGAGCACCACCGGGTCGCGGGCAGTCATGGCTTGGCGCCCCAGCTGAAACCGACGCTGGCCCGTGGCTTGCAACGCCTCGGAGCGTGCGGGGCCCCAGAAGCGAGGGGCAGGAGGAGGGTGATCATGCTGACCATGGCGGACATCATGACCCCCTATCCGCTGCGCGTAGAGCGCGACACGACCGCCGACGCGTGCGCGCAGATCATGACCGAGCATCGCTGCCGCCACCTGCCCGTGGTGCAGGATGGCGGGCATCCTGTCGGGCTGGTCACCGACCTGGATCTGTTCGTCAAGCCCCTCGCGGGCCGGCGCGCCCACGAGATCGCGCGTACGCCAACGCTGATCGTGGAGGCCGAGGCGCCGATCCCCAGCGTACTCCATCGGATGCTGCACGACCGGCAGTGCGTCGCGCTGGTGATCGATCCATTTGGGCTGCTGGTGGGGATCGTCACCAGCCACGACCTGATCCGGCTCGCGCCGCAGCTCGTCGATCCGCACGACACCGCGCTCAGCCACGCGCGCTCGCCCCTGCACACGCTGGATCGGATGCGCCCCGCGTCCGAGGCGCTGGCGATCATGCGCGATCACCAGACGCGCCATGTGGTCATCCTCTCGGATGGCCTGCTCTACGGCGTGGTCAGCCTGTTCGACCTCGTGGCGATCGACGCCGATGCCAACGCAGATCTGCGCGTGGACACCGCGATCCAGACGGCGCTCGTCGATCATGGCACCGAGCAGACGACGCTGCGAACCGCCGCGCTGATGATGGGTGATTGGCGCATCGGCTGTCTGCCGATCGTCGACACGCACGGCCACGTCCTCGCCGCGCTCGGGCGGCAGGACGTGCTCACCGCGGTGCGGGATGCGCAGCGCGTGCGCGGCCTGATCCCGGCTGAGCCCCCCGACGTCGGCGCGCGCTGAGCGCGCTGGGTGTCCCCACCCAGGGCCTGGGTGACCCCGCCCACCCGCTAGCGATCGACGATCTCGAGACGTCCGCGCTTGGGCGAGTGGTCCGACAGCCCGAGGAAGGGGCCGCGCTCGTCGATGCGGTGCGCGCGGAACTCCCGCCAGCGCATCGACGGCGTCGCGAACACGTGGTCGATGTGCATCCGCTGGTTCAGGAAGCGCGCCGACGCGTGGGCGTCGTGCCCGTCCCCGTGCTGGTGATGCACATCGAGCAGCCCACGATCGGTGAACGCGCGGTGGACCGGCGAGCCGGGTGCCGAGTTGAAGTCGCCCACGACCACCGCGTTCTCGCCGCCGCGCAGGTCGAGCAGCTCCAGCACCTTGAACGCCTCGTGGAGCTGGTTGCTGCCGTGCCCCATGCGCGCGGGCACCCGATGCGGCCCCACCTCGAGGAACGCGGGGAGTGAGAGGTGGGTGTTGAACAGGTCGACCGCATGCCGCGCCCCGTCGGGCCGCAGCCGGACGTGCGCCGCGATGCGCCGCTGCTTGAACCGACGGAACGACTCGAGGCGGACGTGGGTGATGTCGTGCGGATCATCGGCGTTGTGGTCCTCGACCTCCACCGAGTCCTTCACCAGCATCGCGAGCCCCGTCGTGTAGAACGGCATGCGCCCTGCCCCATAGCGATGCGCCGGGAAGTGGATGCCGCGGAAGCGGGTCGCGTCGCCGCGCTCGTCGAGGGCGCGGTGCAGGTGGAGCAGGAACCGGTCGAGCTGGGGCGTCGCGCCGAGACCCGCCCGCAGCGAGGAGGTCTCGACCTCCTGGAGGGCGAGCACGTCGGGTAGCGCGGTGAGGCGAGCGATCGCGCGCGCAGCCAGCCGGATCCACCCCTCGGTGGCGCGCAGCCCGCCGAGGCCGTGGCCGAAGTAGCGCACGTTCCACGTCATGACGTCGAGTGAGGTCAAGCCGTCCCCTCCCGCACAGAGTGTAGGTACCCTTCACCCCGACGGCTACCCTCGACGTCTGCCGGCACGACTCTTGCGAGGAGAACCCAGCAGGAGGTCCCTCATGCAGCTCCAGTTCTTCGGCGGCGTCAGCACGGTCACGGGTTCGAGGACGCTGGTGGAGGGAGGCGGACAGCGCGTACTGATCGACTGTGGGATGTTCCAGGGGTACAAGGATCTGCGGCTGCGCAACTGGGAGAAGTTCCCGATCGACCCGGCGACGATCGACGCCGTGGTCCTCACCCACGCCCACCTCGATCACTCGGGGCTGATCCCGCGCCTGGTCAAGCAGGGCTTCAACGGCGCGATCTACACGAGCCGCGGCACGCGCGCGCTGGCCCGCCTGCTCCTGCTCGACGCCGGCTGGCTGCAAGAGGAGGACGCGGCGCACGCGAACCGCGGCGGCTGGTCGAAGCACAAGCCCGCGCTCCCCTTGTACACGCGAGACGACGCCGAGGCATCGCTCAAGCACTTCGTCGACCTGCCGTGGCAAGCCCCGCTGAAGCTCGGCGGGCTCACGTTCACGCTGCGCCCCGCCGGCCACATCCTGGGCGCGTCCACGGTGCACGTCACCGATGGCGGCACCTCGGTGTTGTTCAGCGGCGACCTCGGCCGGCGCGAGGATCTGGTGATGCGCCCACCGGTAGACCCGCCCGACGCCGACGTGGTGGTCCTCGAGTCGACCTACGGCGATCGCGACCACCCACCCATCGACCCGCTCGATCAGCTCGGGGCGGTGATCCGCCGCACGGCGGACCGGGGCGGTGTGCTGCTCATCCCGGCGTTCGCGGTCGGCCGCACACAGTCCATCCTGCGCGGGATCCAGATCCTGCGGGACCGCGGCGACATCCCGATGATCCCGGTCTACCTCGACAGCCCGATGGCCACCGAGAGCACCGATCTCTACGTCCAGCACGCCGACGAGCACCGGCTGACCCAGGACGAGGCCCAGGCGCTGTGGCGCGACGTGCGCATGGTGCCCACCCCGATCGACTCCATGCGACTCGATCGCCAGCCCGGCCCGATGATCGTGGTCTCCGCGGCCGGGATGCTCACCGGCGGCCGCGTGCTGCATCACCTCGTCGCGTTCGGCGGCGCACCCGAGAACACGCTGCTGTTCTCGGGGTTCCAAGCCGGCGGGACCCGCGGCGCCTCGATCCTGCAGGGCAATCGCCGGGTGAAGGTGCACGGCCAGTGGATCGACATCGGCTGCGAGGTCGACCGCATCGACACGCTGTCCGCGCACGCAGACCGCGAAGAGCTGGTCGCGTGGCTCGCGCGGATGCGTCACCGTCCCCAGCGGGTGCTCCTCAACCACGGCGAGCCCGGGGCCGCCGACGCGCTCCGGCTGCTCATCGAGGAGCGACTGGGGTGGGAGGTCTCGGTCGCCCGAGAGCGCGAGATCGTCGCGGTCTGAACCGCGACGCGGCTACGGCTTGCGGTGATCGCGGATCAGCGCATGGCAGGTCGCGCAGGTGACCAACAGCTCCCCGAAGCGTCGCGCGCGGGCCTCGTCGTCGCTGGCGGCCTTCGCCGACTGCGCGAGCTCGTGCACCGCGAGCTCGAGCTCGGTGGCGAGCGGCGGCAGCGGGCTGTCCGCAGGGGTGCCCGAAGGCACCAGCGGCGCCTCGGCGAGCGCGTCGACCGAAGTAGCGAACAGCTCGGCGTCTCCCCGGACGAGCCCGAGCCACATCCGCTCGATCGCCCATTGGTGACGCACCATCTCGGCCTTGATCCCCGCGGTCGCCGGCGGCATGTCGGCCTCGTGACCCGGCACGGCACCGACCACGCCGTGGCACCGACCGCACGTGAGCGCGAGCGTGCCCACCGAGGCCGAGGCCTGCGTCAGGTCGCCGGCTTCGCTCAGCTCGCCCAGGATGCGCTTCAGCTCGACCTCGTGCGGCCGCGCCGCCTCGGGAAGGCCAGAGACCGGCAGCCGCTTGTCGAACGCCTTGGCCTTCGCGTGCACCAGGGCGAGATCGCCCGCGACGACAGCGTCTCGCAGGGCGGTGCCCTCGTCCCAGTGCTGCCACATGTCGTCGCGCACGGCCTCTTCGACCGCCGCCTGCCGCCCCTCGGTGCCCCAGCACCCCGCCAGGAACGCCATCGTGAAGACCGCCGCGAAACCCGCTCGTGCCGTAGACATCGGACCTCCTCGCGCGATCACTCTCGATTCCTCGTTCGCCGCATGCGCGCGAGGAGGTCGTCGGCCCCGGTGGGCTTGTTGTCGGGATCGGGCTCCTCGGGGGGCGGAGCGTCCCGCTTGCCGCTCTCGGTCAGCTTCTGCTTCAGCGAGCTCCGCAGGCGATCGGCCGCGCTCATCGGGGGCGCGGCCCCGCG
>CAYQSE010000181.1:0-12067 GCA_964419905.1 uncultured Enterobacteriaceae bacterium
CGGGACGCCCGCCCCACGTTCCCAGATCCTCGCGAACCCGCCTTCATCCGGACTTTTTGGAGAAGTGATCCATCGACAGCCGAGACGGCCGACCCACGAACTACGAGACCGTGGGCTGGCCGTCCCGGCCGGCCGTGCAGATCACGACGCAGCGTTCGGGGCGACGAACTGGATGGTCAGGACGACGTTGTCCTGGATCAGATCATCGGCCTTGCCCGCGTAGACCACGCCGAAGTCCTTGCGATCGATCACGAACTCGGTGCTCGCGGTCACGCCATCCTGTCCAATCCCCACCGTCGCAGGGAACGTCAGGCGCTTCGTCTGGCCGCGGATCGTCAGATCGCCGGTGATGGTGTGCGTGCCCCCCTCGCCGCCCTGGGTGACCGAGACCGACTCGAAGATCGCGGTCGGGTACTTCTCGACCCAGAAGAAGTCCTCGTTCTTCAGGTGCGCGGTCAGTCGCTCGGCGTCGGACTCGAGGCTGGCGACTTGGGCGACGAACGACACGGACACCACCTCTCCATCGGCGCCCAGCCCGACCTTGCCCTCGTACTCGTGGAACACGATGGGGTGCTTGGCGGTGATCTTCGCGCCGAGCGCGTGCAACTTGCTCTTGGTGGTGTCGACGCGAAGCGTCTTGCTCGCAGCGACAGCCTGCACAGCCTCGCCGGCGGGTGTCTCCGCCACGTCCGCCGCGACCTTGCCCTTGCCGACATCCTGTACGCACGCGACCGACAGGCTCGCGGCGATCATCATCATCTTCCACTGCATCGGGACCTCCTGAGTGCACGGCTCGTAAGTCCACGGACGCGCGTAGCCACGTCACGCCGACCTCGCGTGACAAGAGGTGACGTTGTTTCGACGTCGAAATACCTGCACGACCCCGGTTGCGGCGTGCCGTGAATCGGGCCATGAACCGGGCGGGAGGTCCGCGTGATCGTGGTTCGCCGCGCAGCCCGGAAAGAGATCGACACCTGCCTCGCGATCCGTCACGAGGTGTTCGTGCTCGGCCAGGGCGTGCCCGCCCCGCTCGAGGTCGACGGCAAGGATCCGAAGTGCGAGCACTTCCTCGCGTGGGAACGCGACGAGCCGATCGGCACGGCCCGGCTGCGGATCACCGACGACGGGCACGCGAAGGCCGAGCGCGTCGCGGTGCGGCCCGGCCACCAGGGCAAGGGCGTCGGCACCCTGCTGATGGAGGCGCTCGAGGAGAACGCGTCGGCACGCGGCTTCGACGAGCTCATCCTCACCGCGCAGGTGCCGGTGATCCCGTTCTACGAGACGCTCGGCTACGAGGTGATCGGGCCCGTGTTCATCGAGGCCGCGATCCCACACCGCAAGATGCGCAAGGCCCTTCCGTAGCGCTGCGCCACGGGCCGCAGGCCCTTCCCTACAGCGGCACGACGGCGGAGAACCCCGCCGCGATGCCATCCCAGAAGTCCTCGAGCGCCGCCTGATAGTCGTAGAGATCCGCGTTCCGATCGGCCGGCGCGCTCAGCAGCGCGAGCAGCCGCGCCGCGTTCGCATGCGCGCGCGTCGACGGCGCACAGCGCGCGACCGACGCCTCGACCGCCTCGCGCAGCAGCGCGTCCTTGCGCATCCACGCGAACGAGTACGCGTTGCCGTCCAGGCTGCGCCACCAGCGGCTGGGTGCCTCCTCGCCCTTGATCACGCACACGGCGTACGGGAACAGGACGTGGTGCACCGGACGCAGCCCGCGCGCGTTGAAGAAGTCGGCGCACGCGCGCGCCGGCCCCTGCCCGTGGTGGAAGAAGTCGTCGATCACCACCGCGCCGCCCGGCACGACGCGATCCCACACGCCCTCGAGCGAGTCGCGCACCGATCGGTACAGATCGGAGTCGAGGTGCGCGAGACAGAATCGTGCGTCGGGGGGCAGCGCCTGCAGCGTGTCGGCGAACAACCCCGGCAGCGGCGTGACCACCTCGTCGAGGTCGTGCCGCGCGAGCGCGCCGCGGAGCCGATCGAGGAGCGGGTCCGTGCCGCGGTACAGCCCCTCGAGGAAGTACGGGTTGTCGCGCTCGGGATCCGGCGGCGGCAGTCCCGCGTAGGTGTCGAGCGCGAACACCCGGCGCCCGCTGTCGCGGAACAGGCTGCCGAGCAGCATCGACATCCCGCCGAGCCCCACGCCGAGCTCGATCACGTCGCCCTGGAGCGCAGCGCAGCGCTCCCGGACCAGCCGCGCCATCTGCCAGTGGCCCCAAGGGAACGGGGGACACATGCTGACGGTCGCGAACTGCCGCATCAGGTCGCCGACCTCGCCCGGGAACGCCCGCCGCGCGAACAGGTCGAGCGGGAATGGGAGCGGCTGCCCGGCCCGGACCTCTTCGGGCGTGGCCTCGCGCGCCGCGACCACCTCGATCTCGAAGCCGACGCGCTGGCCCGCGAGCGGATGGTTGGCGTCGAACACCACGCGCTCGGCGTCGACCTCGACGATCCGGCCGCTCAGCGACACCACCTCGCCGCCTTCGGTGCGCACCTGGAGCGCCACCGGTCCGAGCACGGGCGCGGCGGCCTGCCAGTCCGCGCGTGCGATCGCGTAGATCTGCGCTGGATCGGGTACGCCGAACGCCTCCTCGGGCTCGAGCGTGAACGCGAGCCGCGCGCCCGGCGCGGCGTCCTGCAGCCGCGCCGCCACCGCCGCGAGCTCGTCGCCGCGCCCCAGCAGCGTCATCCGCGGCGCGTCGGGCCGCGTCGCGTCGCGCACCGCGCCCGACGCGTCGCGCACCGTGTAGTGGTAGGTCAGGACCTGTTCGGGCGCGTCGGACATCCGCTCCCTCCGCAAGGCCCCTATACCGGATCCTCCGTCGCCCGGTACCCTTCGGGGATGCTCGAGCAGCTTCGTACCCTCGGTGAGGCGGTGGGCGCGGCGTGGCACGCCGTCGGCCGCGATCCCACCCGCTTCACGGCCCTCGCCGAGGCACACCTGCGCGCGCGACCGCGCGACGTGCGCCTCGACGACGTGCTGAGCTGGGTCGCGTCCGACGAAGGCGCGGACTTCCCCACGCAGGTCGACCTGGAGGCGCGCTTCGGCGAGCCGCCGCTCACCGTCTACCGCGGCGACGGGTATCGGGTGGACGTGAACCTGTGGGCGTCCAGCACCACCGAGATCCACCAGCACGCGTTCGCCGGGGCGTTCCAGGTGCTGCACGGCAGCAGCCTGCACACGCGCTACCGGTTCACGCAGCGCCGCGCGCTGGGCGCCCACCTCGCGCTCGGCGACCTCGACCTCATCGGGCTCGAGGTGCTGGATGTGGGCGATGTCCGTCCGATCCTGCCCGGCGACGGCTCGCTGCACAGCCTGTTCCACCTCGACCACCCGAGCGCCACGCTCGTCGTGCGCACCGACGGCGATCCGAGCGCGCTGCCCCAGCTCTCGATCGATCCGCCTGGCGTCGGCGTCGACGTCGCGATTCGTGACGCGGCCCTCTCCCCGCGCGCGCGGCGACAGGCCCAGGTGGCCGCGTTTCTCGGGCGCACCGCGCACCCGGGGCGCGACGCGTGGCTCGACACCACGCTCGCCGGCGCCGAGCCCGTGCTCGCCTACCACCTGATCGCCGACGTCCTCCCGCGCACCTGGCTGCCGCCCGACCCCTCGTGGGACGCGGTCGACGCCGCGCTCGACCACTGGTCCGCCCGCGCGCGCTGGCCTGAGGACGTGGGCGCCACGCTGCGCCTCGCCGCGGGACTGCGCGTGGAGCGGCTCCTCGCGGCGCGCAGCCGCGCCCTGCTCACCGACCCGCGCGACCGGCTGTGCGTGGGGCTGCTGGCGTGCGCGCCGGATCGCGCCGCGATCGACGCGGTCCTGAGCGCCCGCTACCCCGCCTCGACACCGCGCCGGGAGCTGCTCCGCTTCCTCAACGCCGGGCTGCGCGTGCGGGATCCGGTCGACCGCACCCGCACCGCCCTCGGACTGCACGAGCAGGCCGTCGACGTGCTCAAGCGCCTCGTCGCCGACGACCCGACGCCGGATCTGCTCCGCGCCCAGCTCGCGCGCGATCACGGCGCGGCGTGGGTCGCGCAGCACGAGGACGCGCTGCGCGACATCGAGCGCGACCTGCGCGCCCGCCTGCCGTTCGCGACGCTGTTCCGATAGGCGCTTCCTGGGGCGAGCGCCCGAGACAGGCGCTCGGTCGGCCGAGACGGCCGACCCACGGCACAAGCCCAGCCCTCGTGGGCCGGCCGTCCCGGCCGGCCGCCCCGATGGAGAGCCCGCAATGGCGATTTGCCCTACATAATCCACAAAACAAACATCGCAGCTCCCACTGGCCGGGCGGGACGCCCGGCCCACGTTCATGGAGCCTCGTGAACCCGCCTTCAGCGGGTCTTCCTGGAGGAGTGATCAATCGACAGCCGAGACGGCCGAACCACGGCACAAGCCCAGCCCTCGTGGGCCGGCCGTCCCGGCCGGCCGACTCCTGTCCAAGACGCCCGCTCAGGCCGACAGGCCGACCCGCTCAGTCCTTCTTGCGCCGCATCCGGGACGTCTTCGGCTTGGCCTTCGCGAAGCCCTTGCGCGACTTCACCCGACCCGCGCGGCTCGGGTTCTTCCCGCTCGCCAGATCCTGGAGGCGCCGGATCTCCTCGGGGAGCAGCCGCCGCACCTGCCCGCGCTCCATCCCGCGGATCGAGATGGTCCCGAAGCTCTCGCGGCGCAGCTTGCTGACCGGATGCTTGAGCTGCGCGAAGATGCGCCGCACGAGCCGGTTGCGCCCCTCGGTCACCGTGATCTCGACCTTGGCGTTGCCGCTCTTGGTGCTCTCGAGCACGCGCGCCTTCGCCGGCTTCGCCCGCCCCTCGTCGAGGTACACGCCCTTCTCGATCGCCTCGAGGTCGCGCTCGTCGGGCGTGCGGTAGACCTTGGCGACGTAGCGCTTCGGCACGTCGCCGGACGGATGCGTCAGCGCGTGCGCGAGCTCGCCGTCGTTGGTCAGGATCAAGGCACCCTCGGTGTCGAAGTCGAGGCGGCCGACCGGCTCGACCTTCCACTTCAGGTCCTCGAGCAGGTCGAACACGCTGGGGCGACCCTCGGGATCCTCGCGCCCGGTGATGTAGCCGCGCGGCTTGTACATCAGCAGGTAGACGCGTGGCGGCTCGGCCGGCAGGTTGCGACCATCGAGCTTCACGTGGTCGCTCTCGGGGTCGACGTCGACCGCAGGCGTGGTCACGACGACGCCGTTCACGGTGACCCGTCCCTCGCGGATGATGCCCTCGGCCTCGCGACGACTGGCGATGCCACGTTGGGCCAACAGCTTCGCGAGGCGAAGCGCGTTCCGCTCTTCCATGTTCCCTCCTCGGTGGCGTCTCGCGACGGCACGTCGGTTCAGCCCTGGATCGGGCGCGCCCGGCATAACGCGCGGCGTCGCGCGCGCCTCAATCTTCGGTCAGCTCCTCGCGGTCGCGCAGCGAGGGCAGCCCCGAGAGGTCGGCGAGGCCGTAGAGCTCGAGAAACTGGGAGGAGGTCGCGTACTGGAGCGGACGACCCGGCTCGTCGCGCCGACCCGCCACCCGGATCAGCCCGCGCTCGAGCAGGGTCTTGAGCACGCCGCCGCTGCCCACCCCGCGCAGCGCCTCGACCTCGACGCGGGTGATCGGCTGGCGGTAGGCGACGACCGCGAGCACCTCGAGGGCCGCGCGCGAGAGGCGCTGCGGCGTGCCGCCGAGCAGTCGCATCACCGCCTCGCCCCACCGCGGATGCGTACGGAGCTGCCAGCCCCCGGCCACCTCGACCAGCTCCAGGCCGCGGTCCGACGCGCCGAGGCGCACACGGAGGCGGTCGAGCGCGTGCTGCACGTCGGCTGCGTCCTCTTGCTGCAGCGCGTCGGCGAGCGCGCGGAGGGTGACCGGCCCGCCCGCGGCGAACAGCAACGCCTCGAGCGCCGGCACGAGTCGCTCGGCGTCGGGCGAGGCAGGCCCGCCCGGGAACGGCAGGAGGCGGCCGCCCTCCTCCTCGCTCACCCCGCCTCCTGCAGCAGCTCACCGGTGACCAGGGTGAGGTCGAGCCCGGCCCCCTCGCGCAGCGTGAGCGTCACCGGTCCGAGGTGCGCGCCCTGAGTCAGGTCGACCCACTGCAGCCGCGCCATCTCGAGCACGCCCACGAACGTCACGACGCGCTCGACCTGTCGCGGCAGGTCCGCCAGCAGCGGCCCCAGCTCGCCCGTGCCGCCGCGCGCGTCGAGCCAGTCGATCACCCGGCGAACGCACGCCGAGACGTCGGGCCCGCTGTGGCCCACCTCGATCGTCGGCTCGACCACGGGCTCGCGGTGCAAGATCTCGTAGTAGATGTCGAGCAGGCCGAACGCGTCCACCGGGCTGTACAGGGGACGGTCGTTGCTGGCGACCTCGCCGGGCGCGCGCACGAACACCTCGCGGCCGACCTGCACGCGCGCGTCCAGCGCCTCGGCGACCTCGCCCAGCGCCTGCATCTCGCGCAGCCGGCGCGCCAGCGCCTCACGCGGATCCTCGCCGCCCTCCTCGTCCTCGATCAGCGCGCTCGGCGCGCGCGGCAGCAGCTCCAGGCTCTTCAGCCAGATCAGCGTCGCCGCCATCACCAGGTACTCGGCCGCGACGCCCAGGTGCAGCTCGCGCATCCGCCCCAAGTAGTCGAGATAGGCGTCGGTGATCGCCGCGACCGGGAACACGCGCAGGTCGATGCCCTCGCGCCGCACGAGGTAGAGCAACAGGTCGAGCGGCCCTTCGAAGACCTCGGTATGCACGGTCCACGAGGCGGACTGCACGGGCGCCCTCCTCGATCAGTGCGAGATCAGCAGCATCAGCGATCGATCGGTGAGCAGGTAGTCCGCGGTGCTGCCATACAGGAAGTCGCGCAGCTTGCTCCTGCCGGCAAAGCCGATCGCGAGCACGTTCGCGTCGGTGTCGCGCGCGACCCGCACGATACCGTCCCGCACGATGCTCGCGTTCATCACGCGCGGGATCACGGTGGTGCCGGGCAGGTGCTCCTCGACCTCGTCGAGCACCTTCGGATCGGCGCCCTGGCCGTGCTCGACGAGCAGCGCGTGCACGGTCAGCTCGCCGCTGTCCGTGAGGTGCCGCAGCGCCGCGATGGCACGCATCGCAGCCTTCGACCCGTCGTAGCCCAGCACGACGGAGCGCAGGGGCTCGGCGCTCTGCGGCACGATCAGCACCGGACACGGTGCACCGGCGACGAGATTGTAGACGTTGTTGCCGCCCTGCCCGGGGAACCGCTCGGCCGTCTCGCCGAGGTTGCCGATGATCAGCAGATCGGCGTGGTGCGCACGGTGCAGGATCCGATCGAGGACCGCGCCGCGCTCCACGACCGTCTTGACCTCCACGCCCTGCGCCGCCGCCGACTCGGCGAAGGCCGCGAGCAGCTCGTTCGCGCGCTCGACGTAGCGCTCCTCGAGATCGGCCGAGACCACCGCGGGCTCGAAGCCCAGGCGCCCAGGCAGGTCCTTGAGGAACGAACCGGTGCCGGAGTGCACGTTGACCACATGCACCGCGGTGAGGTGGGCGCCGCGCAGCCGCGACGCGAGGTCGACCGCGACCCGACCCGCGGCCTGGGAGTGCGGGGAGTCGTCGATGCACACGAGCATGCGAAGGGACATGCGATACCTCTGGACGGAGCCCTCTCCGCCCAGGTCCATCCTATCGCGCGCCGCGCCCCCGTGCGTCGGCTAACCGCCCCGGTGCACGCGGTTCACGCTGCGCACCGCGGCCAGCCGCTCCTCGGCGATACGGTTCGCCGCCGCGACCGTGGTGATCCCCTGCTCGTCGGACACCTCGAGCACGTGGGTGACCGTCTCTGCGATGCGGGTGGTGTCGTCGAGCGCCTTCTGCTCGGGCCACTTGCGAAGCTCGCCGAACACGTTGATCAGCCCGCCGGCGTTGATCACATAGTCGGGCGCGTAGACGATCCCGCGCTCGGAGAGCGCCTCGGCGTCGCGCACCTCGTCCTCGAGCTGGTTGTTCGCCGCGCCTGCGACGATCGGTACGACCAGACGAGGGATGGTCGTCGGGTTGATCACGGCGCCGATCGCGCACGGCGCGAGCACGTCGGCGTCGACGTCGTAGACCGTGTCGCCGTCGACCACCTCGCCGCCGAACGCCTCGACCGCGCGCGCGATGTTGCGCGGGTTCACGTCGGCGAACACCAAGCGCGCGCCGGCTTCGTGGAGGTATCGGGACAGCGCATAGCCGACGCTGCCGATGCCCTGGATCGCCACCTTGCGACCGCGCGGATCGTCGCTGCCGTACACCTTGCGCAGCGACGCCTTGATGCCGTGGAACACGCCCCACGCCGTGACGTGACCCGGATCGCCCGAGCCGCCGATCGACTGCGGCATCCCGGTGACGTAGGGCGTCTCGCGGTGGATCCACTCCATCTCGCGCGAGGTCGTGTTCATGTCCTCGGCGGTGATGTAGCGCCCGGAGAGTCCGTGCACGAAGCGGCCGAACGCGCGAAACATCGCCTCGGATTTCTGCTTCGGGCTGGCGAGGATCACCGCCTTGCCGCCGCCGAGATCGAGGCCCGCCATCGCCGACTTGTAGGTCATGCCGCGCGACAGGCGAAGGCAGTCGATCATTGCCTCGTCCTCGGTCGCGTAGTCCATCAGGCGGCAGCCGCCGAGCGAGGGCCCGAGCGTGGTGTCGTGGATCGCGATGATCGCGCGCAGCCCGCTCTCGGGGTGGCGGCACCACACGACCTCCTCGTGGCCCATCTCGTGCATCATGTCGAAGAACTGCATCGGACCTCCCGGGGTCGGGAGATCTAACGTCCGCGAGCGCTCGCGCGCCTCCCCCGGACGGCCGATTCTGCCCCATCGACCGATAGGTTCACGTCAGCGGACGTAGACCGACGGGCAGCCGTCGAGCTCCCACAGCACGAGGAAGTCCTGCACCGGAAGCTGGCGCTCCTCGTCGAGGTCATTCCACGGGTTCGGATCCAGCGCCCGCACCTGATCGGTGAGGCGCTCGACGAGCAGCCATGAGGGCGCGACCACACCGCTCGCGTGCCGCTCGATGATGCGCGCGAGCCACGGCAGCGTGCGCCCGAACTGGTAGCGACGGATCCGCGCGGTGCGCACCTCGCGACTCCCGTCGCCGAGGTCGCCGGCGACGGCTTCACCGTACAGGCGGCGCGCGAGCGCGAGCACGCCGTCTGGCGAGGGATCCTCGGAGAGCGCGCGCTCGAGCCACTCGACCAGCCTCGCGCCGGCGGCGTCCCCCTGCTCGCGATCGGGCGCGGCCGCCACCGCGTCGACCGCAGCCGCGATCTCGGCGTCCGACGCAGCGATCCCAGCGGCATGCAGGCGACACACCCACGTCGCGAACGCCAGCGTCAGGTTCCCTTGGCTCTCGAAGCGCGCACCGTCGACCATGGCTCCTCCCGGGAGGCGTCGGCGACGGATTATACCGGCGTCGATGTGGCCCGCCCTCCTGCTCGCGATCTCGTGCGGTGAAGCCCCCCCCGCGGGGCCCCCGCCGCCCTTCGATCAGCCCGCGTCGACGACGGTCGCGCGACTCGTGCCCGAGCGCGCGCGCCTCGCGCTGTCGTCCACGAGCCTGCCGGGTGACCTCGCGCTCGAGGACACGTTCACGCTCCCGCCCGTGGCCCCGATCCCGCTCGACGACGGCAGCGGGCGGGGCGTCTGGATCTGGGCGCTCCCGTTCGTCGTGCCCGCGGATCAGGAGCGCTTCGCGCCGCCCGGGATGCGCGTCGAGGTCGGCGACGCGCCGGTCCCGTTCGACATCACCCCCTACGCGCCGGGGCGATCCGGATGGCGCATCAAGGGCGATGCGCTGCACGTGGTCGGCGACCCGGTGCTGGGTGCACGGGGCGCGGTGATCCATCACCCCGCGATCGCGGCCCGCGCCCGGCGCCTGGAGCCCCAGCGCTCGGGTCTCGCGCCCACCGAGCACGCAGCGTTCACCTGGACCCGGGGCGACGACACCCGCACCGGCTTGCTGCTGCCGGCGCCCTCGACGGCTTCGTTCACGCTGACCCTGCCCGAGGGGGCGCGGCTCCGCGCGCACCCCGATCTGGTCACCCTCCCGCTCGACGGCGCGCGGTCCGACGGCGCGCGGCTGACGCTGTCGATCGACGCGCGCGGTCGGTCTCGCGAGGTCGCGCACACGCAGGTGGTGGAGGGGGGCGCCCTGCCCCGCGCGCTGTTCCGCGAGCCTGTGCCCGAGGCCACCTGGGAGGTCGACTTGTCGCGGTGGGGCGGCGAGGAGGTGACGCTGCACCTGAGCGCCACATCCACCGGTACGCCGGACGGCGACTGGGTGTTCGTGGGTGCGCCCGTCGTGTGGGGCGCACCCACGACGCCGCCGCGGCGCGTGCTGGTGATCGGGCTCGACACGACGCGCCCCGACCACCTCGGCGCCCACGGCTACCCGCGCGACACCAGCCCCGCGCTGGACGCGCTCGCCGCCGAGTCCGCCGTGTTCACGCGCGCCTGGGCCCCCGCGCCGCGCACCCGCCCGTCGTTCCGAGCGGCGCTCACCGGGCGGCGCCCGCTCGACGCGGTCGGCGCCACCAGCCTCGCCGAGGTGTTCCAGGACCACGGCTTCGCGACCGCGGGCTTCGCCGCCAACGTGCACCTGAACCCGCGCTTCGACTTCGACCACGGCTTCGATCTGTGGACGCTCGACCCCACAGCCATCGCCGACACCCAGGTCGATCGTGCGCTGACGTGGCTCGCCGCGCACCCCGACCGCGACACGTTCACGTTCGTCCACTTCATGGATCCACACCTGTTCTACGGCGCCCCCGAGCCATGGCGCGCCCGCTACGTCACGCCGCCGGAGCCACCCCTGCCTGGCGGCTTCACGCGGTGGGACGTCGCTCGGTGGGCGTCCGAGGGCGCGCTGGGTGAGGCCGAGCGCCAGTGGATCATCGACCTCTACGACGGCGAGATCGCCTACATGAGCCAGGCGATCGGCCGCTTGCTCACCGCCTTCGATGCGCTGGGCGGACCCAGCGTGGTGGTGGTGCTGAGCGACCACGGCGACGAGCTGTGGGAGCACGGCGGGTTCGAGCACAACCACACGCTCTATGACGAGGTGGTGCGATCCGTCCTGTGGGTCCGAACCCCCGCGCGCCGCGGCGCGCGACTGAGCGAGCCCGCCACGTTGGCCGACGTCGCGCCGACGCTCTTCGATCTCGCCGGACTCGACGAGGCGCCCCCATCGGACGGCCGCAGCCTGCGCCCGCTGATCGAGGGCGCCGACCCGGGCGGCTGGGACCGTCCGCTCCCGCTCGGCTGGCGCATGTACGACGTCGAGCAGTGGGGCGTGGTCTGGCGCGACCACAAGTACACGATCACGACGATGGACGGCGAGGAGCGGCTGTACGACCTCGCCGTCGATCCGGGTGAGACGCGGGACCTGTCGGGTCTGACGGACCTCGCGCCGTGGCGCCGTGCGCTCGCCGACGCGCACGGGATGCCCGTTGGCCCCGGATGGCGCGCGCCGTTCAGCCTCCAGGGCGAGGCGCCGCTGACGTGGGTGCTGCCCGCCGAGGCGGAGGACGCGTGGATCGTCGACCCCGAGGCGGGTCGCGCCGCCCGCGCGAACCTCGCGTGGGGGGAGTCGCCCGCTGCCGTCGCCGCCGACGCGGCCACCGTCACGCTCTCGGACGACCGCCGGACGCTCGTGCTCACACCGGGGCGCCTCGGCGAGGGCGTGCTCGCGGTGCGGTTCGCTCGGCACGTCGCGCCGGCGGGTCTGCTCCGGCGCGACGCGACGCCGATCGTGCTCGAGCAGCGCGCCGACGGGGGCGCCTGGGCGCTCGGCAACGGCACGCGCGTCGCGATCCGGGCGGGCACCGTACTGCGCCCGCCGGCCGGTGAGGCCGAGCGGATGGCCCTGAGCAACGGCCGTGACGCGGCCGCCGGCGAAGACCTCGAGCTGCTGCGTGCGCTGGGCTACCTCGGCGACGACTAGACCCCGGCGCGCCTTCCCCACCCCCTGTCTCGGCACCCCGGTCGCAGTCCGCGGGTGCGGTCCACAGGTCGGCCGGGACGGCTGTCGATTGATCACTTCTCCAAGAAGTCCGGATGAAGGC
>CAYQSE010000182.1:0-1009 GCA_964419905.1 uncultured Enterobacteriaceae bacterium
CCCGGCACCTGGAACGGGATGTTCATGATGGACCGCTACGCGATCTGGACGACGAACGCGCCGATCCAAGGCTCGCCGCAGAACCCGTCCGCCGAGACGATGTTCCTGTGGCGGACGGGCCCGAGCGGGAAGCGCGCGGACTTCCTCGGCGCCGCGCCGTTCTCGGCGGCGGGCTGGACCGGCGCCGCGCCGGCGTGGATCCTCGGGCCCAACCGGCTCGTGCACTTTGCGAGCCCGGAGTCGAACGGGGATCTCCACGTGATGGAGGGGGCCCGATGAAGGCCGCCCTGCTCGCGCTCGCCCTGCTCGCGGCGCCAGTCGCGCACGCCAGCCAGTTCGACGGGCTCGGTATCCGCTGGGAGAACATGGCGGTCGGCACCTACGGCTCCGTGCGCGACGGCGTGCGCGCGTGGCGTCGCAACGCGTACGGCGTCGATCTCGACTGGCGGTTCACCGGGCTGTGGGGGCCGGGGCCCGTGCGCTTCGGCGCGGGCATCCGCCTCCTCATCGGCACCGGCGGCCAGTTCAGTGAGGAGGTCGCGGACTGGTTCTGGTGGGACATCGGCGGAGAAGCCACGCTCCAGGTCGGGGTCGGCGAGGCCGAGAAGCACCTCGTGCTGGAGGGGGGCTGGTCGTACCGACGTGACCCGTCCATGGGCGAGCCGCCTCTCGGCCAGCAGCACGAACCCCCGGTGATCCTCCGCGCGCGCGGCCGCCTCGGGCGCTGGGGCGGCTCCGTCGAGTGGGCGACGGGTCGGCACGTCGGCGCCGCGATCGAGAAGTCCATCTCGGAGCGCAACTTCATCTGGTTCGTCGTGCGCCCCGAGTACGTCCGCTACGACTTCAAGGTCGACGAGGGCACCGCGCCGACCTACGGCACGCAGGGCCTGAAGCTCTCGCTGGGCGTCGCGATCGTCTTCTAGCGTCCGCGCACGGCAAGCTCGCGTTCGGCACAGGCAACCTCCTGTCCATCGGCGAGGTCGACCTGCTGCCGGAGGTGCGCCGCTGC
>CAYQSE010000182.1:1019-12041 GCA_964419905.1 uncultured Enterobacteriaceae bacterium
CACCTGATCGCGTCCGTCACCGCGCTCGCTGCGCGTCGCGTCGAATGCTTGCGCGTCAAACGCTCTGTCGCCCGCCGATTAAGGCGGTACTCTGAAAAAAATTTTTCAGACGACGAAAGACGGGTGTAAGATTCCATCAGTGGGCGCCGAACGGGCGGCGCACACTCGCGGGGAGAAGACATGCTTCGCAGATCGTTACAGCGGAGGCGACGTGGTGTCAACGCCATGTATTTCGGCCTCTCGCTGATGGTGATCGGCGGGTTTTGCGCCCTCGCGATCGAGTTCACCTACGTCTACGTCGTCCGTCAGCAGCTCCGCGGCGTGTCCGACGCGGCGGGTCACGCGGCGATCCTGAAGCTGAACGGCTCGCAGGAAGGCCTGATCGATGCCCGCATCGCGGCGGTCGCCGTCGTCGAGGGGCTGGCGGTGAACGGCCGGACGTTCTCGCTCCCGCCCGAGAAGGTCGAGTTCGGCTACATCGACCGCGACAAGCAGTGGGTGTCGTCGGACGTGGCCCGCGAGGTCACCTCGGTGCGCGTGCTGCTCGAGGAGGAAGTCGGGCTCGGGTTCGGGCAGACGTTCTTCGGGCGGACGATGACGGTGCGCACCTGCGGCGCGATCGGGGCCGGCGACGGCAACGCGAACACGGGCGAGGAGGACGGCCCCGGGCTCGCGAACGGCCACTTCGACTGGGACACGGCGCTGGCATCGGTCCGCTGCGCGGGCAGCAACCGGTGCAGCGGCACCGACAAGCACACGCACCAGTACGACGACAACTACGACGTCACCGCGGTCGACATGTTCAACATGCTGGGCGGACACACCTCGATCAACCAGATCGGGCTGTCCACCCCGTTCAAGATCCGCGTCGTCAATGCGAACCTCTCGCCCGGCGTGTGGCTCACGATCAACGGCGTCGACTACGACGTGACCACCTGGGACAACCAGTCGATGTCCGAGCTGCCCGTGTTCTCGATGAACGGCTCGACGGGCAACATGCTGTGGGAGTTCTGGGTCAACTACGACGTGAACGCGATCGCGAACTGCAACCTGCACCCGACCGTCACCAAGGACGTCCGCAACAACACGCCGGGGCCGTTTGGCGAGTGGCGGTCGGGCGCGATCACCGTACAGCTCGTCGCGCCGGGCTCCAGCCCTACGTTCGCCACCAGTGCTGGCGACCACCAGGCGGTGATCTCGCAGAGCGACGGCCTGCTGTGGGAGAACACCTCGTTCTGGCACTGGGACGGCCCTGGCTACACCGCGAGCAACTACGCCTCGTGGAAGGACCTCTACGACGGCCTGGAGTGCTTCAAGCCCTCGTTCATCGACAGTCTCGCGATGGGAGGCGTCTGCCCATGACCCCGAACCGCCACCGTGTCTCCCCCCGGGGTCGCCGCGCTGCCGCCGCGATCGAGTTCGCGCTCATCGCGCCGGTCCTCGCCATCCTCACGATGGGCACGTTCGACTACTGCTGGTACTTCGTGCAGTGGCAGACCGTGATCATCTCGGCGCAGGTCGGCGCCCGCGCCGGCAGCCAGACGAAGATGGAGGAGAAGCCCGACGTCGTCGCGTCCGAGGTCGCCGCCGACGCGCTGCTCGCGAACTTCATGGGCACGGTGCCCGACGGCGCCACCGTGCAAGGCAGCATCGTGAACAGCGTGATGGTCCAGGTCGACGTCCGGGTGCCGTTCACGCCGCTGGTCGGCTACGTCGCGATCCCCGAGACGATCGCGGTCACCACGCGGATGCTGATCGAGGACACCCGCTGATCGGGGGCGCAGCCGTCGAACGCGAACACGCTCCCCGTGGTCCCCTTGTCGGCCAGGAACGTCGCAGAGGCCCCGTCGCGAGACGTTGTAAGATCGCTGTAGGTTCCCACGGAGAGCCGATTCAGCTAGCATGCGGCGTTCCTCTGAGGACTCCATGCGCACGCATCCGACGCTCCTGCTCCTGCTCACCGCGCTGGCGTGTACGCCCAGCGGCGATCCCGACGACACCGACAACCCTGCGGACACCGCGACCGACGACACGGACGGCGTGGACTCCGACGACACGGACGGCGTGGACACCGAAGAGCCCACGGACACCGAGGACACCAGCGACACCGGGGACTCGGAGGACACGGACGTCACGCCACCGTGGTCGCCCGGCACCTACGCCACCGAGGCCCAGTCCGGCACGCGCCTGAAGGCGCACGCGGTCGTCGACGACCACGGCAACGAGGTCGTCGCGTGGTTCTGGGACAGCGAGCTCGAGGTGCGCTGCTTCCCGAACTTCGCCGCGGACGGGCAGCTCCGGTGCATCCCCGAGGGCACCCCGGTGAGCGGCGGGCTCTCGACGGGCAGCGACGCGCGGTACGGCGACACGAGCTGCACCGAGCCGGTGATGTTCGCGCCCACCCAGTGCGGAGCTACCGACTACGCCGTCGAGAGCGCGGCGTCGGGCCATCTCGTGTACGCGCTGGGCACGAGCTACACGAACGTCTACGTCAACGACCCGAACCGCGGGTGTGGCGGCTCGACGATCACCCCGGGGTACACCGCGTACGCCCGGACCGAGGTGCCCGCGGCGTCCTTCGTCGCGTTCACCTCGAGCCACATCGCCGTCACCGCCCAGCTCGGGCGCCAGGTGCTCACCGGCTCGGACGGCAGCAAGACGCCGTGGGGGCTGTGGGACATCGCGTACGACAAGCCGGCGATCTCGTACTTCCCGCCCGGCAGCGGGACGATGTACGCCGTGCCGATGTCGAACATCATCAACCAGTCGGAGCTCGTGAGCCTCGACTGTTCCGTCGGCTCGGCCCAGGGCTACATCGGCAGCGCGCGGACCCTCGCGCCCGAGTACGTGGCGATCTATACACCGCCCGTGGGGCCTCCCTCCGGCCCGCCGCAGCAGTCGCTGCACGCGATCACCGGCGAACAGACGAGCTACTGCTCGTTCGGTCAGACCTTCAACGTCCCCGCGCACCAGAAGGTGTACGCGATCGCGTCGACAGCGACCGACGTGTCGACGTTCCCGGTGATCGTGCAGCACCTCGACGTGGCGTCCGAGGTGGGCTTCATCCACTACGCCGGGGCCGACGGCACACCGATCACGCCCTACCCGGCCGCGGGTCACCTCACCATCCTGGAGGGCGGCGCCAGCCGCTACGGCTTCGCGTTCCAGGATCAGGACGACGTCGTGTTCGTCGGCCTCGGCGAGCACATCGTCTCGGACTGGTTCGCCTCGGGCTGCACCACGCCTGTCGTCGGGACCGGCTGGGAGCCCAGCACCGGGGACGTGGTGCTGAAGTCCAAGGCGCAGAACTGCCGCGGCTTGTACGGCGGCGCCTCGCGCGTCACCGAGGCGTGGTTCGTGAGTGGGACGGGCCCGGTCAACGCCACGGCCTACTACGAGGCCAGCGACGGGAGCTGTCAGTCGTTGGGCGTCGAGTCGGTGTGGCAGACGACCGCGGCGACCACCGACCCGTGGTCGGTCCTCGGCGTCGACCTGTAGCGCGAGGCGCCGGCCGCTACCCGTCGGCCGGCGCGAGCCACGCCTGACGCAGCACCGTGAGCACCGCCCACGGATCCGCCCAGGTGCTGTTCGTCATCACCGTGAAGCACAGGTCCTGCTCGGGCAGCCACGCGATGGCGGTCTTGACCTTCTGCTGGCTGCCGGTGTGGCTGACCAACGTGCCGCTCGCGTTCACCCCGAACCCGAGCGCGTAGCGCGGCGCCGGCTCGCTCGCGGCCCACAGCACCGCGTCGCGCGTCGCGCGCGGCATCAGCACCTCGCCCTGCAGCCCCGCGCAGAACGCGGTCAGGTCTGCCGGCGTCGACAGGAAGCCGCCGCCGGGCGCCTTCCACGACACATCGGTGTCGCCGTCGGCGCGCACGCGCCCGCCCGATTGGATGTAGCCAACGGCCCGATTCGGCAGGTCCACCCACTTGCGGTCGGCGGCGAGGCTGTGCATCGACAGCGGCACGGCGACCCCGTCGATCACGATCTCGTCGAACGGGCGCCCCAACGCGGCCTCGATCGCTGCGCCGGCCAGGTTGTACCCGAACGTGGAGTACGCGTAGCGCGTGCCCGGCACCGCCACGAGCGGCGCGTCGACCCAATAGTCGAGCGCCCAGCGGATGCCGGTGTTCGTCTCGGGCGTATCGGTGAGCACGGGCGGCGGCACGGGCAGCGCGAGGCCGTTGTCGTAGTGCTGTGCGCCGCCGACGTGGCGCAGCAGGTCGCGCAGCGTGACCCGACGACCTTCCTGGGGGATCGGCGTCTCGCACCCGCTCGAGTCGCAGCCGTCGAGGTAGGTCGCGGGCACCTCGTAGTCGTCCAGCAGGACGGCGACGTCGTCGTCGAGCGACAGCGCGCCCACGGCGTCCGCCTGCACCGCGACCACGCCGGTGAGCCCCTTCGACAGCGACGCCCAGCGGAACAGCGTCGCGTCGGGATCGACCGGGACCTCGGCCTCCTGGTCCGCCCAGCCGAAGCCGCGGAGGAAGACCACGGTGTCGCCGCGCGCGACGCCGACCCCGAGCCCGACGAGCCCCTGTCGCGCGATCTCGGCGTCGAGCGCCGCCTCGACGTCGGGGTGCGGCTCGAGCGCGCGCTGCACCCACGGGTCGACCCGACCCGTCAGCGGGACCGCGCGCTCGGGCGCCGATCGGTCGTCGGAGACCAGCACCAGGTCGGCGTCGAGGACCTGATCGGTGTGCGCGGCGAGCGTCAGCGTGAGCGCCGCCGAGGCGCCGGGCGCCAGCGTGAGCGGCGGCGCATCACCACCGAGCACCGCGCCGTCCGGCACGCTCACCGCCGAGACCGCGAGCGGCCCCTCCCCGTCGTTGCGCAGCGTCACGACGCGCAGCGGCGCCTCGTGGTGCGCCCGCACGGCGCCCAACGCGATGGGCCCGTCGAGGGGCTCCCCGTCCACCAGCAGCGAGAGGGTGCCCGAGGCGGGATCACAGGCGACGGCGAACAACGCGAAGAGCAGGATCGAGCGCATCCGCAGAGCCTACCTGCTCGCGCGCGTCGCAGCCACGACCCGCGTGGGATACCCCCCGAGCATGTGGGGAGGGCGGTTTGGCGAGGATCCTGACGACGACCATCGGCGGCGCGCCGCCGACCGACCCGCCCGAGGCCCTCGGCTGGCTCGCGCTCTCGGCCGCGCTCGAGCGCCTCTACCCGGACACCGCGCCGCTGAGCTGGGGCCCCGACGGCATCCACCGCGTGCACGATCTGCGCCCGGTGCCCGAGAACCCGCTGGACGGGGTCGAGGTCTACGACGCTGGTGACTTCTGGCACTATGTCTCGTTCGGCCTGAGCGAGCTGTACACGAAGGACAGCGACGATCCGGGCGTCAGCGGCTTCGGCTACGAGCTGACCCTGCGTCTCGGCAAGCAGGCAGACCAGCCAGCGCCTCCGGTGCTCGGGATCCGGCTGCTCGTCAGCCTGGCGCGCGCGATCTTCGCCGGGCAGGAGCTCGCGCCGCTGTTCACCGCGGCCACGGGCTCGCTGGACGGCACGGCGCACGGTCCCACCGGGCTGCTGGTGGCCGACGACCCGGACGTGCCGTTCGTCGACGGCCCGTTCGGGCGCGTGCGGCTCTACACGCTGGTCCTGCTCTCCGAGGCGACGCTGCGGCAGGCGAACCAGGACGCCGCAGCGACCCTGCGCGCGCTCCAGCGCGACGATCCGCGCCTGATCAGCCGCTTGGGCGCCAACGCCTGAGGCTTCAGCGGATGTCCTCGATGAGCATCCGGGTCGACGCGCGGATCTCGGAAGGCACCATCACGTAGCCGCCCAGCGGCGTGAACGGCACGGTGATGTTCACCTGGACCATCACGCCGTCGATGATGCTCGCGCTGACCTGCGCGCCGTCGGTCACGGTGCCGATGTAGTTGTGCAGGAGCGCATCGGCTGCGGCGTGCGCCGCCACGACGTCCGGGCCGTCGGCCAGCTTCGCCTGGCTGCCGGCGCGCGCGCCGACCTGCGCCGAGACGATCACCGACTGCCACTGGACGAAGTACCAGCAGTAGTCGAGCCCACCGAAGGTGAGCAGGGCCAGGAGCGGCGCGGTGAGCGCGAACTCGATGGCAGCGGAGCCGCGACGGCGGCGGGGAGAGGCGGTCGGAGTTCGGGTCGTCATGGGCACACCGTGAAGCCAGAGAGGGAGTCGATGAACACAGGTACAGAGCACTCGAGCGTGTCGTAGAGGTCGAGCCAGGCGAGGTGGTCGGCGGCGGTGTACGACGGGCCGTCCCAGTGCCAGAACGAGCTCGTCTCCCAGTGCAGGCCGTCATTCTGCGAGATCACCGCCTGGTGGCCGCCGCCGCCGGTGCCCGGCGTCGGGGTCGCGCCGACGGCGACGAGCTGCACGGTCAGCGCGCCCGAGCGCCACTCGCCGAACGGGCCGGGCGTGTTGACGCGCACGTCCCGGGTGTTCGTCGGGTGCAGCTTGCAGTTCGCGATCGCGCGCACCTCGTAGTTCACCCACAGCTCGGTGAGGCGCGTCGTGCCGGCGAGACCGCTCAGCGTGAACACCGGGAGCTCGGCGGGGAACTGGTCGTCCCAGAAGGTCACGTCGTACTCGTCGCCGTTGATCGTGAGCCACACGCCCGGCGACAGGTCGGCGTTCACCACCCGGATCTGGAACGGCGTGTCTGCACCGATCGTGGTGATCGGCGTGTGACCACCGCTGGGCGCGAACAGGTCGACCGCGGTGACCAGGTAGACGTCGTCGTACTGGTGCGTGTGCTTGTCGTTTCCGGTGCAGCGGGTGGTCCCGGTGCAGCGCAGCGAGGCGGTCGACGTGTCCATGTCGAAGTGGCCGTTCACCAGCCCCGGGCCGCCGATCTCGCCGGTGTTCGCGTTGCCCTCGCCGAGCCCGATGGCCCCGCAGGTCCGCACCACCATGTCCTGGCCGAAGAACGCCTGGCCGAGCCCGAGCCCGACGCGCTCCTCGAGCACCACGCGCACCGAGGTGATCGCGACGGGATCGTCGCTCGCCACCCACTCACCCTCGTCGGTCAGGTAGCCGAACACCACGCGATCCGGGTCGAGCGCGTAGAGCGCGTTGTCCACGATCATCCCCTCGGTGACCAGCACGGCGGCATCGCGAGCGTCAATCAGCCCCTCCTCGGTGCCGTCGAGCATCACGAGGGCGGCGTGCCCCGCGGCGTTCGCGACGCCGCTGAGCTGCTGCCGCACCGCGTAGGCGTAGGTGACCTCGACCGACAGCGCGACGAACCCGCCCGTCACCGCCATCGTGAGTACGACGTAGGTGATGGTGGCCCCTCTGCGCGCCCAGCCGCGGCTTCGGATCGACATCGTGTGCTCCCGTGGATGTCTCTCTCCTCGGGCCCGCCGACCTGTAGTTTATGTCACTCGCCTGTCACTACGCGACAAACGGGACATCGCGGCGCTCAATGGGCCACGACCGGATCCCCCACCCGAAGCAGCCCGACGTGTTCGGCGACGAGGTTCACGCCGAACACCGGGCCCCGCGCCCCGTCGACCTCGCGCATCGTCTCGGGGAGGCGCGCCAGGGTCCGCAGCGGCTCCGTGCCGTCGACGCGCCCGTGATCCGGGTCGACGGTGGTCACCGCGCAGCGGACGCACGGCTTGGTCACCCGCGCCACGACCTCTGCGCCCAGGCGCACGCTGCGCCAGGTGAGCTCCGCCCACGGCGACAGCGACCCACCGTCCACCACGACGTTCGGACGGAACCGCCGCATGTCCAGCGGCACGGCACCGCCGATCGCCACGCTCAGCGCGCGCAGGCTGGCCGCCGAGGTGAGCAGCAGCGGGTAGCCGTCGGCGAGGCTCACGCGCTCGTGCGGCGCGCCATACTTCGGGTTCAGGCCGCGGTGCACGTCGTCGGGCAGGTACACGAGCGCGTGCCCGGGCCCGAGCACAGCCTCCAGCCAGCCGCGCGCCCCGTCCACCTCGGGCAGCGCCAGCCGGCTCCGCCAGATGCGGACCGCGCGGCGCACGTCGCCCTGCGGCGGCGCGACCGTCACCGCGGCCCCGTCCGGCGCGCTCAGCGTCAGCCCGTCCGGCCCCACCGTCGCGACCAGCCGCGCGAGCGCCGGCACGGTGCGCTGCGTGACCATCTCGCCCGCCGCGTCCACCACCATGTAGCGTCGGTCGTCCGCGGGCCCCGCCGCCTCGACGCGCATGCGGTCGACGGGCACGCCCGCGAGGCCCTTCACCGGGTAGATCGTCAGCGCCGTGATGCGCAGGGTCGGCGCGTCGTGGGAGCTCTCCGATCTGGACATTCGTCCCTCCCGCGCAAGGCTACTTCACCATCAGCTCGTGCACGCCGTCCCAGTCCGCCGGCGGCGGCTGGGCGAGGAACGCGACGCACCGGGCGCGCAGGACCGCGGACGGCCCGTCGTCGGGCAGGGTCGCGCGGACGGCGTCGAGCAGGCCGATGGCGTCGTCGAAGCGGCGCTCGCGGTAGGCGTCGAGCGCGTCTTCGTAGCGCGCGAGGGCGTCGGCCACGTCGGGCGGGGCGGTCGCGCCGACCAGCTCGTAGACCTTCGCGGGCTGGCGCCGCCCCTTCACGCGCACCCAGTCGACCGGGCGGAACACGAGCGCGTCGCCCGCCGCCGCGCGCGTGGTCGGGCCGACGAGGATCTCGGTGCCGTAGACCTTGTTCAGCGACTCGAGGCGGGCCGCGGTGTTCACGGGATCGCCCACGATCGCGTAGTTGAACCGCTCGGGCGCGCCGACGTTGCCGACCATCACCTCGCCGGTGTTCACGCCGAGCCGGGTGGGGAAGCGCGGCCGCCCCTCGGCGTCCGCGGTCGCCACCAGCGCGCGCGACACGTCGCGCATCGCGAGCGCGGACCGGCAGGCGCGCAGCGCATGGTCGTCCACCGGCTCCGGCGCGCCCCAGAACGCCTCGATCGCGTCGCCGAGGTACTGGCAGACCGTGCCGTCGGTCGCATGGATCTCGGTGTTCATGCGCTGGAGATACTCACCCAGCGCGTGCAGCACGACGTCGGGCTCGGTCTGCTCGACCACCGTGGTGAACCCGGCGATGTCGGTGAACAGCACGGTCATCACGCGGCGCTCCGCGCCCAGCCGCGCCTCGCCGCCCGCGCGAAGCAGGCTGCGCACCAGCTGGTGCGGGACGTAGCGCGAGAACGAGCGCAGCCCCTCCTTCATCGCGTCCGTCGACCGCGCGATCGCGTTGATCTCGCGGATGCCGGTGACGCCCTCCCCCAGCCGCACCTCGTCGAGATCGAACAGCGCGATGCGCTGCATCTCCTCCTGGATCTGCGCGATCATCCGGACCAGGCGGCGGCTCAGCACGACCGCGCCGGCGATGCCGAGCAGCAGCACGGCCAGCGCGATCAGGCCGGCGCGGCGCACCGAGGCGCGGATCGGCCCGACGTAGTCCTCCTCGGGGACGACGGTGACGACGAGCCACGGGATGCCGACGCTCGCCGGGAACGGGCGCGCGGTGATCAGCACGCCGTCGACGCGCAGCGCCTGGTAGCGGTCGAGGTCGCGGCCCGCGAGCGCGCCCCACGCGAGCGTGAGCAGCGGATCGGCGCGGTCGGCGACCGTCGGGACGACCGCGAGATCCTCGGGCATCCCCTCCGGGTGAGCGACGATCCTGCCCTCGCGATCCAGGAGGTAGACCCGACCGTTCTCGCTGACGCGCAGCTCGGAGAGGAAGGTCGACAGCGTGCCCGCCTCGAACTCCGCCGCGAACACGCCCTGCACCGTGCCGTCGGCGTCCCGCATCGCGAGGCCGTAGGCGACGCCGATCTGGAACCGCGACAGGAACACGTAGGGCGGCGTCCACGCGCCGGCGTCGGCCGCCGCGGCGGTGCGGTACCACGGCCGCGCGCGCGGGTCGTAGGCGGTCTCGCGCTCGGCGCGAAGCTCCCAGGTGCCGTCCGGCAGGCGCTGATCCTCGCGCTCGTAGGGCGCCAGGCGCGAGGTGCGCCGCGGCGCCTCGCCGGGCCAGCGGAACACCGCGAGGTAGCGCCCGTCCGCGCGCCCGAACGACGCCCAGGTCACCGACGGGTTCGCGTCGATCGCCGCCTCGAGGAACGTCAGCACCGCGTCGTCGTTCCACACATCCAGCGTGCCGTTGCGCACCAGCGTGGTCGCGAGCGTGGTCAGCGGCACCGCCGGATCGACGTGCCCGCGCACCTCGGACAGCGTGCGCAGCGACACGTCCTCGACGAGGTGCGCGCCGAGCGCGCGCAGGCTCTTCTGGCCGGTCGTCCACGCCTCGGCGGCGATCAGCGCGGCGACGGCCACGACGAGCGCGACGACCGCGCCGGTGACCACCCAGGCCAGCGGCAGGCCCCGCGCTCGCGTCAGCGCTCCGTTCGCCACGGCCACCCCCTGTGCGCCTCCGAGCGAGGCTCGGCGCCGGTAACCCGCCGAGGGTCTACCGCCACGCGCGTCGGTTCAGCGACCCGCGACGCGCGCGTAGGGGATCGCGGCGCCCGCCGGATCGGCGACGCGCGCGGCGATACGACGCGGCAGCGACGCGCGTGCGACCGCGCTCAGTCCTTCTGGTAGACGCCGACCTCGATCGAGAACATCCGGCCGTTGTGGTCGACCACCTGCAGCATCTCGCGGTCGGTGCCGATCAGTGTCCAGCCGGCGGGCGCGGTGTTGGGCAGCCGAACGTAGATCAACGTGCCCGAGGGCAGGTCGGCGGCGCCGGACACGCCCGGGGGGCCCGCCGGGCCTGCCGGGCCTGCCGGGCCTGCCGGGCCACGCGAATTGCCGCCAGGAAAGCCCCCGCCGCGCATGCGCAGATCCGCCTTCAGCAGCAGGCTGCCGGCCACCCACGCACCCAGGCTGGCGCGCAAGGGCGGAATCAGCAGCAGAAATCCCAGCGTGTCGGTAAAGAATCCGGGGGTGATCAGCAGGAACCCGGCGATCAGCAGCGCCACACCCGTCGCGGCTTCGCGCAGCGGCACCTCGTCGCGGGCAAGTGCCGTGCGCGCCTTGTCCAGGGTGCGCATGCCCTGGATGCGCACAACCGCTGAACCTATC
>CAYQSE010000183.1:0-11982 GCA_964419905.1 uncultured Enterobacteriaceae bacterium
GTCACCGCCTGCGCCGCCCACGCCGCCTTCCTGGCCGCGCCCCGCGGTGCCGCCCTTGCCGCCGCTGCCGCCCGCTCCCCGGTAGAACGTGGTGGAGAACACCTCGAGCGTCGCGTTCACGCCGAACACCCCGAAGCTGCCGCCGCCTGCGCCGCCGCCGGTCGGACCGTCGGTCGCCCGGCAGCCGCCCGCGCCGCCGCCGCCGCCGCCCGCACCCCGCGCGTCGATGTCGCTGTCACAGCCGCCCGAGCCTCCACCGCCGCCACCGCCCGTGCCGTGGTTCACGCCCGCGCCACCGCCGCCGCCCGGGTAGCCGTACCAGAACGCGCTGTACAGACGGCCCGTTCGCGCCCCGGCGCTGCCCCCGAGCCCGTCGTGGTAGCCATACGTCGGGTGGTTGTCGAAGATCGCGCCGCCGTTCCCGGCGCCGCCGACGTTGCAGGTGCCGCCGCCGTTGCCCCGCCAGCCGTAGCCGCCGCTGGTCGACCGGGTCGCGCTGCTCCCGACCAGACCTGACGTCGCGTTCCAGTTCAAGCCGAGCAGGCTGCAGTCGGTGTCCTTCTTGCCGCCCGAGCCGCCGGCGCCGCCGTGCGCGGTCGTGCACGCGCTGTTCGTCCCGCGCGCGCCTCCGCCCGAGCGGGACGTGTCGCAGAGGCTGAAGCCCTGCTGCGCGTTGCCGCCCTTCGACCCGCCGCCCGCGCGCGTGTTGTTCGCGTTCGTGCCCGCGCCGCCCTGGGTGCCCGCAGCGCCGTTGCCCTGCTCGACGGTCACGCGCTCGAGCCGGACCGTGCCGCCCACCACGTGCACCGCGTAGCTCGACCGCCCGTCCCGCGTGCCCGAGCGCACGCCCGCCGCGTTCGGGCCGACGATCACGAGGTCGGCGAGGGTCGCGGTCACCGAGCGCGCGCGCACGGTCATGTACTCGGCGTCCGCCGAGACCCAGCCGCCGGTGACCCGCACCGTGTGGCCGAACACGTCGCGGTGGTCGCGCCGCCAGCTCCCGTTGTAGCCCCCCCAGACCGTCACGCCGTGCACGAGGTCGACGCCGCCCACATACGTTCCCGCCTGCACATAGACGCGGTCGATTCCCCACAAGCCCGCAATCGACAGGCCGTGGCGCAGCGTCCTGCACGGCTGCGCGTGGCTGCACGCGAGGTTGTTGACGTCGCTGCCAGCGCTCGCCGAGACGAACACGCCGTAGCCGAGGTCGCCGTCGAAGCCGTCGCAGTTCGAGTCGACGAAGCCGGCATCCGGGTAGTCGACGGCTCCGGGGAACGTCGTGCCCAGGAGGTCGTTGCAGTCGCCGTCACAGGTGGTCCACCCGTCCTGATCGCGGTCGTCGAGGTTGAGCGCCGGGTCCTTGTCGTCGCAGTCCCCGTCGCAGGTCGAGTACCCGTCGCGGTCGAGATCGGCGGGCGTCAGCGCGGGGTTGGTGTCGTTGCAGTCGCCCGCGCACGTCGTCCACCCGTCGCCGTCCACATCATCGAGGTTCAGCGACGGATTCGCGTCGTCGCAGTCGCCCGCGCACGTCGTCCACCCGTCGTTGTCGTCATCGCGGATGTTCAGCGCCGCGTTCGTGTCGTCACAGTCGCCCTGACAGGTCGACGCGCCGTCGCCGTCCCGATCCGCCGGAGTGAGGAAGGCGACCGCGTCGTTGCAGTCGCCGTCGCACGTCGAGAAGCCGTCCCGATCGACGTCGTCGCGGTTCAGCGCCGGATCGTCGTCGTCGCAGTCCCCGTCGCAGGTCGACCAGCCGTCGTTGTCCGCGTCGTCGATGTTCAGCGTCGCGTCGCGGTCGTCGCAGTCGCCCTCGCAGGTCGACGCGCCGTCGCCGTCGAAGTCGTTGCCGTTCAGCGCCGGGTCCAGGTCGTTGCAGTCGCCCGGCAGCACCTGCAGGCACGCCGGGTTGGCGCTCCCGGTGCACGGGATCGGGCCAGGGCACCAACAGTCCCCGTCGTGATCGTAGGCCGCGGTCCCCTCGTCGATCACGTTGTTGCAGTCGTTGTCCAGCCCGTCGGGAAGCTCGGGCGCGCCCGGATGGACCCACGGGTTGTCGTCGTCGCAGTCGGCGCTCGGCAGGGGCCCGGTGTACAGCGCGCAGTCCGCGTCGACGTGCCCGTCGAGATCGAGGTCCTTGTCGTCGATCTCGCCCGAGCAGTCGTCGTCGATGCCGTTGCACACCTCGTCGCGGCCCGGATGCACCAGCGGCGCGTCGTCGTCGCAGTCGCCCTGGTTCGGGGTCCACCCGTCGCCGTCCTGGTCGACGTCGCGCGGGTCGAGCACCTTGAACACGACCTGATCGGCCGCCTGGTGGCCGTCGCTGTCGCGCACGACCAGCCGCGCACGCCACGTCCCCAGCTGGGCCTCGGTGATCGTCGTCGCGGTGGCCCCCGCCGCGTCGGCGAGCCCCATGTGCAGGACCGTCGGCGTCCCCCCGCCGGTGTTCTCGACGCTCCACGTCACCTGCAGCGTGGACGCCGGCTGGTTCGGATCCCCGACCGTCCCCTCGAGCGCCACCGCGTCGCCGATCCACACCTCGGCGAACGGCTCGGGCGCCGTGATCGACACCGTCGGGAGCTGATCGGAGGTGCCGACGCGCACCGAGATGCTCGCGGTGTCGCGCAGGCCCCCGACGTCGTAGGCCTCGAGGGTGATCGCGTGCACGCCCGGCGAGAGGATCGTGGCGACCCGCGTGCGCCCCGTGATGTCGAGCACGCCCTCGCCGTCTCGCCCAAGCGGACCGTCGATCGACGACGTCCACGCGACCCCCGAGACGTCGAGCAGACCGTTGTCATCGACCACCAGCCCCTCGAGCTCGATCGTCTGGATGTCCGCGAACTCGGCGAGATCCGCGGGGCTCAGAATCGAGACCAGCGGCGAGGAGTTCACCACCTGCGGCAGGGCGTACTCGCTGCTGCACGCCGCGACGGCGGCGATCGACAGGAGGGCGAGGACAGAGAAACACCCGCGCAAGCAGACCTCGACGGAAGGTGGGCGCCACTGTACCCGACCCACGACCGATGCGCTCCGTCGTCCGCCGTCCTTCGGTTGGTGCCCCCCGACGGCCCGAAATAGGCCATGATCAGCCCGCGAGGGCCCCGCCCGAGCCCGGAGGCCGAGATGAAGCAGGTCAAGGACGTGATGGATCGCGACGTGCTGCTGGTCTCCAAGGATCTGAGCGTGCGCGAGCTGGCACAGCGGCTGCTCGACCACGACGCGGACGGCGCGTGCGTGGTGGAAGGCGGCGCGCTCGTCGGCGTCGTCACCACGATGGACCTCGTGTTCCAGGAGAAGAACGTCCACCTGCCCACGATGATCGCGTTCCTCGACGCGTACATCCCGATCGGGAACAAGCGCGCCGAGCAGGAGATCGGAAAGATCACCGCGTCGGATGTCGGTCACATCATGAGCCGCGACCCGTTCACCGCGCGCCCGGACGACCCCCTCGCGGACGTCGCCACGGTGATGGTCGAGCGCAGCCACAGCTTCGTGCCCGTCGTCGAGGATGGCGCGATCCTCGGCGCGGTCACGCGCCGCTCGATGCTCCGCGCCGCCGCGGGCCGCTGATCAGCGCGAGTAGACGTGCTCCCACTGGGGGCCCGTCGACACGGGCGTGCCCATCGCGACGCGGATCGTGGAGGTCGTCTCCCACTGATCGGTGAGGTCGTAGCGCGGCTCGGCGGAGTCCGGGTTCCACACCTCATGGAACCCGAACGCCTTCACCTCGAAGGTCAGCGCGTTCCACAGCCCGTTGTCGACCGACTTCGGGGTGATGCCGACGCGCCCGCTCGTGCGCACCGCGGCCTCCTCGCTGCCGTAGAACCCCAGCGCCGCGGCCGCATCCGCGCCAGGTCGGCGATAGGTCATGTCCGACTGCAGGTCGAAGAAGTCGTACTGCCCCTCGTCCTCTTCGGTCAGCCCGCGCGCCGCGTACTCGAGCGCCTTCTCCCATGCGCGTCGCCGCACCGCGCCCCCGTGCTCCTGCTCCATCACGCCGGACAGGTGGGCGTCCTCGCGGATCCGGCGCTGGATCTCGGCGTTGCCGAGCCCGGCGTGCGCGTGCTGCTCGTCGGGCGAGCTCGCGCTCGCGCTCGCTCCGCTCGCGACGTCCTTCGGGGCGCTGGTCGGTGGCTGCTTGGGCATCGGGCGTTCCTCTTCGCGTACTCACGAATACCCGAGCCGCCCGGAATCGCCTGTCACAGCCTTGCAACACGGTCGCCCCCCTCCTCCGCGGCGACGCGCCGAGGATGGGCTATACTCTCTGCGTTCCCTCCCGCGATCTCCCCGGTCGCCGCCCGCTCCCTCCCCCCTCCCGCCCCGGGATCCGCCATGCGCAACCTGATCAAGAGCGGCCTGCGCCGCCTCGTCAGCCAACACCCGCGCCACGCCATCGGCGACCGGCACGCCACCATCGTCGCGGTCGCCGCGCAGAAGGGCGGCGTCGGCAAGACGACCACCAGCGTCAACCTCGCGGCCGGGCTCGCCCGCTACCACGACAAGCGCGTGCTGCTCGTCGATCTCGATCCGCAGGGGCACGTCACCACCTCGATCCGCAAGCAGGTACGACCCGGCGGCGGCGACCTCTCGGCGGTGCTCACCGACGAGACCGAGGGCCGCGAGATCATGGAGATCACCACCGCCACCACGGTGCCGAACCTCCACGTCACGCCGCTCGACCCGAAGCTCGCGACCGCGGAAGACCTCATCGGCACGCGGCTGGGCAAGGAGTTCCTGCTCCGCGAGGCGCTGCGGGTCACCCGCACCCACTACGACGTCATCGTCATCGACTGCCCGCCGAACCTCGGCAACCTCACCCTCAACGGGCTCGTCGCGGCCGATCAGGTGCTGATCCCCTGCGATCCGTCGCCGCTGGCGCTCGCGGGCGTGAACGCGCTCGTCCGCACCGTGTCCACCATCGCCATCCGCCTCAACCCCGAGATCGACGTGATGGGCGTGCTGCTCACCCGGGTCGACGGCCGGAACAGCACGCTGAACGAGGCGGTGATGGCCGAGATCACCGCGACGTACGGAGACGCGCTGCTCCCCGTGCACGTCGGCATCTCGTCCGACCTCGCCAAGGCCCAGCTCGAGGGGCAGGACATCTTCGCGTACGCCGAGACCTCGCGCGGCGCGCGCCACTACCGCGAGCTCGCCGCGTGGGTCAGCGCGCACCTCTCGCCCGCCTGAGGCCCGCCGGCCGCAGCCTCACCCTGGAGACGTCGTGTCCGCCACGCCCCTGCTGATGATCCCCGGCCCGATCGAGATCTCCGACCGCGTCGCCGCGGCGGCCGCCGGCCGGCCCCCGAGCCACGTCTCGCCCGCGTTCATCCAGGCGTTCGGCGACACCCTGCGCGCGATGCGGCACGTTTGGCGGGCAGGGCCCGACCACCAGCCGTTCGTCGTCGCCGGCAGCGGCACCCTCGCGATGGAGGCCGCGGTCACCAACCTGATGGAGCCCGGCGATCACGCGCTGCTCGTGAACACCGGCTACTTCTCCGACCGCATGGCCGAGATGCTCGCCCGCCGCGGCGTGGAGGTCACGCAGGTGCGCGCCGAGCCCGGCGAGGCGCCGTCCGCCGCCGCGGTCTCCGAGGCGCTGATCGCGTCTGCCAAGCCGTTCAAGGCGCTGTTCGCCACGCACGTCGACACGTCCACCGGCGTACGGATCGACGCCGAGGGCATCTGCGGCGTCGCCCGCGCGCACGAGCTGCTCACGGTGTTCGACGGCGTGTGCGCGACCGGCGGCGAGCGGTTCGAGATGTCGGCATGGGGCGCCGATGTCTACCTCACCGCGTCGCAGAAGGCGCTCGGCGCCCCGCCCGGGCTCGCCGCGTGGGTCGCGAGCCCGCGCGCCCTCGCCGCGCGCGACGCGCTCACCACGCCGCCGCCGCTCAGCCTCGACTTCCACAGCTGGCTGCCGATCTTCCGCGCCTACGAGGAGGGCCGCCCGTCCTATTTCGCGACGCCGCCCACGAGCCAGGTGCTCGCGCTGCACGCGGCGCTCGACGAGATCCTCGCCCGCGGCGCCACCCCAGAGGCCGCGATGGACGCGCAGTTCGAGCAGCATGCCCTCGCCGCGCGCGCGATGCAGGCCGCGTGGGCGACGCTGGGTCTGCGGCAGCTCCCCAACCCGGACCTCGCCGCGAACACGCTGTCCGCGCTGCGCTACCCCGACGGCGTGAACGCTTCGTTCCTCGCCCGGGTCCGCGACCACGGCGCGATCATCGCCGGCGGGCTGCATCCGGCGCTCAAGGACGCCTACTTCCGCGTCGGCCACATGGGCATCACCGCGTTCCGCCCCGACGACCTGCTCGCCACGGTGCGTGCGATCGCGCACGGCCTCCGCGACGCCGGGCACGCCTGTGATCCGGACGCCGCGATCGCCGCTGCGAACGGCCACCTCACGCGCTGACTGCCAACCCGCGCGGCGCGCGCGCGCTCGCGGTACTCCTCGGACCCTATACTGTCCGGACGATGAAGCTCTCGCGCACGCGCATCACCCTGCAGGACGGCTGGGTGGACCTGGACCGCCTCGAGGTGTGCCGGGGCCAGCAGCGAACGACGCTGACCGCGAGCGAGCGCGCGCTGCTCGTGTGGCTCGACGGGCACCCGAACCAGACCCACTCGCGCGAGACGCTGCTCACCGAGGTCTGGGGCTACCAACCGACGGTGCGGTCGCGCACCGTCGACACCACGGTGCAGCGACTGCGCGCGAAGATCGAGGTGGATCCGCAGGTGCCCGTGCTGCTCAAGACCGTCTACGGCGCCGGTTACCGCTTCGAGCCCTGGGCGCCCGCGGACGACGCCCCGTTGCCCGTCGGCTTCTTCGGCCGGCGCCGCGAGATCGCGGCGCTCGCCGAGCGCCTCACGCGCGGGGAGCGCCTCGTCACGCTGACGGGGCCCGGCGGCATCGGAAAGACCGCGCTCGCCCGACACCGCCTCGGCAGCGATCCCTCGGGACGGTTCGTGGATCTCGCGGCAGCGCGCGGCGCGTGGGACGTGCTGCGCGAGGTCGCGCGCGCCCTCGCGCTGCCGCTCGATCCGCGCCGCGATCTCGAGGCCACGGCGACGTGGATCGGCGACGCGCTCGGGCGCGCCGACGCGACGCTCCTCGTCCTGGACAACGCGGAGCAGGTGTCCGAGCCCCTGCGCGCGTTGCTCCCTGGATGGCTCCAGCGCGCGCCCGTGCTGCGCCTGCTCGTCACCTCGCGCGCGCCGCTGGGGTTGGCTGCGGAGGACGTCCTCGACCTCCCACCGCTCGAGGAGGGCGCCGCGCTGGCGCTGTTGATCGACCGTGCAGCGCTCGTTCGCCCTGGCTTCTCGGTCGACGGTGCCGATCGGGAGGCGGCGCGCGACCTCGTCCGTCGCCTCGACGGGCAGCCCTTGGCGATCGAGCTGGCTGCGAGCCGACTCGACCTGCTGACGATCGACGCGCTGCGGGACCGCCTCGCCGCAGCGCTCGATCTGCTCGGCGACGACGGCCGGCCGCCGCGACACCGGACGCTGCGCGCCGTCATCCACAGCGCCTTCGATCAGCTGGACGCGCCGACGCAGGACGCCCTCGTCGCGCTCGGTGCTTGCCCGGGCCCCTTCCCGCTCGCGGCCGCCGAGGCGCTGCTGGGTCCGCGGGCGCTCGACCTGCTGCAGCGCCTGCTCCGCGCGTCCATGCTCCGGCGCGAGCCCGAGGCGCCGAGCGGTTCGGAGCCGTGGTTCCGCCTGTACGTCGGCGTGCGCGCGTTCGCGGAGGAGCGCCTCGCAGCGCACCCGGACCGCGACGCCGCGCTCGCGCGTCACCGCGCGTGGCTCGTCGCCCGCGCGGAGGCCGGACGCGCCGGGGTGGAGCGCCGCGGCGACCCGCGCAGCGTGGCAGACCTCGGGCGTCTCGCGCCCGATCTGATCGCGCTCGCCACGCGGGACGAAGCCACGCATCCCGCGGTGGTCGCGCGCGCCCTGCTGACCCTCGACATGTTGTTCGTCGGCGCGATCCCGACCGGTGATGCGCCCGCCCTCGTCGAGGTCGCGGTCCGCGCCGCGCGCGCCGCGCAGCAGCCCCACCTCGAGGCCGACGCGCTGCGGATGCGCGCGGTCCTCGCCTCGATCCGGGGCCTGTTTCCGGCGGCGCACCGCGATCTGGACCGCGCCGCGGCGCTGGCGAGCGACGCGCCGCCCGCGCTGCGTTGCCGCGTCGCGCTCGCGCGCGGGGTCGTGTGTGGGCGACAGGGCCACGCCGAGGCGGCCGAGCCCGCGCTCGGCGAAGCCCTCGCCGCTGCACGGGAGGCAGAGATCCCGATGTTCGAGGCCCGCGCGCTGCACGGACTCGGCGTCACCCGGCGCCAGCAGGGGGCCCTGCTCGCCGCCGAGGGGCACTACCTGCAGGCGCTCCGCCTGTTTCGCGCGGCGGGCGACGGCTGGTTCGCGCTCGCGACGCACGGCTCGCTCGCGAACGTCTACCTGGATCTCGGCCGCGTCGCCGAGGCCGAGGCCTGTCACGACGCCGCGCTGGACGCGGCCCGCGAGGTCGGCGACCGGACACACGAGGCGGTCCTGCTGAACAACATCGGCACCCGGCTGCTTAGCCAGCGCAGACTCGACGACGCCGAGGCGGCATGGGCCACCGCGCTCCGCCTGCACGACGCGCTCGGCTCGCTGCGCGGCCGCGCGTACGCGCTCGGCGGGCTCGGCGCGGTGGACGCGCTGCGCGGGCGGGTGCCCGAGGCGCTCGATCGCCTCGCCGCGGCCGCCCACGCCCACCGCGCCGCCGGCAACCTGCCTGCCGAGGCGCAGACGCTCGCCGAGCTCGCGCGCGTGCACCACCAGGTCGGCGATCTCGCCGCTGCAGAGGCCGCGTTCGAGCGCGCGCTGACCGTCCTCGACCAGGTGCCCGCACCGCTGCACCGGTGGCGCATCGACGCCGGGCGCGCGGCGCTCGCGGCCGAGCGCGGCGACGCCCCCGCGTTCACGGCCTGCTGCGACGCCGCGCGCCTCGGCGCCGCGCGCGTCGACGATCCGCTCGCGCCGTCGATCCTCGGGGCGCTCGCGATCTACGCAGCGTGGCTCGACGCGCCCGCGTCGGTCGCCGAGGCGCTCGCCGCAGCCGACCCCCGGGCCGACGTGCCCGCAGGCGCGGACTGGCCGATCGTCGAGGCGCTGGTGCGCCGCCTGACGTCGCTCGCGGTCGCCTGACTCAGCCCCCGACGAGCGCGCGCACCTGCGCGTAGACGTCCGGGTGGCACTGGATCTGGTGGTGCAGCACGCCGCCGAACGTCGCGGTGCGGATCGTGAACGCCCGGTGCTGGACGGGCCCCGACGCGCTCCCCACCTGCACGAGCAGGTCGCCGAGCCACCGCGACGCCGGGCCCTCCGGGTCGCCCTGCATCGTGGCGGACAGGAACGCGTAGGTCACGCCGTCGCGCAGCGGCACCACGCGGTCGGCCGAGGTCGCGTCCGGATCGGGCCCCAGGTCGGTGAGGTCGCCGTGCTCCAGATCGCGGATGCCCGCGCTGCGCCCGGCGAGGATCGACGCGAGCACGCGCGTCGCGGGCAGATCCACAGCGCCCAGGCCGTCGGTCACGCGCTGGCCGAACCGCGCGAATGGCGCGCCCTGGTGCGGCGTGCCCAGCGAGATCACGAGGTCGACCGCGTCTACCCAGCGATGCCCCGCCTGCTCGGCCGCGTGACACGCCGCGCGCGCCACCAGACCCCCCATGCTGTGCCCCAGCAGCACGACGCGCTCCAGGCCCCCTGCGAGGTAGAGGCGCTCCAGCGCGTCGGCGAGGGCGCGCCCGTTCTCGTGCACGCGCCGCCCGGTGTTGTAGCGCGCGTAGATCGGGACCACGCCGAGATCCCGCGCGAGCAGCGCGCCGAAGGTCGCGGACGGATCGCCGTGGTAGGCCGCTGCGTCGAGGCAGAACGACCACTCGGTGGTCCCCAGGCCGTGCACGAACACGACCACCGGGCCCGACACCGGCTGCGGCGCTTGCGGATCGACGTAGGCATCCCCCAGGCGCAGCGCGAGGCCGAGGTCGAGCCCGTTGCGCGTCGCCGCGAGGTGGTGGCCGACCGCGCCGTTCAGCGCGCCGATCGCCGCGTCCGCCACCCACTCTGCCGTGCCCACCATGTCGGATCGCATCGGGATCGGCGGCCCCTCGGGCGGCTCGACCGCGACGGCGGCGTCCAGCGCGACGTCGGTGAGCGTCGCCACGACCCGGTTGACCACGCGGACCGCGCCGAGCGTGCCGACCGTGCTCAGCCGCACCGTCTCGCTCACCGCGCCCGCCGGCACGGCGATCGGCGGCAGGCTGTCGGTGACCCGACGCACGTTGCGGTGCGCGGCGTCGTGCCCCTCGCCCACCAGCCCGGTGGTCGCGTCGATCGCGTCGTGAACGAGCGCCTTGAGTCCGCGCCAGCGTCGCATGGGGCGCCTCCCGTCGCGCGGGCGGGGGCTCGCGCTCCGATCGCGTAACCGCCGCGCGCGACGCGGCGCCGACATCTGGTCGGTATACCGACATTTCCGTCGGCGCGATGCGCCGTGTGCCCTAGGTTCTCAGCGTCCCCCCGACCTGGAGCCGCCCATGCGACACGCGACCGTCAAGCACCTCGATCACGTCAACCTCACCGTCGAGGACCTCGACGCCTCCCTCGACTGGTACGGCCGCGTGTTCGGCTTCACCCGCGTCGAAGGCGGTGTTCGCAACGGGCGCAGGTGGGCCATCCTGCGCGTCGGCGAGGCGATGATCTGCCTGTACGAGGCGCCGGGCCGCCACGTCACCACCGACGAGGAGGCGGCCGCGCACCGCCTGCACACCTTCGGGCACATCGGGCTGCGGATCACGGACCGCCCCGCGTGGGAAGCCACGCTCGTCCGCGAGCAGGTAAAGCTCGGCTGGGGCGACGGGCCCGTCGACTACCCCCACTCGACCTCCTGGTACGTGATCGATCCGACCGGCTGGGAGATCGAGGTCGCGCTGTGGAACGACGACGTCGTACGCTTCGACGCATGAGCGCCGACCCCGAGCGCGCGAGCGACCACCTCGCGCACAACCTGCGTCAGCTCCGCGCCGCGCGCGGGCTCACCCAGCAGCAGCTCTCGGACGCCGCGAGCGTGCCGCGCGCCACCCTCGCGACCGTCGAGTCCGGCGGCGGCAACCCGACGCTCGCGGTGCTGGTCAAGCTCGCCGCTGCGCTGCGCGTGACCCTCGAGGAGCTCGTCGCGCCGCCCCGCGCCTCGGCGCGCCTGTATCGGCGCGACGAGCTCGAGCGCGACCTGCGCGGCCCGGTCGAGGTGCGCAAGCTGCTGCCCGATCCGCTGCCGGGTCTGGCCCTCGAGCGGCTCGCCCTGCCCGTCGGCGCGCGCCTCGTCGGCACCCCGCACACGCCCGGCACCCGCGAGTACCTCGCCTGCGAGCGCGGCGACCTCGAGCTCGTGTGCAGCGGCGCGCGCTACCCCCTCGCCGCCGGCGACGTCGTCGTGTTCCGCGGCGACCAGAAGCACCTGTACCGGAACGTCGGCGACGTCGACGCCGTCGCCTACAGCGTCGTCGTCATCGCCCCGCCGCACGGTTGACCCGTGATGCCGCGAGCGCCCGCTGAGCGAGCTCGCGCGTGCGGTAGCCCCGTCGCCTGACGTTGCGCGCGCTGACCTGCTTCCCGTGGTGTCCGCGGTTCGGACCCAGATGGCAGGTGGGACCCACGCCCGGAGAGCCTGCCGAAAGAGACGTCGGCCGGCCGTCCCGGCTGTCGATTGTTCACATCTTCACGAAGACCTGCTGCAGGCGGGTTCGCGAGGATCCATGAACGTGGGGCGGGCGTCCCGCCCGCCCGTGAAGAACTGCGTTGCTCGTTTCGGCAACTACGTTGGTTCAATAAGCATTATGGGCTTCCCTTCAGGACGGGCGGGCGGGACGCCTGTCGATCCTACACATCTCTTTAGATCACCCTTCTGGCGCCACTATCGAAGACCTCCGTGCAGCAGGAGGCGATGAT
>CAYQSE010000184.1:0-11920 GCA_964419905.1 uncultured Enterobacteriaceae bacterium
TGATGGGCATTCCGGGCTTCCCGTCAGGACGGGCGGGCGGGACGCCCGCCCCACAAGATCTCGGGCCGCAGCCGAGATGTGATCAATCGCCAGGCGTCCCGCCCGCCCGTGAAGAACTGCGTTGCTCGTTTCGGCAACTACGTTGGTTCAATAAGCATTATGGGCTTCCCGTCAGGACGGGCGGGCGGGACGCCCGCCCCACATGATCTCGGGCCGCAGCCAAGATGTGTAGGATCGACAGCCGTCCCGGCCGACCGTCTGACCGCCCTAGGCGCTGCCGTCGACGAACCGGTACATCAACACGTCGTCGCGCCACGACCCGTCGCTCATCCGGTACTCGCGCCGGCGGCGACCCTCCTCACGGAAGCCGAACGCCTCATACAGCCCGATCGCGCGCGAGTTGTCGGCGAACACATTCAGCCCCAGCTTGGAGATCTCCGGCGCCTGGGTCGCCCAGTCGACGCACGCCTCCATCAGCGCACGCCCCACGCCCTGCCGCCGCGCGGTGGCGAGCACCATGATCTCCAGCTTGCACGAAGATCGCATCCGCTGGAGCACACCGCCCTGCGCGGTCAGCGCCCCGAGCACGCGCCCGCCACGCCGCGCGACCAGGAACACGCCGTTGCTCGCGCGCGCCAGCTCGACGATCTGCCGGGTCTTCGCCTCGAGACTCCCGTGGAACTCGTGGGGCTCCGTGATGAACCAGCGCCCCTCGGCGAGCACCTGAAGCTGAAGCGCGAGCAGCTCCCGCGCGTCGTCGATCCGCGCCGGCTCCACGACAAGCTCGCCGTCGGGGCGAGCAAACGTCCATCGCATCGGCAGGTCGCGGGCCAGCGTCCTACTCCCACTGATCCTTGCGACGCACCTCGGTGACCCGACCGTCGTCGACATAGAGCTCGACCTGGTAGCGATCCACCATCTTGTAGGCGGTCTTGCTGTTCGGTACGAACACGCGCACGACGCCGTCCTTGTCGACCTCGAAGCGGTAGACGAGCAGCTCCGAGCGCTGCGCGGGGCGACTGGTCATGCGACGACGCTGGAAGGGCGCGCCCCAGGACATCATCACCTGGTCCTCGGCCCACCCCTCGGCGACCTCACCCGCGACGATGAGGTCGCGGACATACGCGTCGTACTTGTAGAAGCGATCCCACAGTCCCAGCGACGCGAGCAGCGCATCCCGCTCGTCGCGCGTCTTCAGCTTGAGGTAGGCCTTCTGCTGGTCCGCGTCCATGTAGACGCGCAGCGCGTAGTAGTGATCGCGCTCGGCTTGCTCGAGCCGCTTGATCTTGCCGCCGCACGCCCCGAGGACGAGGCCGAGACAGAGCACCCACGCGAGCTGACGCATACCTACGCCTCCTTGGCCCAGCGGGCTTAACCCGACGGGACGGTAGACGGAGGACCGATGTAGAGCGCGCGACGGCGGGCAATCCACCCTCGATCGCCGCGACCGGTGCGCACGAGCAGGTAGTCGCCGAGCGCACGCTCCACACGCACCTCCGAGCCCGGCGGCAACACGAAGCGCTCGCTCGCGTCGGCGCGCGCTGCATCGCGCGCCACCGCCGGCGCGTCGACCACCACCACCACGGGGCGGTTCGCGACGCTCCACGCCCCCGTGGCGCCCGCGAGCCCGACCGCGATCGCGGCGGCCATCGTGAGCAGCCACGGCAGCCGAAGCAGGTCGCGCGCGGCCAACCGTCGCCACCACATCCCGCCCGCCGCGATCAGCGACAAGAAAAGCGCCAACGCCGACATCTCGCCCACGGTGACCAGCTCCATCCACCCGTGCGGCGCATGCACCGGCGGCGGCGCGCCCTCGATCCGGTTGCGCGCGCGGGCCAGGTTGTGGACCAGCTTCGGATCGCGCGGGCGGAGCCTCCGGGCGGCCTGGAGGTAGGCTGCAGCGCGCGGCGCGTCCCCGAGGCGATAGTGCGCCACGCCCAGATTGTAGAGGAGCACCCCGGACGGCACGCCTTCACGCGCGGCGACCTCCCACACCGCGACAGCGTCCGCGCCCTGACCGGCCTCCCACAGCGCGGCGCCGTCCTCGACCGGACCCGCCGCAGCACCCAGCACCAGCGCGAGCATCAGCGAGATCACGTCGCCTCCCCGAGCGCGCGCACCAGCCCGCGCACCTGCTCCGCGAGGTCCTCGCTCGGCGCGTCGCCCGCGAAGCGCGCGCGATCGAGCGCGGCGCCGACCCTTCGAACCTCGGACGCCAGCGCGTCGGGCAGCGCGCCCAGGGCCTTGCTCCGTTCGATCCGTGCAGCGTCTGGCGCGACCCGCCGACGTAGCGCCTCGCGCAGCGCCTCGTCCAGCGTCGCGAGCCGATCCGGTCCGCCCGCCGGGAGGTGCTGCAGCAGCCGCTCGGGGGTTGGCGGCGCGGGTGCGTCGGGGACCGGGCGGCGGCGGCGCCAGGCCTCGGCCCCCTCCAACAGCAGCGGCGCGCAGGCCACCCCCAGCGCCGCAACCGCGAGCGCCAGCAGCCACGGCGCCACGAACCCGACGCGTGCGCGACCCGATGGCTTGATCGGGTAGAACTCCACCACGGTGGGGGTCGCTGGATCGTCCATCGCGTCCCCGTCGGCGGGCGCGAAGCTCTGGAGCTCGCCGACCCCTTCCTTGCCGGGTCGCACCGCGATCGGCGGCACCTCGAGCCGGTGCGTCACGTACGCACCGCGCTGCGTCGAGAACGTCACCAGCTCGAGCGGCGGCAGCTCCAGCCGGCCCGGGCGCGTCGGCACGACCACACGGGTGAAGTCACCCTGCGCGATGTACCCGTGCTCGCCGACCTCGGCATACACCGAGGGGCTGCCGTCGTAGAACCTCACATCGGGGCGATCGACCGCGACGGGCACCTTGAAGCCCTCGAGCGATCCGTCGCCGACCACCTTGATCTGCCACTCCAACGAGTCGCCGACCGCTGCATCGGGGCGCGACAGGATGCCCTGGATGTCGAACTCGCCCACGAGCCCGGTGAAGCCTGGCGGCGGCGGCGGAAGTGGCTGGACGCGCAGCGTCAGGGTGTCGGTGGCGACGGTCATCGTCTCGGTCGGCTGAAACAGCCGCATCCGCCCGCGCGGGTCGTCCACCGGGATCTCGAGCTGGGCGACCGCCGGCTCCAGCCCGATGTCCTGCCCCGAGGTGACCAGGAACGGCTCCCACACCTCGTCGATCGCGATCGCACCGGCCGGATCGTCGATCACGTACTGTCGTCGCACGCCGCCCCCCTCGCGCGGCCGAGCGAGGCGGGCCAACGGCAGCGCCACCCAGCTCACGCGCGCAACCCGGACGCGCGAGCGGAGCCCGTAGCGGTAGAGCACGACCTGGCCCTCCCACGCCGCGTCCACCGAGGTGCTCGCGTAGGCCTCGACCAGCGCGTCGGGGGGGGGCGCGGCCGCCTTCACCACGAGCTCGACCACGTTGGACTGCATGGGCTGCCCGTCCACGTCGAGCCGCGCCGGGCCGATGGAGAACGTGCCCTCCTGGGTGGCGCGGACCGCATAGGTGAACGAGATCGTCGAGGTGCGGGTCATGTTCACGATCCGCGACGTGCGCGCCTGCGAGAGGTAGCGGACCTCGAGCCCGGGCGTCGCCTCGAGCCGTGGAACGCCGGACGGACGCCCGTTGACGACCAACACCTCGACCTGCCCCTGCTGGCCGACCTCGAGCGTGCGATACGGCACGACGAGCTGCACCTGAGCGGCGAACGCGGGCACGGTGACGAACAGCGCCCACAGCACGAGCAGCAGGCGGCTCACCATGGCTTCCCCAGCTCGCGACCGGGCACGACGATGCGCGGGCGGCCCTCCTCGACGCCCTCGAGCAGGCGCTCGGCCTGGGCCTCGGTCACCGGACCGTCATTCTGCCAGCGCCCGTCGAAGGGATCACCTTGAGGCAGCTCGCCCTGCTCGCCCTGCGCGCCGTCGAGCTCGTCGAGCTCGGCTGCGCCAGCCTGCCCCTCGCCGTCGAGCTCTTGCCCGTCGTCGCCCGGCGGGCGCTCACCCGACGCGTCGGCCTGCGGCTCGCCGCCCTCCTCGGACTCCCCGCCCGGCTCTCCGTCCGGCGGCTGACCCTGCGGCGCCTCACCCGGCGTCCCGGACGGCGACTCGCCCTGCTCGCCCTGCTCGCCCTGCTCGCCCTGCTCGCCCTGCTCCCCTTGCTCGCCCTGCTCCCCCTGCTCGCCCTGCTCGCCCTGCTCGCCCTGCTCGCCCTGCTCGCCCTGCTCCCCCTGCTCGCCCTGCTCGCCCTGCTCGGGCGGCGGGGGCTGGATCATCCGGCGACGGCGGAGCTCCTCGGAGAGGATGCCCAGGTTGCGGGACGCGCCCTCGTGCTCGCGGTCGAGGTTCAGGACGTGGTCGTAGCGCTCGCGCGCCTCCTCGAGCCGACCGGCCTGGTAGTGCGCGTTCCCGCTGTTGAACAGCTCGCGCGCGCCGCCGCGCCCGCGCAGCTCGGCCGCCGTATCCCACGCGCGCGCCGCGCCGTCGTAGTCACCGCGCCGGAAGCGGGTGGCCCCGAGCCGGTCGTGGACGTCGGGATCCGTGGGTCGCTCCATCGAGAGCTCGACGAACACCTCCTCGGCGCGATCGTACTGCTCGGCGCGGAACAGCGCGTCGCCGTCGGCGAGGCTGGCGGCGCGCGCGGCGTCGGGCACCAGCAGCACGCCCAACAACAACGCCATCACGCCGCCCCAGGCGCGGCGGCCGTCTCCCAGCCACGCCGCGAGCAGGAGGGCCGCGAACCCGATGCCGAGCGGCCACTGAAACCCGCTCTTCCACGTCTCGTGCTCGACGGTGCCGTAGCTCACGGCCGTCAGCGACTTCCGGATCTCGTCCTGGTAGACCTGCTCCATGTCCCGCGCCGAGGCGATGCTCTGGACGTAGGCCCCCCCGGTGACGCGCGCCAGATCCTGGAGGAGCTTCGGGTTTGGCTCGGTGAGCACCGCGCGCCCGTTGTCGGCGAGGAACCCGCCCTGGGGATCCGGGATCGGCGCTGCCTCGACGCCCACGCCCACCGTGTACACGCGCGCCCCGATCTTCGCGGCCTCGCGCGCCGCCGCCAACGCGTCCGCCGCGTCGTGCGCCTCGCCGTCCGAGAACACGACGATCGCCTTCCCCGCGCCCGCCGACGTCTCGCCGGACAGCAGCTTCGTCGCGAGGCGCAGGGCCTCACCGACCTCAGAGCCCTGCGCCTGGAACATCTTCGTGTCGAGCTCGTCGACCAGCATCCGAAGGGCGTCGTAGTCCTGGGTCAGCGGCATCCGGGGGTAGGCGCCGCCCGCGTACACGACGAGCCCCACCCGGTCGCCCTCCAGCAGCGCGATCAGGTCGCGGATCTCTCGTCGCACCCGCTCCAGCCGGCTCGGATCGACGTCGCGCGCCTCCATCGAGCGAGACAGGTCGACGACGAGGACCAGATCGACCCCCTCCTTCTCGACCTCGCGGACCTCCTTGCCATACAGCGGCTCCATCAGCGCGAGCACGAGGCAGACGAGCCCACCGAGCGAGAGCAGATCCCGCGCGACCCGCCGCGCGCGCACCCGCCGAGGCAGCACGCGCTCGAAGAGCTCACCGCGGAACCACGCGGCCAGCACGCGCCGGTGACGACGCCCCGCGAGCCACGTCACGAGGCCCAGCACGAACACGCCGAGCAGCCACCCGGCCCAGATCGGCGCCGTCCAGCTCACGGGCCCCTCCGCAGCACGGTGGTCGAGAGCAGCATCGACGCCATCAGGAGCCCGAAGCCGGGCGCCAGCCAGCGACGGTACAGCTCCACGTGCGAGACCAGCTCGGAGACCTCCGCAGGCGACGTCTCGAGCTCGTCGATCGCGTCGTAGACCTGCTGGAGCCCTCTCGCGGTGGTCGCGCGGAAGAACGCGCCGCCGGTGAGCTCCGCGATCTGGCGCAGCATCGGCTCGTCGATGCTGTCGGACGCGTACCGCGCGCCGCCCGAGCCGATGCCTACCGTGTAGACCCGGATGCCGAGTGCAGCCAGCGCGTGGCTCGCCTGGATCGGATCGGGCCGCTCGACGTTGTTGCGCCCGTCGGTGAGCAGGATGACCACGCGGTCGGGGCTGTCGACCTGCTTCATCCGCCGACCCGCCACCGCCACCGCCGCGCCGATCGCCGTCGCGTTGCGGCCGGCGAGCCCGATCTGCACGTGCTCGAGCGAGCGCTGCAGCGTGTCGTGATCGAGCGTGAGCGGCACGAACGTGAACGCCTCGGCGCCGAACACGACGAGCCCGATGCGATCATACGGCCGCGCACGCACGAACTCGGACATCACCCCCTTGGCCACCTCGAGCCGGGTGACTGGCGCGAGCCCCGACGAGAAGTCCGGCGCGTCCATCGACCCCGACACGTCGATCGCGAGCAGGATGTCGAGCCCCTCCTTCTCGACCAGCAGGGAGCGCTCGGTGAGCTGTGGGCGCGCCAGCGCGACGACGACGAGCACGAGGCCGATCAGGCGCAGCAGATCGGGCACCCACGCGAGCAGCACGCGCAGTGACAGCCCGCGCCGCATGGCCGCCTCGGATGGCACCGCGAGGCGGTTGCGCCCCGTCCACCGCGCCTGGAGGGGGAGCAGCAGCACCGGGATCAACAGCACGAACGCCCACGGCGTCGCCCACTGTGTCATGCCTGGGCCTCCTCGACCTGCCAGCTGCGCGGGCGGGTGCTGTCGAGGAACGCGCGAAGATCCGCGTCGAGCTCCTCGAAGAGCTCGGCGCGGGCCTGCGCGTCGGCGAACTTCACGCGATCGGTCGCGCGCAGCAGGCGGCGCGCGCGCGGGACGTTCCCCTCGGGCAGAAACGCCATGGCCTCCAGGTGCGCGAGCGTCTCGGTGGTGCTCCACGCCGTCGCCGGGAAGCGCAGCGCCTCGTCCAGGTACTCCCTGAAGATGCGCGAGACGGCCAGCGCCAGGTCGTGCTCGGAGAGGCCCGCATCGCGCCGTGCCGACTCCCACGCCGCGAGCGCGCGCTCGTAGGGCGAGATGACCCGCGGCGCGACCGGGACCGGACGGAACGCCCACGCGATGGCGGCGAGGCCGCCGACCCCCAGCAGGCCCACGCCGAGTACCGCCGCGATCTGCCACGCCGCGGGCGGCTGCCACACCGTAGCGGGCTCGTCGATGTCCGCGAGCACGTCGGGGCGAGGCGGCTCGGTGCCCAGATCGACCCACAGCGGCGACGAGCGCACCCGCCCCTCGCCCTCGGGCCCGGTGTAGCGGGCGACCAGCGCCGGCACCTCGTAGATCCCCGGCTCGCCGGAGAAGTGATAGCGCTGGGTGATCACCACGCGCGCGCCGACCCGCTCCACGCGCGCCTCCCCGTCGGCCTGGAGCGTCAAGCCCCGCGCCTCGGGCTCGGGCAGCTCCACGTCGACGTCGGCGGGCACCGCGACCTGCACGACGAGGACGCCGCCGTCGTCGCGCTGCGCCTCGACCCACGCGCGCACGCCCTCGGACTCCGGGCGCAGCGCGCCCGAGCCCGTGCCGCACGCTGTCAGCCACAACAGCAGCAGCCCGCGCCGGATCATCGCCGGCCCCCGACGCGGTGGAAGTGCTCGTGCAGCGCGTGGAACGCGTCCTCGCCGGTGCCGATGGCGACCGACTTCGCGCCGGCGCGGCGGCAGCGGCGCAGGCGCTCGTCGACGGACTCCCGCGCCACCCACTTCCGCGCGTCCACCAGCCGCGGGCGCCCCGTCTCGGCGTCGACGACCTCGATCAGACCGAGCGGCGGCAGCCCCACGTCGAGCGGATCGTGCACCACGACCGCGTGCACCTCGTGGCGACGCGTCAGGTGCGCGAGCGCCTTGTCCCACGGGCCCGCGTCGATGAAGTCGCTGACCAGTACCAGCACCGCGCGGCGCCGCTGCGCGTTCGCGATGTGCCCGAACGCCGCAGACAGATCGGTGCCGCGATGCGTGCCCTTCACCTCGTAGACGTGCTGGATCACGTTCCACACATGGCCGCGGGTCTTCCTCGGAGGGAGCCACGTCTCGACGCGGTCGGAGAACGTGACCAGCCCGACCCGGTCGCGGTTCCGCACCCCGGCATACGCGATGCCGCCCGCGATCCTGGCGATCTGCAGCCGCCGGTCGGTGCGCCCGTCGCGTCCGCCCGTGCCCACGCGGCTCGAGCCGGAGACGTCGACACCCAGCACCACCGTGAGCTGTCGCTCCTCGCGGAACACCTTGACGTGCGGATCGCCCGAGCGCGCGGTGACGTTCCAGTCGATGTGCCGCACGTCGTCGCCAGGCACGTACGCGCGCACCTCCTCGAACTCCATGCCGCGCCCGCGCACCGCGGTGCGCCAGTCGCCGGAGAACAGCGAGTCGACCCGCCGCCCGGCCTGAACGTGCAGGCGCCGCAGCTCCCGAAGCTCGTCCGGCGTCAGCTGACTCAAGCGCTCCACCCCTCCGGCAGACCCTGGCCTATGGCATCTCCACCCGGTCGAGGATCCGGGCGACGATCGCGTCGGAGTTCAGCCCGTCGGCCTCGGCCTCGTAGGTGGGGAGGATGCGGTGTCGCAGCACGTCGGGGGCGATCGCCTTCACGTCCTCGGGCAGCGCATAGCCGCGCCCGTCGAGGAACGCGTGCGCGCGGGCCGCCGCCGCGAGCGCGATGGAGGCACGCGGGGACGCGCCGACCTCGACCGCGCGCGCGAGCGCCGCGTCCACCGCGCCCGGGTCGCGCGTCGTGCGCACCAGGTCGACGATGTAGCGCATGAGCACGTCGGTCACGCGGATCTCCTGCACCAACGCTTGGGCCGCGCGAATGTCGTCGAGCGTCGCGACCGCCTGGAGCACCGGCGCCGGCTGCGCGGAGCGCGCGATGATCTCGAGCTCCTCGGCCAGGTCGGGGTAGGTCACCGAGAGCTTGAGCATGAACCGGTCGGTCTGCGCCTCGGGCAGCGGATAGGTGCCCTCCTGCTCGATCGGGTTCTGCGTCGCGAGCACCAGGAACGGCACCGGCAGCGCGAACGTCGTGTCGCCCAGCGTGACCTGCCGCTCCTGCATCGCCTCGAGCAACGCGGACTGCACCTTCGCTGGCGCGCGGTTGATCTCGTCGGCGAGCAGCACGTTCGCGAAGATCGGGCCCTTGCGCGTGGTGAACCCGCCGGTGGCGGGCTGGTAGATCTGCGTGCCGACGAGGTCGGCGGGGAGCAGATCGGGCGTGAACTGCACGCGGCTGAAGTCCAGATGCAGGCTCTGCGCCAGCGCCTTGACCGCGGTGGTCTTCGCGAGCCCCGGCAGCCCCTCGACCAGGACGTGCCCGTTCGCGAGCAGCCCGATCAGCAGGCGATCCACCATGTAGCGCTGGCCCACGAGCACGCGGCCCATCTCGACGCGTGCGCGCTCGAACACCGGCGCCGCCGCGGCGACGCGACCCTCGACCTCCTCGACTGCGGACATCCGTTCTCCGTTTCGCTGGACTCGCTATCCGAAGAGCTTCTTCCAGAAGCCCTTCTCGCGCACGTCGCTCCCCTGCAGGCCCGCGAGCTGGCGGATCAACCCCTCCTGCTCCTCGGAGAGCTCCTGGGGGACGTCGACGACGAGCTGGACGTGGTGATCACCCGGCTGCCCACGCCCATGAATCGCCTGGATCCCCTTCTCGCGCAGGTGGAACACCTTGCCCGACTCGGTCCCACGCGGCACCGAGAGCGTCTCTTCGCCGTGGATGGTCGGCACGCGGATCTCGCCGCCGAGCGCCATGGTCGGAAACGGGACCGGGATGGAGCAGTAGGTGTCGAGCCCGTCGCGGCGGAAGAGCGAGTGCGGCTCGACATGGATCGTGATGTACAGGTTGCCCGGCGGCGCGCCGGGATCGCCGACCTCGCCCTTGCCGACCAGCCTGAGCTGGATGCCCGTGTCGACGCCCGCGGGCACCGTGATCTTGATCGGCTCGGACTGGCGCTGCCGCCCCAGGCCGCCGCAGTCGGCGCAGCGATCCCCCGGCTCGACGGTGGAGCCCGTGCCGCGGCAGGTCGGACACACCGTGCGGATGCGCAGGAAGCCCTGCTGCGAGACGACCTGCCCGCGACCGCCGCAGCTTCGACAGGTCGCGCGCTTGGCGCCCTCTTTCAGGCCGCTCCCGGTGCACGTGTCGCAGTGGACGTGCCGGGTGACGGTGACCTCCTTGGCCGCGCCGTGGCACGCCTCCATGAACTCGAGGTCGAGCCGCACCTCGAGGTCGGCGCCGCGCCGCACCTGCTGCTGGTGCTGGCCGCGCCCGCCCCCGCTGAAGCCGAACAGGTCGCCGAACCCGAACATGTCGCCGAACGCCGAGAAAATGTCCGACACGTCCGAGAAGTTCGGATCGAAGCCGCGACCGCGCAGGCCCTCGTGGCCGAAGCGGTCGTAGACCTGACGCTTCTTCTCGTCGGCGAGCACCTCGTAGGCCTCTGCCGCTTCCTTGAACTTCGCCTCGGCCTCCGGATCGTCAGGGTTGCGATCCGGGTGGTACTGCAGCGCGAGCTTGCGGTAGGCCTTCTTCAGGTCCTGAGGCGAGGCATCCCGGGCGATACCGAGGATGTCGTAGTAGTCGCGGGGCACTTCGCGCTCCTACCGAGGGTGAAACGAAGCGGGGCGACGCACGGTGTTCGCGCGCCGCCCCGAGCGAACTCAGGCGTCTTCGTACTCGGCGTCGATCACGTCGTCGCTGCCGGGCTTGGGACCCGCCGCACCCGCGGGAGCCGCTGCGCCGGCCCCCGCCGGGCCCTGGTACATCACCTCGGCCAGCTTGTGGGAAGCCGCGGTGAGCGCGTCGAACGCGGACTTGATCTTGCCGGCGTCGTCCGAGTCGAGCGCGGTCTTCGCGTCGGCGAGCGCCGTGTCGAGCTTGGCCTTCTCTTCGGCCGGCAGCTTGTCGCCGTGCTCGTTGACCGTGCGCTCGGTCTGGTAGACGAGGTTGTCGAGGTTGTTGCGGGCCTCGATCAGCTCGCGCTTGGCCTTGTCGGTGGCCTCGTTCGCCTTCGCGTCCTTGACCAGCTTGTCGATCTCGCCCTGGTCGAGCCCGGAGCTCGCCTCGATCGTGATGTGCTGCTCCTTGCCGGTGGCCTTGTCCTTCGCGCGCACCGAGAGGATGCCGTTCGCGTCGATGTCGAACGTGACCTCGATCTGGGGCACGCCGCGCGGGGCGGACGGGATGCCGTCGAGCCGGAAGTTGCCGATCAGGCGGTTGTCACGCGCCATCTGGCGCTCGCCCTGGAACACGAACACGTCGACCGCCGTCTGGTTGTCGGTGGCGGTCGAGAAGATCTCGGACTTGCTGGTCGGGATCGTCGTGTTGCGCGTAATCAGCGTGGTCATCACGCCGCCGAGCGTCTCGATACCGAGCGAGAGCGGGGTGACGTCGAGGAGCAGCATGCTGGTGACGTCGCCCGAGAGCACGCCTGCCTGCACCGCTGCGCCGACCGCGACGACCTCGTCGGGGTTGACCGTCTTGTTCGGCTCCTTGCCGAAGAGGTCCTTGACCTTCTTCTGCACCAGCGGGATGCGGGTGGAGCCGCCGACGAGCAGGATCTCGTCGATGTCGGACGGGGACAGGCCGGCGTCCTTGAGGCACGCGCGGACCGGGCCGAGGGTGCGCTCGATGATCGGCTCGATCATCCGATCGAACTCGGCGCGGGACAGGTTCTTCTGCAGGTGCTTCGGGCCCGAGGCGTCTGCGGTGAGGAACGGCAGGTTGATCTCGGTGGACGGCGCGCTCGACAGCTCGATCTTCGCCTTCTCGGCGGCCTCCTTGAGGCGCTGGATCACCATCTTCTGGCTGGAGACGTCGATGCCGTGCTCCTTCTTGAACTCGCCGACCAGGTACTTGATCAGCACCTCGTCGATGTCGTCGCCGCCGAGGTGCGTGTCGCCGTTGGTCGCCTTGACCTCGACCACGTCGTCGCCGACCTCGAGGATCGAGATGTCGAACG